>CAYUSL010000992.1:0-1505 GCA_964447125.1 uncultured bacterium | reverse complement strand
CCAGACCCCCGCCCCACGAAAAACGCGGTTTTCGTGGGGCCCCACCCCCAAGGCGCTTCGCGTTGCTCGCGGCTCGCCTTCGGGCTCGCGGAGAGATCGACGGCGAGCGTGGAGACCGATGCGCGGATCGGCTGGAGGGCCGTCGGTCCCTCGACGGCCCCCGCGAGATGGACGCGCGCGTGGAGACCGATGTGCAGATCGGCTGGAGGGCCGTCGGCCCCTCGACGGCCCCACGGCGAGATGGACGCGAGCGTGGAGACCGATGTGCAGATCGGCTGGAGGGCCGTCGGTCCCTCGACGGCCCCCCGCGAGATGGACGCGCGCGTGGAAACCGGTGCGCGAATCGGACCTCGAGGCGCTCGATCGGAGGCTGCGTCAGCCTCCCGTATCGCGAAGGGGCTGTCGCGCGAGGCGCCGCTCCCGCAACTCGACGCGCGCCGCTCGTCGGCGGTGCCGTTCGGCGTATGCGTCGCTCATCAGCGTGGTAGCTTCGCGTCGCGCCTCGTCGAGGGTTCGCGCGGCAGCGCCACCGGTGCGATGCCACTCGCTGCGACGGGGAAGCGTGACCGAGTCGCTCGATGATTCGACTGTACCGATCCGATCGCACTCTCGAGCTCGGCGCGCTGGTGCTTGGCGCCGAGCCGCGCATCGTAGCGGTGGTGGCGGCACCCGACGTGGCTGCGAGCGCTCGCCGCGCCTGCGAGCAGGGCGCGGACGTGATCGAGGTGCGACTCGATCGCGACCCCGCGCTCACTCCCGAGCGAGCCGTCACGGCGCTGCGTGCAGCACGCGCCGCGGCGGGCCTGCCGCTGGTCGCCACCATCCGGCTCGCCACCGAGCTGGGCGATTGGCATCGCTCCGACGATGAGCGGCGGCCGATTTTCGACGCGATCGTGGCCGAGGCGGAGCTGATCGACGTCGAGCTGGCGTCGCGCGGCTTGCGCGAGCACGTGATCGCGCGCTGCAGAGAGCTCGGACGCGGTGCGGTCGTCTCCCACCACGATGTCCGCGGCACGCCCTCGGCCGGAGCGTTGGCCGGCCTCGCTGCCGAAGCCGTCGAGCAGCTCGGGGCCACGGTTTTCAAGGTCTGTCCCATGGCCCGCGGACCGATCGACGTGGCGCGTCTGCTTTCCTTCGTTCAGGCCTTCCGCGACCGCTACGAAGCGGCGCAGATCGTGGGCATGGCTCTGGGTGCCGAGGGCTCGATCAGTCGCGTCATGGGCCCGGTCTTCGGCTCGTGCATGACCTACGGCTTCGTCGAGGGTGAAGAGCCCGCGGCTCCGGGCCAGCTCCCGATCCGCGAGCTTCGTGCCCGCTACCAGTCTTCACCAGCATGAGCGGCGACGCACACGACCGCGTTCTCGGGTGTCTCGTCGGCGGCATGCTCGGGGACGCGTGGGGCGCGCCGTACGAGGGCATGACCTCACCAGTGATGGCGAGCGAGTGGCCGGCAGGCTCGCCGACGGACGACACGGCACTCACGCTCGCGACCTGCGCGGCGATCG
>CAYUSL010000991.1:0-1508 GCA_964447125.1 uncultured bacterium | reverse complement strand
GAGGTCACGAACACGTGGCGGGTGACCGCGGCGGCAGGCGCGGCCATCGCGAGAATCGCTGCAACGAGCGATGCAGCGACAGGCGTACGGCGGGTGACTCGAGTCAGGGTCGATCGCATGAGCAGCCTCCGTGCTCGGCTGAGTAATGCAGTCGACAATACCGCAGTCCACAGCGCACGCGCCGGATGGCCTCCGTCGTCGGGATCCATCGCCATTCAGGGAGATGTTCGCGGTCGCCCCCTACCACCCCAGCGACCACGACGGGCGCCGCTCAGCGCGCCCAGCTCGACTGCGACGCGCCCTGAGCCCACCCCGCGAGCAGGGTGCAGGTCGACGAGACCATGTCGATTGGTGCCTCGTGATTTCCTGACGATCCGCACACCGCTGTCGTCATTGCGGTGACTTTCTGCCCAGCGCGCCGGCGAAAAGTCCAGATGACCCCAGTCCGGCGGCGAATAATGCTCATGTTTTTGGCGCCGTGACGATTCAAGACTTTGGCAGCCGGATTGCTCCCAGACGGATCGTCACACTTCTCAACACGCAGGGGAGTACGCACTTCGGACTCAATCGTCTCGTCAAGGGCAAACCACCGGAAACGGTGGGACGCAAAGCCACTGGCCTAAATCCCGTTTCGGGACATGGCAGCAGGGTTGCCGAGCGACCTTCCCAGAGCCTCCGCGGGGCCTGGGCCGATCGCAAGGCGCAGTCGAAGGCCTGAAGCCCGATCGCCCCAGCCCGACCCAGGAGGCTCACATGAAGTTCTCGCGCACGATCTCATCCCTGTGCGGTGTGTTGGTGGCGGCCCTCGCGGCCGTCGGCATCGCCTCATCCAGTCAAGCTGGCTACGTCACCACCGAGCTCGCGCCCAGCTCCGTCTCGACCGTCAGCGGCACCACGGGCGCCCAAGCCCTGAGCGTCCTGGCGACCAAGGACCTCACCGGCACCAGCACCGATCTCACGCGCGCCCAGCGCTACACCCCAAGCTCGAGCGGCTACCAAGGCATCTTCTACTTCCGCGTGCCGAGTGACGTCGACATCGCGGCAGCCTCGGGCATCTCGCTCAAGGCCAACTTCTACGGCCGCGTGAAGAAGCAGCAGCGGTGGACCTTCCAAGTCCGCGACCTCGCCGCGAAGAGCTGGGTGACCCTCGGCTACAACGACGTCGCCGCCTATCACACCTGGCAGGCGCTGAGCTTCACGCTGTCGGGCGACCTCTCGCGGTTCGTCGACTCCAGCCGTCAGCTCCAGGTCCGCTACTACACGACCCAGAACGTCGATACCAGCGATCTCGACCAGCTCGTCGTGGCGGTCACGAAGTACGTCGCCGATCCGCCGCCACCACCACCGCCGACGCCCGAGCCGACGCCGACGCCGACCCCGGACCCGACGCCGGTCCCGCCGCCGAGCGAGACCGTGCAAGGCGTGCGAACGGTGTTCAAGGGCAGCTTCTCGAACACGACCGACCAGGTGAACTACGTCGCCAACGTGCACGACATGCAGATCTTCAA
>CAYUSL010000990.1:0-1511 GCA_964447125.1 uncultured bacterium | reverse complement strand
TCGGGCCAATCGCCGAGGAGCGCGTCGTAGGTCTTGTTCTCGCGCACCACGATCAGGAGGTGCTCGATGGGCGAATCGCCACCGCGTTCGCGCGGCACGGGGTTCGAGAAGTGGCGCGCATCCACGTCGAAGAGGTTTGCCGAGCGCGCGTTCATCGCGTCGATGCGCGTCGCCATCTCGGCCAGCTCGGCGTCCGACGGGATGTCCGCGAGCTGCACCGTGGCGCCGTTGCGTAGCTGCGCGTGGACCGGTCCGGTCGGCCCCGCGCCGGTGCCCTTGGCGTTGGCGACGTAGAGCCGCTTGCCGTCGGGCGAGACCGCCACCGCCGTGGGGTACCAGGCCGTGGGGATGGCGCCGATCACACGGCTGGTGGCGAGGTCCACCACTGCAATCGCGTTCTCGGTGGCCTGCGCCACGTAGAGGCGCGTGCCGTCGGGAGAGAACGCGAGCGCGTTGGGACCGCGGCCGTAGCCCTGCGCCTCGATCGCGCGCAGATCGATCGAGCGCTCGACCTTGCGTTTGCCGAGGTCGATGCTCGTGACGGTGTCTTCGTCGGCGTTGGCGACCCAGAGCAACGTGCCGTCGGCGGACACCGCGAGACCTTCGGGATTCTTGGGCACGTCCACCGTGGCAAGCCGCACCGGCGCCGCAGGATCGCGAACGTCGAAGATCTCCACCGTCGAGTCGCGTTCCGCCGACACGTACGCTTCGGTGCCGTCGGGTGAGAGCGCCACGTCGAACGGGTTGTTGCCGGTGCCGATCGAGCCCACGTGCGCGCCGTCGGCGGTGGCGAGGATCTCCAGGCCGCGTCCAGCCTGATTGACCGCGTAGACGAGCGTGCCGTCGGGGCTGAGCGCCAGCCCCGCGGGGAATCGCAGCCGCGTCGCGTACGACGCTCGGGCGGTGAGGGCGCTGCCGTCCCAGTCGAGGACCTCGATGGTGCTGGTACCGCCGCCGGCCGCGTAGAGCGTGCGACCGTCGGGAGCGACTTCGAGGCCGGCGTAGAGCGCCGCGCGCTCGACCCGCGAGCGCGCCTCGGCGTTCGCGGTGTCGATGGCGGTGACGGTCTGTGGGCCGCGGCCGGTGGAGGTGGCGAACACGGTCGCGCCGTCGCGCGAGACCGCGACGCTGAGCGGGATCTCGTCGACGTTCACCATCGTGCCGAGTGGCTCGATCCTGCGGCCGTTGGGCAGGATCCAGCTTCCCGAGCCCACGGCACCCACCTTGAGGCGCGCTTCCTCGCGGATGGTGAGGCCGGGAGTCGGCTCGCCGGGATGGTCGGAGGCACAGTGCGCGCCGGAGAGCAGCACGCAAATCGCGCCCAAGCTCTCGCGAAGGAATACTGTCGGTTTCGACATCATCGGTCTCGCTCGTCGCATGGGTGGGGAGGCAGGGCGGCGCGCCGTCTGTCGATCTTGGTGAGGAGCGGCTCTCTTGTCCATCCCGACCGCGCTCGGGTGGTGTCTCACTTTGGCCTCGCGCGCGAAGGATCGCGCGCGCTCCAGCCTGTC
>CAYUSL010000989.1:0-1512 GCA_964447125.1 uncultured bacterium | reverse complement strand
CGCAAAGAGCTTCGCACCCGCTACCACATGGGGCGGCTCTACGGTAAAGCGCCGTCGATGCAGGAGCTCTACGAGCTGGTGGATCGCTTCGCCCCCACCGAGTCGACGATCCTCATCAACGGCGAGAGCGGCACCGGCAAGGAGGTGCTGGCACGGACGATCCACTTCGCGTCGAAGCGCGCCAGCGGCCCGTTCGTGGCGGTGAACTGCGGCGCGATCGTGCGCGAGATCTTCGAGAGCGAGCTCTTCGGTCACGTGCGCGGTGCGTTCACGGGCGCGCTCACCGACAAGGCCGGCTACTTCCGAGACGCGAGCGGCGGCACGATCTTCCTGGACGAGGTCACCGAGATGCCCGCGTCGGCGCAGGTGAAGCTCCTGCGCGTGCTGCAAGAGCGCGAGGTGGTGCCAGTGGGCAGCACCCAGCCGATCCCCATCGACGTGCGCGTCGTCGCCGCGTCGAACCAGGATCTCGACTCGGCACTGCGCGCGGGACTGCTACGTCAGGACCTCTACTTCCGGCTCAACGTGGTGCGGCTCGCGCTGCCGCCGCTGCGCGAGCGACTCGAGGACATCCCGCTCTTGGCCATGCACTTCGTCGAGCAGAGTGCGGCGCGCGTCGGGCGGCCCCAGGTCGTGGGGATCGCGCCCTCGGCCACCGAGGCGCTGATGGCTTATCCGTGGCCGGGCAACGTCCGCGAGCTACAGAACTGCATCGAGTACGCGGTGGCGCTCACCCGCGGCACCGAGGTCTCGATCGAGCATCTGCCGGTGTCCATTCGCCGCGGTGTCGCCGCCGTACCGATGCCCACGGCCCCCACCGCGCCTTGGCCCGCGCAGGTCACTGCCGCGCCGGCGACGATCGATTCCAACCCGATCCCGGCTGCCAGTGCTGCGAGCTTCCCCACCCTCGATCAGCTCGAGCGCGACCACATCTTCCGAGCGCTGGCACTCGCCGGCGGCCAGCGCAAGCGTGCGGCGGAGATGCTCGGGATCGATCCCAAGACGCTCTACCGCAAGCTCTTGCGCTACGACGAAGGAAGCGCGGACGGCTCGGACGAGAGGGTGCCCCAGGGCGCCGAGCCGAGCCTGGCCAGCGTGAGCTGACGCAGCCCTGAGTCGGTCTGCGTCAGGCCGGCGCCGTGCTCTTGATGAATGGGCTCAACAGATCCGCGATCGTCGAGCCGGCGCGGAAGAGGCCGTACCAGAGCAGGAAGCCGATGAGCAAGAACGGTAGGAATGCGGCGAGCAAGAGCAACATGAATCACTCCTCGTTGGCGCTGAATTTCGCCAGATCTTCGCGCTGCCAGTGGGTGCCGTCGGCGTAGTCCACGCTCAGGACCACCGCCTCGATCCGCGCGGCGCCGAGAAAGCCGGTGAGTGGCCAGGGGCCGCCGGCGAATGCCTCGCCCGGGCCGCCTTGACGGCTGCCACCCGCGGCGATGAACCAGGTCGTGCCTTTGGTGAGGTGCTTGAGCGCCGTGCCGCGGTCATCGTAACAGCGCAGTGCCACCT
>CAYUSL010000988.1:0-1523 GCA_964447125.1 uncultured bacterium | reverse complement strand
CTCGAAGCTGTCGGCGGCCATCTCGCACCGCACGATCAGGAATAGCGGCGTGCGCTCGATGACCAGATGGCTCGCACCCGCGAGCATGCCGTCGCGGATCCAGTTGCAGATCAGAAGGTCGAGAGCGTGCCCGGTGTCTTGCACCGGCGCTTCGATCACGGCGGCGGCGGCAGGCTCGCGAGCCGCGAGCACCGGTAAGGTGGTTTCGATCGGATACACGCGATCGAGGACGCGCGTCACCGCGGGATCGGTGGCGAGGCAGCTCTCCACGCGCATGCCCGTCACGGCTTCCAATTCGCCGACCGCCGTGAGGTCGTTGGGATCGGTCATCGCGACCACCAGCCGCTCGTTCTTCATCGCCACGGCCACGGCGCTGGTGCGACGTGCCAGTCGCGCCGGCACGCGGCCCAACGCGCGCGGATCGAGCTTCGCCTCGTCGAGGGTGATGGGGCGCGCCTGGACGATGGGCGCCATCACCCGCAAGAAGCCGGCCTCTTCGAGGTAGCCGAGGCGGATCAAGAGCCCGCCGATGCGGCCACCGTCGTCCTGCTGCCACCACACGGCCCGGTCCACGTGGAAGGGCGTCACCAGCCCTTCTTCGACGAGGAGCTCACCGAGCTTTTTCATGTTCGTGGACTCGCCGCGCCTGAGCACAGTCGCGCCCGCGGGGCGGAAACGCAAGAAGCACGCCGAGCCAGCGCCGGGCCAGCCCGCCGAAATGCTTACGGATTGCCTTCGCGTGCGGCTGCAGCGACCGCCAGTCGTCAGCTTCTCGTCGGCGCTGCGCCGGACTTTCGACGATCCGCTGGCGCGATCGCGGGCGAGCGGGCATAGAATCCGCGCGTGCACCGGGACGATGCGTCGAGACGATCCGCGCGAGCGATCGCCAAACCGTCGCAGCGTGGGTGCGCGCGTGCGGCGGTTGCACTCCTGAGTGCGGCGGTATGTCTCGGTGCGTGCGGCGCGCGCCGGCCAGCGGAGCGGGGAGGGGCGGAGATGAGCCGGAGTCGATCGGTGGTGCACGCGCGCCACGGCATGGTCGCGGCTGCGCATCCGCTCGCGGTCCAGATCGGTCTCGACGTGTTGAAGCGTGGCGGCAACGCCGTGGACGCAGCCATCGCCACCAACGCGGCGCTGGGTTTTCTCGAGCCGGTGTCGTGCGGCGTTGGTGGCGATCTCTTCGCGATCGTGTGGGACGCGCGTTCGCGGAAGCTCTACGGGCTCAACGGCTCGGGGCGCGCGCCGCGTGCGCTCACATTGGAACGCGTGCCCGCGAACGACGACGGCACGATCCCGCTCTACTCGCCTTATTCGTGGACGGTGCCTGGTGCCGTGGACGGCTGGTTCGCGCTTCACGAACGCTTCGGGCGGCTCGCGATGAGCGAAGTGCTGGCGCCAGCGATGGCCGCGGCGCGTGAAGGCGCGCCGGTGCCCAAGGTGATCGCAGAAGCGTGGCAGTACTCCGAGGCGGTGTTTCGCGACAAGCCTGGCTTCGCCGAGGTCTTCCTGCCCCACGGGCACGC
>CAYUSL010000987.1:0-1533 GCA_964447125.1 uncultured bacterium | reverse complement strand
CCAGCAGCGAGCGCGGCGCTCGCGTTCCCCTCGCCGAGCTGCTGCGCTGCTGACGCGCGGCGCGGACGGTTCACCCATCCGGCGCACGGCCGCCAATCCACTCGGCGTCGATCCGCGCCCACTCGGCGGTGTCGGTCGTCCAATCGGCATAGATCGCGATCCCGCGCACCGCGTCCGGCACCTCGTCGAGCGACGCGAGACCCGAGCGGATGCCCGCCAGCGCCGTGCTCACGGTTTCGGTGCGCGGGTCGTGCCAGGGCGCATCGTCCTCGTAAGTGGGAACGCCGAGGCGCAGCTCACACTCGCCAGCACGCACGGCCGGCAAGGTCGCCAGCTCGCGCGTCCACCGGGCCATGAGCCGTACGTAGATGCTGGGCCAGCGCAGCGCGGTGTCGTAGCTCATCACCGCGAGGTCGTCCGCACTGCGACACACGCGATCGAGATAGCCGCGGCTCCAGTGGACGCGCTTGTACGGATGCAGCGGCGTGGTGGGCGGGTAGGCGGCGATCGACAGCAAGCGCCCCACGGGTAAGACCCCCCGCAGCTCGTCGAGGAACGCGAGGAACTGGGGATCATCGTCGTGGAGCGGCTCGACGTTGAGGTGAATGCCGTCGAACCCGCCCTCCGTGGTGAGCCATCGCACCTGCGCGAGAAAGCCCTCGATGCGAGCGCGATCGGCGAGCACGACGTCCTCGCGATAGACGCCGCCGGTCCACGGCACGATGCGCACGGCTGGCGCACGCACACGAAAGCGCTCGCGAAAACGCTCCGCGCGTTCGTGCGTGAAGGGTCGGATCACGCCACGGCTCCGCCAACCCGGCCAGCCGCGCTCGTTCATCGGGCCGAGGAAGGGATAGGCGGTTCGGATGCCGTGAGCGGCGAGCCGCGCCGCGAGGGCGTCGAGCTCGTCGTCGCTGGTGTCTTCGTGGAGCCAATGTCGCGTCAGCCACGACGCCTTGTCGCGCCTGTCGTAGCTCGCACCTTCCGGCGCGGGTTTGGCACGGGGCGGGATCGCCCACCACGCCAGGGCGATCGCCAACGACAGCACGACCCCTGCGACTCCCGCACGCTTTCGCCATGCGCTCCGGGGGCTCCACACCGCTGAACCCATCGTCGCCTTGGTCATTCTCGCTTCTCTGCGGCGGCGCCTCCCGCCGTTGAACGCGTGCGGGCTTCTGAGACAGTCTCGTTCCATCCCATGCAGATCCTGCTCAACCGACGAGGCTTTCATGATCCATGGATTACCTGGACTGCGTCTTGCGCGCGCCACCTTCGTGCTGGCGGTTCTGATTTGTGCCGCAGCCTGCGGCCCGATGCCACCGCATCCGCCGATGGCGCCGCCTCCGCCACATGCGATGCATGGCGGCGATCACCCGTGTATGGCGGATCATCCGGGCGCTGCTGCGGAGCCGTGCGGACAGCACGATGCGCCCTGCGTCTCCCACGAAGGGAAGCCGTGCGGCCATGCCGCCGACACGCCCTGCCCACATCATGGCGGTGCTCCGAAGGGCGACGGCGCGGAATCGATGCCGT
>CAYUSL010000986.1:0-1534 GCA_964447125.1 uncultured bacterium | reverse complement strand
AGGGTCCGACCCCCGAGGCGCTTCGCTTCGCTCGCGGCTCGCCTGCCGGCTCGCGGAGAGATCGACGGCGCGCGTGGAGGCGCGGGCTTCTATCAGCCCCTTGCTGGCTGCGGGTAACGGAACCCTCTGCGCGAGCCGTAGTCGCACGGGTGCGGTCGAGCGTGTGGCATCTTGTGCGCATGGACCCGCGCGCGGCCGATGCAATCGTGCCCCGCGAGGCGATCGCGGCGGCCATCGACCGTGCGATCGACGCGTACATCGCCGAGCGCCGTCGCAAGGTGCCCGAGTTCGTGGAGGGTTCGTTCTCGCTTGCGTCGTCGTGGGCGCTCACGAAGCGCACCTTCGGTCGCGATTTCTACAAGTACCCGCTCAACTTGCTGCTCGCCCCGCCAGCGGTGGTGCTCCACGGGGTGGGTGCCGTGGCGCGACGGGCGGGTGCGCGGCGTGTCGGCGAGCGGCTTACTCGCGTGCCGCTCGGCATCCCGACGGCGCTCGAGCGCGAGATCCGCTGGCGTGTTCACACCGAGCTGCTCGAGTTGCCGTATGCGGAGACTGGACGGGTGTTCGAGCACGACGCGCTTCTCGACGCGATCTTGCGCGAGCCCGAGATCGTGGAGCCGTGCGAGCGCTACTTGGCCGAGATCGGCCGGCACGCGTCGCGCGCCGATCTACGCCCGATTCTGGAGCGAAATCTCGCCGAGTACGCCAAGACCCGGGTGGGTGTTTCCGACCTCGCGGGCAGCGTGCTCAGTCTGGGGCTCGGCGTGGCGCTCTTCGACAAGGCCACGCCGGGTGCGGTGTCCGCAGGCGGTGCTGCTGCTGCGGCCATCGCCCAGCAGGTGGCCATCGCGAACTTCGCGCTCGGGCCAGCGCTCGGTTCGCTCTACTACGGGATCTTTCCCGCGACGGCTTCGGCAGCGCTTTTGGCCGCCACCACCGGGGCGCTGATGGCGGGAGTGGGCGTGGTCACGGCTTTGGCGTGGATCGTGATCGATCCGCTGCTGGCGCGCACCGGTTTCCACCGCCGTAGGCTCGATCGCTTCCTGACGGCGCTCGGCAAGGAGCTGCACGGCGAGGCGGGCAACTTCCGGGTGCGCGAGCACTACGTGGCACGCGTCTTCGACGTTCTCGACGTCTTGCGCAGCGCCGCAACCGCGCTGCGCTGAGTCGAGACAGCGGGCACAGCCGCCCCCGGAACAGCGCTCCGGAGCCGGTGCTGGAGGAGGCGCGAAGCCGAGTGCAGCGAGGTCGCCTTGGGCGTGAGGTGTCTGGAGCAGACCCCCGAGGAAACAACGTCGAACAGGCTGGTGGTGTCTCCGTTCGGTCTCGCGCGCATGGTGGACAACAGCATTCTCGCGCACTTCCGGCTGGAGGGCCGCCGGTCTCTCGGCGGCCCAGCGAACGAAACTGAGACACCACCAACAGACTGCCGAGAAAGGCACGCGCCAGAGGCGCGGCGACGAGCATCGCGAGTCGACCTGGGGGTGGGGCCCCACGAAAACCGCGTTTTTCGTGGGGCGGGGGTCTGGAACAG
>CAYUSL010000985.1:0-1545 GCA_964447125.1 uncultured bacterium | reverse complement strand
CTCCCCCCGCGCCGCGGGGGGGGGGGGGCCCCCCCCCACCCGGGCTTGTGGGGGGGGGGGGGGGTCTGCACCACCCCCCCGAGGAAGCATCGGCAGGCTGCTGAAAAACTCGCGACTGCGAGCTTTTCAGCAGCCTGCTAACCGAGCAACGTGCGCAGCTCGCTCTGGACCTCGCCCACGAAGCGCGCCACCGACTCGCTGCTGTTGCCGTCGAGCCGTCCGAACTCGAGCCCGAAGCCGGATAGCTGCAACGCGCCGGCGACGGGCTCTCGCAGCACCACGAAACGCACGAGGGCTTCGCCGGAGACGATCGCAGCGTCGGGCATGCGCACGCGGAACCGTACCCGTTCGCCGCTCGTGACGCTCGCATCGCTCTGCACGAACGCTCCGCCTTGCCCGAGGTTGGTGACACGCGCGTCCACGTTGCGCTCGGCCACGGCGCAGTTCACCGCCAGGTTGGTGAAGACGCGCGCGTAGCGACGCAGATCGCGACCGCGGAAAAGCGCTTCGTTGATGCGGAAGATGAGCTCTTCGGGGAGCGCGTTGGCATCGACGGCGGCCTCGAGCCCGAGACCGTAGAGCTCGCCGTCCTCGAGCTCGGCGAGACGGGTGACGGCAATCACGCCGATCTCGGCGAGCACCTTGTCGTGACGGAAGCGCTCCGCGAAGGCAGCGAAGCTGTCGCGAGCGCGGGTGGCGTTCGCGATCAAAACCGCGGGGGCGATTCCGGAACGGCACTCGGCGATGGCGGCGTCGTACGAACCGCTGCGACGGACCTCGTACCCGGAAAGCTCGAGCAGCCGACCGAGCTGCACGCCCGCGAACGGCATGTCCTCGACCAGCACGATCCGCCCTGCGCTCGCTTCCATGGTGGGTCGCCCTCGTAGGTCGCCGATCCTCGTCTGGCATCGGCGCAATGAATTCACATGTACCACCGGCCACCCGGCGCGGTGAAGTCGCGATCGCTCCGCGCACGCTGCAGCGCATGCCGTGCTGAGCCGTGATGAGCGTTGCCACCCCGTCGGCAGCACACGTACCCTCGGGCCACCATGGAAGCCCTGGAATCCCGCATCCACTCCAACGACCCCGAGTTCCAGGAAAACGCGGCTCATCACCGCGCCCTCGCCGGCGAGCTGGCGGCGCGTCTCGAGCGCGTTCGGCAGGGCGGCGGCGAGCGCGCCCAGAAGCGCCACGCCGAGCAGGGCAAGCTCTTCGTGCGCAAGCGCATCGATCGCCTCGTCGATCCCGGCTCGCCGTTCCTCGAGCTCTCGGCGCTGGCGGCCTGGGAGCTTTACGACGGCGACGCGCCCGCGGCGGGAATCGTCACCGGCATCGGCATGGTCGCAGGGCGTCCGTGCTTGATCGTCGCCAACGATGCCACGGTCAAGGGCGGCACGTACTACCCGATGACGGTGAAGAAACACCTGCGCGCCCAGCAAGTGGCTGCCGAGAGTCACCTGCCCTGCATCTATCTCGTCGACTCGGGCGGTGCCTTCCTGCCGATGCAGGACGAGGTGTTCCCGGACGTCGACGACTTCGGCCGCA
>CAYUSL010000984.1:0-1553 GCA_964447125.1 uncultured bacterium | reverse complement strand
TCTCGTCGACCAGCGCCGGCTCGTTCTCGACCTGCAGCGTGATCACCACGTCGCCGTCGGCGTTGACGTCGGCGATCCAGTCCACGAGAGCCAGGAAATCGGTGCGCTCGCGCGCCAGCACGTTCGGCCAGTCGGGGCAGAACACACCGCGATTGGCCGTGGTGCTGGGCGGGCTCGCGGCGATCGAGCCGTCGGGGTTGGTGACCACCACGAAGTTTCCGTAGCTCGTCGGACCGTCGACGAAGTCGAAGCCGGGAGGCGGCTGGAACGTGCCGCTTGCGTGGAACGTGCCCGACTTCGCCGCAATGTCGTCGGGCGCGAAGTTCGCCTTGCCGATGACGTTGGAGCCTTCCCAGGCGAGGTTGATCTTGAGACCGCGGGCGCGGGCGCCTGCGGCGACGCGGTCGAGATCGGCGCGCGTGGGATCGTTGGCGCGGAACACGTTGCGGGCGGCGCCGGACGCGAAGGTGCGCCAGCGCACCGGCACGCGAATCGCGTTGAATCCGACGCTCTTCGCCGTGTCGAGATACTCGTCGACGGTGAGGTTGTCGGGGTCCTTGTCCGAGTTCTCCTGGAGCTGGGCTGCGAGCTCCAGGAACGGTGCACCGTCGACCACCAGCACCGGATGCCCGTTGACCGTCTCGACGCGGGGCGCCGCTCGCGCCGTCGCCGGCGCGAGCGGGAGAGTGAAGCCGAAGACGGAGGTGAGTGCGGCGAGCAGAAGTCGCCGACATGATCGAAACGAACGCTTTGGATGCAGCATCATGGCGCGCGAGTCTACCCTGCGCGCAACGGATGGGTGACGCCACTGCCCGCGCAGTGGCGTCACGCGTCGTTCACCGATCGGAGCCCTTCAGGGCACGCGCACCAACGGGCCCGGAAAGGGCGTGGGACCGCCCGCCGGAGGCCAGTAGCTCCAGTCGTTCTGGAACTGGTCCACCGAGCCGCCGACCATCGCCAGCGAGAGCCCGTCGACATCCGAGGTGAAGCTCGCGCCGTACGCTGCGCTGCAGTCGACGTTGACGGGGTCCTGAACGAAGAGGCAACTCGCCGCGTGGAATGTGGGTGTCGAGCCGCCGTTCGTGCCCATGCAGCCCGTCATGTCCCAGTGGCACACCAGCCCGATCCGCGTATCGACGTGGATCGTCTGATCGACGATCACCGATGTGCCGATCTGGGTGATCGTGGCGTTGACCGTGTAGCCGGCAAACGGATCCGAATACGTGCCGGTGTAGTCGCCGCTCCACGGCTGACAGCCTGTGACGGTCAGCGCTCCTGCAGCAAGCGTCGACGTCACCATCCCTCGCCAGATGTTTCGCATCCCTCGCTCCCCTCGTGCGCCGATCGCGGCACGCTCGCTGCCGGCACGATTGGATGTGCGTGCATCGCGACCGGTGCGCGCTGCACGACGTGCCTCGAAATCCTACACCTCGGCCACGCTGGTCCGCTCGCTGCCGATCGTGCGTGCGCGCGCTGTGTGATTTCGTGCCTGCGAGCACCGCTGTGCATTGGCGGGGTTGGGGGCCATCGCTATACTGCGCGGCTCGCGCGGG
>CAYUSL010000983.1:0-1558 GCA_964447125.1 uncultured bacterium | reverse complement strand
GTGTAGACGAGCTTCTCGTTCGGCACCAGCTCCAGATACTCGCCACCGAAGGCGTGGCTCTGCCCATTCGAGAAGTTGGTGAACGACATCCGATACGAGCCACCCACCTTGGCGTCCATGTGATGGACCTTGCCGGTGAAGCCGTGCGGCGGCAGCCACTTCGCCATCGCGTCGGGATCGAGAAACGCGCGGTAGATGCGCTCGGGCGGCGCGCGCAAGACGCGGTGCAAGCGGACGGTGTTGGTCGCCATGATCGATGAGCCTTTCGGGGTGACGCGAGTGGTGGTGGTGCGGCGCGCTCGATGATCGCCGACCCGAGGTCGGCACCGCCACCGGACCGCGCGGGTGCGAGCGACGATCCGCCCAGCATGACCGACTCGCGCCACGATCGCGCCTCGCGCGGCATCCACGTCGCGCGGCGAGAGCAGAGCGATCCAGAACGCGCGCGTTCGTGTAGCTTCCCGAGAGAAGTCTCACCCTCGACGAAGGAGGATCCGATGAGCGACCTCGCCACCCAATTCGCCGCCGCCCAAGAGCGCGTGAAGAAGCTCCCCGAGCGCCCGGACAACGACACCCTTCTCGAGCTCTACGCCCTCTACAAGCAAGGCAGCGAAGGCGACGTCAGCGGCAAGCGCCCCGGCATGATGGACTTCGTGGCGCGCGCCAAGTTCGACCAGTGGACCAAGAAGAAAGGCACGACGAAAGACGACGCCATGCGCGCCTACGTGGCGCTCGTGGACAAGCTGGTCGCCGCAGCCGGCTGATCCGCCACCGTCTCACGCACGACACGGACCGTCCGTCGCCACCTGCGAGCGTCGCAGGTGGCGTGACTTGCGCCCGCGGCAGCGCATCGGCGGAGGGGTCACCCACCATCGTTTTCGGCACACGGGAGGCATGGAGGGCCGCGCTCCGTCGCGGCCGCAGGTTCGCCGCTCGCGAATCTTCCACGCGGATGCTGCCGCCGCGAGCGCTCAGCGCGTGGAGCCGAGGACGAAGCTCTTCCTGTAGCCGTGGGTGCGGTTCTCGATGGCGAACGTGACCGTGCCGTCGCTCTCGTACGTGTAGGTTTCGTGGATCTCTTCCGCTTCGAGCGAAGCGTTGGCTTCCACGTCGCGATTCGCGAGATCGGATCGATCGACGAGCGTGGGATCGTACGGGAAGACCACGCGCGCGAGCGGCGTCACGTCCCCCGCGGGCTGCTGGCAGGAGTCGAGCGACGCGCACTCGAGGAAGCGCAAATGCCCGATGCTGTGCCGCGGGTGATAGCTGCGCTCCACCACCACCGGACCCTCGACGGGCGCCTCGCTGTCCTTGCTCAGGATCAGGTCGAACACCTTGTCGCGGCCGGCGGCGGCCTCACGCCACACACCGAGGTAACGCGTGGGCGCCTCGCGCACGAAGATGCCGGCGGCCGGATCACCCGCCACGGCGAGCCCCACCGCCGTGGACGCGTGCGGCTCGGGCGCGAGCTGGATCTTGCGGCCGTGGAGTGCGCGCAGCGCACGCGCCACCGCCGGGAACGCGGTGGAGCCGCCCACCAGATAGAGGCCGCCCAGCT
>CAYUSL010000982.1:0-1565 GCA_964447125.1 uncultured bacterium | reverse complement strand
CGCCGCGCTTCACCATCGCGATCGAGAGCGCCAGGCCGATGCCCGAAGCCGCTCCCGTCACCACCACGTTTGCTCCGTCCCATGGTCCCATCGGTCGTCCTCACCCCTGCGCTCGCGAAAGCGGGCGTCCATCGGCTTCGTCGCTCGACCTCTCGAATACGGCCGCGACAGGCTACCGGATGAGCGAATCCGCGTGCATGGCCTCTCCGAGCGTGGCAATCTGCTGCGCCCGCGATGACCACCGCCACCCACACCACCGCGGCCGAGCTGGGTCGCAACCTGGCCGAGCTGATCGAACGCCGCGCCTCGGAGCGTGGGGACGCGACGTTTCTGGTGTGGGATCCGACGCACGCGCGCGACGCGAGCGCTGTGGGGCGGATCGGCTATCGCGGCCTCGCCGCCAACGTCGAGTGGCTGGCGCGCGCGTTCGCCGCGCGCGGCATCGGGCACGGCGATCGGGTTTGCGTCCATCTCGACAATCGTCCCGAGTTCCTGATCGCGTGGTGGGCGCTGGCGCGATTGGGCGCCGTCTGCGTGTCCACCAACGCGCGCTCCGCCGCCGACGAGCTGCGCTTCTACCTGGAGGATTCGGGCGCCAAGGCCGTCGTGACCTCGGCCGCGCGCCGCGACGTGGTCGCGGCGGCGTTGCCGCCCGCGATCGAGCGCGTGGTCCTCGTCGACGACGAGGCCACGGAGATCGTCGGCGAAGGTCTCGTGAGCGAGCGTCTCTCGGCCTTGATGCGCGAGGGCCAGTCACTACCAGCCCTCGCGCCGTCACCGGCTGCGCCGCTCGATCCGTGCTCGATCCTCTACACCTCCGGCACCACCAGCCGTCCCAAGGGCGTGGTCCTCACCCATGCCAACTACCTGTGGGGCGCCGGCCAGATGGCGCAGCATCAGCGGCTCACCGCGGACGACGTCTACCTGGTGCAGATGCCGCTCTTTCACGTGAACGCGCAGATCTATTCGGTGCTGGCCACTTGGGTGGCCGGCGCGACGATGGTGCTGGTGCCCACCTTTTCGCGCAGCGGCTTCTGGCGCACGGCCGCCCACCACGGCGCCACGACGAGCTCGATGATCCCGTTCTTCGTCATGGCGCTGTTGCGCAATCCCGATGGCTCGCGCGTGGCCCGCGCGGAGTTGCCATCACACTCGTTCCGGCTGTGGGGCTACGGCATCACGTCGGCGAAGGTGGACTCGCGCTTTCGTCTCAAGACGCTCGGCTGGTACGGCATGACCGAGACCGTCTCCGCGGCGGTGATCGGACCGTGGGACGTGCCGGCGCCCGAGGGAGCCATCGGCCGCGCCGCGCACGGCTACCAGGTGCGGCTTCTCGACGACGAGGGCATCCCGGTGCCACCGGGCGTGCCGGGGGCGGTGTACGTGCGCGGCGAGCGCGGCGTGACGTTGGCGCTCGAATACCACGACCGGCCGCGCGCCACGGCCGCAGCATTTGCACGCGACGGCTGGTTCGCGACGGGCGACCGCATGCGCTACGACGAGGACGGCTGGCTCTACTTCGTCGATCGCGAGAAGGACATGCTCAAGGTCGGCGGCGAGAACGT
>CAYUSL010000981.1:0-1567 GCA_964447125.1 uncultured bacterium | reverse complement strand
GTCGAGGACGACGACGTTTCGCGCTGGATCGAAGCCGTTGGCGAGCGGGATCTCCGCGTCGGCGCGGTTCGGCTCGCTGCATCCGCTCACGTTCCCGGCGCCGTCGCCCTCGCAACCCGTGCTGCCCAAGTGGAGGAAAAACCCGTCCGGCTGGCCGGTCGTGGAGAGCTCGATCTTCATGAACTTGTAGCCGAAGTTCCAGCTCCAGAAGAGCGGCGTTTGGTCGAGCGGCGCCGGCGCGGTGGTGGCATCACCGTGGTTGAGCGCGAACGGCACGCCGACGGTGAAATGGATGCGTGCAGCGTGGCCGGGCTCGACGGTGCCGCGGATCGACGTGTTGGTCCCGGGGGTGCCCTCCGCGGCACACTCGGCCGAGCCGTCCTCGAAGTCGAGGAGCGCCACGTCGTCGAGCTGCCACTCGCCATCCTGGTCGAGGGTCACGAAACGCTCGCTCTCGTCGTCGTTCACGAAGTGGATGTCGGACACGTAGAAACGGCCGTCCATGGGCTCGCCGCTGGAAGCCGTGGTACCGAGGTTCGTGTAGGTGTGTCCGCACGCGAACGGCACGTCGCCCACCCGCGCGGCGAACTGGATCTCGATCGGTTGTGGGCCGGAGACCGTCTTGTCGTCGCTGCCGCAGCCCGCGGCCACCAGACCCACCGCCAGCGAGCCCAACACCCAGGACTTGCCTCGAAACGCGCTCGTCATCTTCCCCCCTCGTGATGTGGATCGATTCGGTTGCCTTCGAATACGGCGGAAGCTACCGAGCGCGATCCGGTGCAGAAATGCGACAAATGGTCGCGGCTCCGCCCGCTCAGGCTGGCGTTGTGAGTCGAGGCGTGCTTCGCTGCGGCCTTGCGGGGCCAACTCGCAAACCCGATCGAACGAGAGGAGCGAACGATGCCGATTCAGCGACGCGAGATGCTCATGGCGACGGCGGGAGTCCTGGCCGCGGGGATCGCGACTCGCGCCGCGGCAGCCGAGTCGGCACCCTCGTTCGCGGAGGCTGCCGGGCACTGCGTGGCGGTGGGGAACGAGTGCCTACAGCACTGCCTCGATCTGCTGGCGAGGGGTGAGACTGCGATCGCCGACTGCGCCCGCGAGGTGCGTCAGATGGTGGCGATCTGTTCCGCCGCGGCGCCGATGGCGACGGCGAAGGGCAAGCGTCTCACTGCGTTCGCGGCGCTTTGCGCCGATGTGTGCGGCGACTGTGAGGCTGCGTGCCGCAAGCACGAAGCCGAGCACGAGATCTGCAAACGGTGCGCGGAAGCCTGCAAGGGCGTGATCGCGGAGGCGCGCAAGCTCGCCGCGTGATGATGTTCTTCCGGGGGGCTTTTCAAGCCCCCCGCCCGTCGCGGCCAAGCCGCGCCGGGGCCCACCCCCGAGGCGCTTCGCTTCGCTCGCGGCTCGCCTCTGGCTCGCGGAGAGATGGACGGTGCGCGTGGAGACCGGGACGCAGGTCACTCGTCACGGTGCGTGATCGGGGCTTTTCAAGCCCCCCGCCCGTCGCGGCCAAGCCGCGCCGGGGCCCACCCCCGAGGCGCTTCGCTTCGCTCGCGGCTCGCCT
>CAYUSL010000980.1:0-1569 GCA_964447125.1 uncultured bacterium | reverse complement strand
GGAACAAGGCGGACGTGGCGTACCAGGACATCAACGCCTGCGGCTCGTTCGTCGCACCGGCCAGCACCTCCTGCCGCGTGCTTCTCTGCTACGCCGGCTCGAGCACCATCGAGGCGCAGCAGTACGAAGGCGGGGCCGTCCGCACCTTCGCCATCGCCGTGCAATGAGCTCGCATCGATCGCGCCCGGTCACGCGCGATCGATGCGTCGGACGGGTCGAGGACGCGCGGCTGCCGTTGGCGAACCGGTATCGATCGTGACCTCACTCTCGCAGGGCGGCCAGCCACCACCCCCGCAGGCCTTCATGAGCCTCCGCGACGCGCTCCACGCACGCCGTCTGACCCTTCCGGCCCTCGTCGCCGAGCTCTCGGCGCCAACCTCCGCCGATGCGGCGACGAGCTTCGCCGACGCGCCCTTCGACCTGGGATTGCACGGCGCCGAGCGGCAGATGCTCGCCGAAGGTGCAGTGGCCCCGAGCTATCCCGACGACTGGCGCGGCCACGTGCTGGACTCGATCCTCATCCCGCTACTCTGGAATCAGCACGGCGGCGTGTTGACCGCCCACGGCGCGAGACCCTCGCGCGGCGATTGGCTCGACGCCTTCGAGTCGCTCTTGGACGAGCTGCGAGACGAGCTGGATCAGCACTCGGATCGCACGGACTTCGCCGAGCGCTCCGTGCACGAGCTCTTCGCGCGAGCGCTGTTCCGCATCCAGCGTCTCGCCGAGCTGGTGGCTGCGACGCGCGAGCTGCCGGTGACCAGCCCACCTGCGCCGACCCCGGTGCCGGCGTCCGCTCCCGACCCCGAACACGACTTCGGCACTCACCCTGTCGAGACGGCCCCGCGCAAGGCGACCCGCGAGCTCGCTGCGACGGGTGCCACCACGCGCATCGTCGGGTACCCGCCATCGCACGACCACGTCGTGGCACCCAGCAGCGACGCGCGCCGGCGCCGCAGAATCACTCTCGCCGCCTTGAGCACCGCCGCCGCATTGGTGTCCATCGGCTATGGCATCTCGGCTTCCCGTGCCTACCTGAACGATCCCGCACCGGCGAAGATCACGAGCGAGTCGGTCGCGCCGTTCTTCCCGGGAGCCAAGATTCTTCCGGTCACCGACGGCGAGAAAGCGGAGCGCCTCGTGCGCATCGAGTTGTCGACGGACGCGGCCCATGCACCCGCCGCGGAAGTGCGCCAGCGGACGTTCGAGCTCTGCAAGTTCCTGGCGTCCACGCGCTACGAGCGGGCGGTGATCGTCGACCGCCTGAGCCAGCCCGTCGCAACCTGGATCGAGGGAAGACTCACGTTTCAGGGCGCGTTCGCCAAGCGCCCGGCCGGCTCGTCCTGAGGTCGCAGCCGGCTGGCGGGCGTTGCGCTCACAGGGTTGCGACCTCGGGCGCCGGTGCGCGACCGTCGAGCCCGTCGGCGAATGCCGCCCCCTCCGGCCAGTGCACGGCATAGATGCGCGCGTCGTACGGCGTGTAGCGAAACTCCTCGAGCACCGATGCGAGCGGATCGCGCTCGTGCAGCCCGAGCATGAAGAACCCGTAACCGCGGCCGAGTGATTCGTCGA
>CAYUSL010000979.1:0-1574 GCA_964447125.1 uncultured bacterium | reverse complement strand
TGCTGATCGTGGTCGCGGCACCGGTGTCGCCGACGAGCACGAAACGGTTCCACGCGAGTACCGCACGCTCGACGCGCTCGCGATAGAAGAGCGAGAACGCGCGCGCGGCTGCCTCGGCGTCCGCAACGGGTGTTGCCGGTGACGAGTCTTCGTTGCGGCTCGAGCAGGCACCGGCGAGCAGCAGCGTCGCGAGCGCGAGCGCGAGCGGAAGAAGAGTCGAACGCACCGAGAGCTTCACGGTTCGAGGGGCTCGCATCCTACGTCGCCGCTCGCGCCGTTCACCAGCGGGTTCGGCGGGTGGACCTAACCCGATCGATTCATGAACGCGGCGTCGAGATACCAGGAATCACCCCGTTGACACCTGCAATCGTCGCAAGTGCCGTTCGCTCGTGCCCGCGACAGCGCGTCGGCGCCGACGGAGCGTCGCCCTCCATCGGTTCGCGCGTACAAGACGCGTGGAGGGCCGCGCTCCGTCGCGGCCGCAGCGATGTTCGTGAATGATCCAGGCTAATACCCCGCCCACCGAGGGACCGGTGGGCCTCCACGCCGCGGACAAACGCGCTCCGTCGCGTCCGCCGTCGGACCCGCGAGCTGCGACTCAGGGCGCGCGCCGCACCACCTCGCTCGCGCCGGCTCGCGTCGCGAGCTCCTCGAACCATCCGAGCGCCGCGGCCACACGCTCGTGCAGCGAGCTCGCGCCCCAGACCAGGATCATGGTCCGCGTGGTCTCGGCACTGGTCTTGGTGCGCATCGCATCCTTGACCGCGTTCGCGCACGGACCTGCGGCATCGGCGAGACAGAGCAATCCCTCGACATCGATCGCATGGCCTGCCGCATTGAAGACGTAACTCTCGCCAGACGAGCCAGCCGCCACGCGCAGCGGCGCCTCGAGACGGCCCTCGTCCACCACGCTGATCGGCAAGCCGCTGTGAAGCGAGACCACGTTGCCGAGATCCACGGCGAGGTTGATCGACCCGAGCCCACCCTCCGCTGCAGCACGCAGCAGGTATTCGGACGCAGGCTTGCCCCGGCCGGTGGGTTTGTAGCCCCCGTGGCGCAGCACGTCGCGAATCGCACTCCGGATCGCATCGTCGGACCGGAACGGCGCGGCCGCGGCGTCGTTCGCAAGCAAGGCCACCAACCAATCGGGACTCGCGAGCGAACCGAGCGGGTCCGCAAAGCCGATCTCCAGCACCCCCAGCTCGAGCTTGGGGTGCGGCGCGATCTCGAGCGGCCCCACTGACGTCGATACCGTGCTCACGCGCTCCTCCGCTAATCTCCGGCTGCGCAATTCGCGAGATCCTGACCCGCGCACTCCACGCCCGGCAACCGGAGCCCGATCGTGACCGAGCTGACCCCAATCCCTCGATCCCCCGAGTTCGTGCGTTGCTACGGCTGCGGCCCCGCCAACGAGCTCGGCCTCAGGCTCGATTTCCGTCTCGACGCAGACAATCAACGAGTAGAAGCGCGCTTCCACCCCGCGGGTGCCTTCGCCGGCTACAAGAAGATGGTCCACGGTGGCGTCATCGCCACGCTGCTCGACGAAGGCATGGGCTGGGCGCTCTGGGGAATCG
>CAYUSL010000978.1:0-1586 GCA_964447125.1 uncultured bacterium | reverse complement strand
GGCGCCCCAAGAGCTCGCGCTTTCACGGCGAGTACTTCTGGACCGCGGATCTGGTGCGCACCATCGAGGCGATCCGCCAGACCGTGATCGACGCCCGTGCGCTCATCGGCTGGCTCGAGGAATCGGGCCAGGGGCCGGTGGGCATGTCGGGGGCGAGCCTCGGCGGCATGATGACGCTCACCACCGCGTGCGTGGAACCCAAGCTCGCCTTCGCGATCTCGGTGGCGGCGCACCTCGATCTACCGTCGATCATGCTCGAAGCGTCGCTGCTCACGCGCTTCCGCCGCGAGCTCGCGACCTTCGGCTGGGGCCCGGAGCACGTGGGCGACTACCTACGCGAGCTCGGCTTCCAGGAGCTCATGCCCGCGATCCCCAAGGACCGCATTCTGCTGATCGCCGGCCGCTACGACCGCATCTTGCGTCCCGAGCGGCTCACGCTGCTCTGGCAACGCTGGAACCGGCCGCCGCTCGCGTGGTTCGAAGGCGGCCACGTCGAGATGTTCCGCTACCTGCGCGGCCCCGTGACCGAGATGCAGGCGTTCATCCGCGCCCTGGGCCTCGACGGCGTCGAAGAGCCCGAGGCCGAAGCGCCGCCGGCAGACCGGCCGGCCGCAACGGCCCCCCGCGGGCGCGTCGAGCAGAGCAACTTCAGCTCACTCTGGGCGTAGCCCCTCGAGCATCTTGGTGAAGGCCGGCTGTGCCGCCTGCACGGTCTTGTCGTCGCCGGTGAGCTTGAAGAACCATGGCCCGCCTTCGCCTTCGACGACTGCACCCAGCAAGCGCGAGTTGGGCTGCGGAGCCGAGGGTCCCATGCCCATGCCACTCGCCTTGAGCGTGCCGGGGACCGAGACCGTCGCCACCTGATACGTCTTGCCGCCGTTTTTCACTTCGTACGACTTGCGCTCCGGCTTGGTTCCGGCGGGCGACTCGATCTGCGTGATCCAGCGCTCGATGTTGCTTTCGCGATCGCCGCCCTGACCGGCGCCGAAGTGGAAGAGCACCAGATCGGCCTTGCCGCCCTCACCGGCGACGGTCGCCTGCACGATGCGCATCGCGGAGCTGGGAGCCTGCAGCGTCCAGCCGGCGGGCACGGCGAACTTGATTCCGCGCGCGTGAACGAGGCCCTCGGCATCCGGCTTGGCGGCCTCGAGCGGCGCCGCAGGCGCACCCATTCCCATGCCCATGCCTTGGCCCATGCCACCGGTCATCGGCGGATGCCCGGGGGGTACGCCCATCCCGCCATGCGACGGTAGCGGCGGCGCGACGGGTGCCGCGGGGGCCGGGCTCGCGGGCTTGGGATCTTCGGCGGAAGCGATCGTGGCCAGGCCGATCGTCAGGCTCACCGACGCCAGACCGAACACGATCCGTGAGGACTTGGGCAGACGCTTCATGGGATCCTCCGACGCACGCTCAGGCGTCGATTGAGCTCGAGTCGACCTATGGCCGAGATGACGACCGCGGGACCGACCATCGGCGCCCAGTGTGGCTGAGCGAGGCGGATCTCGTCCCCCGATCTCGCTCGCTGAGCGCGAGCGAAGCGACTTGGGGGTGGGGCCCCGGTCGGATTCACTCCGAACGGGGCGGGG
>CAYUSL010000977.1:0-1588 GCA_964447125.1 uncultured bacterium | reverse complement strand
TCCGATGGATGCCGTGCTTCGAGCTGCGTTTCCGCGCCTCACGGAAGCGGACCTGGATCGCCTCGCCGCCCTCGTGCGGCGCGCGTTCTTGCGCGCGGGTGAGACGGTGCTCGCGGAAGGCGAACGGAACCGAACACTCTTCCTGGTGCGCGAAGGGAAGCTGCGCGTCGAGAAGGAAACCGACGGCCGTCGCGTCGAGGTCGCGCACATGACCGCGGGCGAGCTCTTCGGCGACGTGTCATACGTCGTGGACGGCGCCGCCACTGCGACTGTGGTGGTCGACCAGGCGGCCGCGCTCGACTGCATCGACGGCGCTGCGCTCGACGAGCTCTTGGGCGCCGATTCTTCGTTGGCCGCGCGCTTCTACCACTCGGTGGCGCTGCGCCTCGCCGAGCGCCTGCGCGACCGCACCGAGGCCTTCGCCGTCGGCATCCTCTGAGCACGCCGCGCGAGCGCAGCGACGCGCGTTGGGCAACGGGGCCGTTCCAGCCCCCCGTGAAAACCCAGCTCACCCCGCCCGTGCGCGGGATCGCTCGAGCCGCTCGCGATCGCGCTCGTCCTGCTCGTGGCGCGCGAGTGCCAACGCGCCGGCCACTTGCAGGGCCGTGGCATCGGCGAGCTTCTGCTGGTCGTCACCGAACACGTCGTCGCGGTCGGTGGCGAACGCGAGCACGCCGAGCCCTTGGTCTTCCTGGTAGAGCGGCACCACGATGCTGGCGCGGCCCGACCACGATCGGGCAGCCGCTGGCACGTCCTCGGCGGTGAAGAGCAGCGCGCGACCGCTCTCGAACGCGGCGGCGATCCGCGGGTCGTCGGCAGCGAGTGGCTCGGCGCCCTCACGAACCGAGGCGGCCGCGTCCTCGATGACGAGCCATTCGTAGCTTTCCGAGAATGGATTCCAGAGCCCAATGGCCGAGCGCGTGGCGCCCAAGGCTGCGTGCAATCGCGTGAGCACCTCGTGCGCCAACTGCCGCGGATCGCGCACCGTGCCGGCGATCTTGCCGGTCTCGTACACCGTCACGAGGTTCTGCGTGGCGCGCCTGAGTGACCCGCTCAGGTTCGCGACGATCGCCACCAAGAGCCGCGCCAGATCCGCCGGGCGCTCGGCGAGAAGGCGGCGCAGGCCGTCGCGGCCGATGGCCACGAGCCGTGTCGCACCTTCGGCGACGGCACCTGCCGAGCGCGGTCGGTCGTCGAACACCGACATCTCGCCGAACGAGCTGCCTGGGACGAGGGCGGTGAGCACCAGCGTGCCGCCGTCGTCGAGGGTGCGGACGATGCGGACCGTGCCCTCGGCGACCAGATACCAGGCGTCGCCAGGATCGCCCTCGCGAAACACGATGGCACCGTCGTCGAACGTTCGCTCGACGGCGAGTGCCGCGAGCTCGGCGAGGATCTCCTGCGGCAGCGCCTGGAACATCGGCAGTTGCCCCAGTACCCGAGTGATGGCGTCGTTACTCATGCCGGCTCTCTCTAGCCCTGACGTGAGCGCGGTGCGCTCACGTCAGGGCTAGCTGACGTTTCCTCGGGGGCCTGTTCCAGACCCCCGCCCCACGAAAAGCGTGGGTGTAGTGGGGCCCCACCCCCA
>CAYUSL010000976.1:0-1597 GCA_964447125.1 uncultured bacterium | reverse complement strand
TCCTTCCAAGACGAGCTTTCCGGGTCCTCGACCCGCGCACACTCGGCGAGCGCGGTACGCGCCGCGATTCGCGCCTCCACCCACGCTCCACTCACGTACTTCTTGGGTGCGCCGCCGGCCACGTCGCCTGCGGCATAGAGGCCAGGAAGCGACGTGCGCCGATCCACGTCCACCCAATAGCCCGCCGCCGTGTGGCCGCCGAGGAGATAAGGCCCGGAGGTACCCATCTCGATGCGCAACGGCCCCTCTTTCCCCGCCAGCGTGCCCAGATAGAGCAACAGTGACGGCGCCATGTCGAGGTAGGCGCGCGCCGCCTCGTCGACCTTCTCGCTGCGCAGGTGGGAAAGATCGAGGTAGATCGGTCCCCGCCCCGCGCGAAGCTCGTCCAGCATCGCCGCGAGCTGCTGCGGCAGTGTGGGCTTGCGTCCGTCGCCGAAGCCCGCGCGCGCCTTTGCAAACTCCTCACCCAGCGCGTTCACCTGCTTCGCGCCGAACGCCTGCACCAGCGTGCCCGTGGGCGCCTGCACGTGGCGCACACGCGTGGGAATGAAGCGCATCTCGAGCGTGGTCAGCTCGGCGCCAGCGCGCAGGCCCACGGCGTAACCGCTGCCCACGTTGTAGGGCGAGTACCAGAGCCGGCTCATCATCGGACCGTCGGAGCGCGGTGGGTAAAGCCCCGCCGCTCCGCCCGTGGCGCAGATCACCGCACCTGCCGACACCACCACCAGCTTGCCGGTGCGCACGTCCACGCCGAAGGCACCGGCGACGCGCCCGTCGCGCACGATCAGATTGGTGACCGCCACCCGATTGCGCACCTTGGCGCCCGACGCGTACACGCGCTCGGCGAGCACCAGCTTCAGCGACTCGCCGCGGATCTGGATGCTGCGCGGGCCTTTCGAGATCGGCTTGCCGTCGGCGTCGCGGTGGATCTGCATCCCCCACGACTCCACCAGGTGCGTGGCCTCGTGGAGACCCTGCGCGAAGCTCAGCACGAGGTCTTCGCGAACCAGCCCGTGGGAATCGCGCCGCGTGCTCTCGAGGTAGCTCTCGGCGCTCTGGTCGGCGCGCAAATATGCGTTCACCGCGTTGAGACCCGCGGCCACGCATCCGGAGCGCACGATGTCCGCCTTCTCCAGGATCAGCACGTCGCGGCTGGGGTCGACGGCGCGCGCTTCCACCGCCGCCATGCAGCCAGCGGCGCCACCGCCGATCACCAGCAAATCGGTGCGCAGAAACTCGGGTTTGGTATCGATCATGGAGGCAAGCGTCAGCAGGGGACGTCAGATGTAGTACATGGGCGGGCTCGAGAGTCGGCGCTCGTCCTCGCTGAGCTGCGAGAGACGCACCGAGCGCAGAAGCTCACCCACCGTCGCGTCCACGCGTCCCCACAGCGCCGCGAGCGCGCGGCGCGGCGGCACACGGCGGGTCGGTGCGTCGGCACCCCCGGGCACGCACGAGAGCGAGTGGCTGCCACCCTCGATCGACTCGATCACGTCGTGAACACTCAGCTCGCGTGGGTCGCGGGCCACGACATAGCCGCCGGACGGTCCGCGGGCGCTACGGATGAGCCCCGCCTTGCGCAGCGTGACCAGCACCT
>CAYUSL010000975.1:0-1597 GCA_964447125.1 uncultured bacterium | reverse complement strand
GCGTTCACCTTTCCGCCCTGGCGACCCTTGATCGTGCCGTTGCAGACGTAGCGACGTTCGCGACAGCGACGAATTCGAACACGATCACTCGGTCGTGGACGGGAGCGGTGTGCATCCCGTGAGCAGAGATGCTCGCCGCCATCGCTCTCGTAGCCTCGCTTGCCCGCAAACCCCTCGAAAACACGCTCACCGACGACGTCCGCACAATCGATCGAGGGCGCGGGGCGCCCGTGCAACACCCGCGATCAACAGGGTGGGTGGCACCGTGTCTCTGGGCACTCTGTCTCGGGGGCGGGTGGGTGGCACTCTGTCTCGGGGTCTCGGGCAGAGTGCTTCCCGATTCCGGAGCGGTGAAGGGGGCGCAGCGGCGCACGGGCTGCGGTGATTCTCGCTCTTCTCGGTAGTGCGGTGCCCGGCGCCGCCCCGTTCAGTCGCGCTCGAGCCGCTTGCCGAGGGAAACGGTGTCGTCCACTGCGAAGCCGAGGCGCTGGTAGAAGGCGATCGCGTCGCGGTTGTCGGCACGCACTTGCAGGTTGATCTTGGGACAACCGAGGGCACGCAAACGCGCCTCGGCTTCGTTCATCATCTGACGGCCGAGCCCGCTGCGGCGCCGCTCGGGATCGACGGCGAGGTAGTTGATCCAGCCGCGATGCCCCTCGTAGCCGGCCATCACGGTCGCAATCAGCTCGCCGCCGCAGGTGGCGACCAGAAAGAGCTCGCGCTGCGTCGCGAGCTTGCGGGCGATGTCCTTCCGCGGATCGTTCCACGGTCGCGTGAGCCCACAGCGCTCCCAGAGCGCCACCACGCCCTCGGTGTCCGCGGGTTCGAAAGCGCGGACGACGACCGGCTCGCTCACCCGTGCTGCCAGATGCGGTGCATGAGGCTGCGCTGGCCGTAGAGCGCCAGCCGATCGAGCGCCGCGACGTGATCCTCGCTCAGGCGCCAGCCGAGCGCTCCCGCATTTTGCTCGGCTTGCACAGGATTCTTCGCACCGGGGATCGGCACAGCGCCGTTGCACATCAGCCAATTGAGCGCGACTTGCGCCGGCGTCTTGCCGCCCGCCCTGTCCCCGATCGAGCGCAGCTCGGCGACGATCCGCTCGATGGCCGCCGGCTCGTGGTTGGAAAAGTTTCGCCGCCCGGGCGGCGGGTTCGCCGCCGAGTACTTCCCCGTGAGCCGCCCCTGCCCGATCGGCGAGTACGCGAGCAGGATCACGCCCAGCTCTGCGCACGCCCGCAGCAGACCCACGCTCTCGGGCATGCGGCGGAGCAGCGAGAACTCCACCTGGTTGGACGCGAGCGGCACACCGCGCTTCGCGAGCTCCCGGTGCATCGCGCGCATCTCGCGCTCCGAATAGTTCGAGACACCCACCGCCTTCACGAGGCCGGCGCGGTAGGCGTCGGCGAGCGGCGCCGCGAGCGCCGAAGCGGGCGCGAAGCTGATCGGACCGTGGATCTGGTAGAGGTGCACGAACGGCATGCGCAGCCGTTCCAGCGACGCGTCCAGCGACGCGCGCAGCTTCTTCGCGAACGGCCTCCGCCACGGAAACGGCACGAACTTGGTCGCGATCACGGTGCGCTCGGCGAGCGCCGGATCG
>CAYUSL010000974.1:0-1599 GCA_964447125.1 uncultured bacterium | reverse complement strand
GATCGCGCGAGACGCATGAGCGTAGATTACCAGGGTAATGAAGGCACGCAACAGCCCACCTTCTCGGCAGTGGTTCACTTCGACTGTGATGGCGGGTCGAGCATGCCTGCGACGCACTGACCGTGTGTGCGCCTGCGGCAGAGCGAGATCACGGCGGAACGGGCCCGAATCGGACCTCGACGGACCTGCTCGCGGCGATCGTGTTCCCGTGCAGCTTCGCGGGCGCGTATCGCCACGTCTTCACGAGGTCGATCGCGGCTGGGTCAGCTCGCGGCAGAGGCCGGGTGTGCGCACGCGGCGATGGCGGAGTCGATGCGCGCCAGGAGCTTGGTTGCCTGCTGTGCTTCCAGCAGCGGCCGCGCCACGGCGAGCCGGGCACTCGCCTCGTCCGCGCGCCCCAATCCCGCCAGCGCCAGGGCGGATTGAGCATGAAGAAACAGCACACCTGCGTCGGTTATCGGGCTGCGCGGCAGATCGCTCGCGAGTTGCTCGCGAGCCGTGTCGAGGTGCGCGAGCGCGGCGTCGAAGCGGGCATCGGCGAGCGCCACCAATCCATCGACCATCGAGATCGCATGGCGAGCGCGCGCCGACGCCTGTGCACGAACCGAGTCGATCAGCGCCCGTGCGCGCTCGGCGTGCTCCTGGCCGACGAAGAGCAGGTTCTGCGCCAACGAGATGGTCAGCTCGATGCTCTTCGGATTACAGGCGAGTGCGCTTTCAGCGCACGCAACCACGCGTTCGTCGTCGTTCGCGGCACTGTAGAGCGAGCCCACCCGTGTCCAGTACATCCACTTGGGGACCGCGGGGTCGTTCGCAAACGGATGCAGCACGGCTTCCGCTTCCGCCACGCGGCCGAGCCCGGCGAGCGCTTGGGCGCGGCGCCCCGCGGTCTCGATGGCCGGCAGCTTGGTGTGCGCCGGGCCGACGCCCTCGCGTTCGAATTGGTCGACGATCTCGAGCACTTCGGGCCAGCGATGCCAGACCAGCGCCGTGAGCAGGCGGTGATAGGGCTGCGGCGCGCGCTGAACCCGCCACAGGATTTTCAGCATGAGAACGAGTGGTACCGCGGCGGTCGCTAGCAAAGTCCAATCCTGCGCCCAGACCACGGCGAGCCGCCGGTGTCGAAGCCACAAGACTCCAACCGCAGCAGTTGGCGCGAGAATCACGTACGGCAGGAGCGCGCGACGGACTACCGCGAGCACGCCACGCCGACCGTCGCGTTGGATCTTCCAACGAGCGTCTGCGGATAACGTGCTCTTGTTGGAAGCGAGTGTCTTCGGGTCGAAGAGCGCCTGAATGGCCGCGCCGACTTCGCTGGATTCGAGCTGGACCTCGGTGAAACCCTCTCGCGTCAGCGTCTCCACTGCCGCGGCGGTATCGGATGCCTCCACCTCGCGCGTCACCCGCCGCGATCGCGTATCCACACCGCTCACGAAGTAGCTAGGCATCGGTGTCTCCGCCGTCGCACGAGCTCGAGCTCGCGCGCGTCATACTCGATCCAGGCGTCGAGATCGACTCGTGACTGTGCCGTGGGAGTTCGCCACGCCGCGTTGCGTGGCCGGCCGGGTGGTCGGTAGCATCGAACGACGGCGTCGGCGC
>CAYUSL010000973.1:0-1606 GCA_964447125.1 uncultured bacterium | reverse complement strand
TCTTGCCGCACGTGATGCGCTTCAACGTGAGCGCCTGCGTCGACAAGATGGCGCGCGTGGCCGAGGCGCTCGGTGCTGCACGCGACGGCATGAGCGAGCGCGAGAAGGCCGAGGCGGCGGCAGACGCGGTATCGGCGTTGCTCGTGCGCTGCGCCCATCCCACCACGCTCACCGAAGTCGGAGTGACATCGGACGTGATCGCCGATTGCTCGAGCCTGGCGATCGTGGACATCACCGGCCTCTTCAACGCGCGCCCGGTCAAGGATCCCGGCCAGGTCGTCACCCTCTACGAAGGCGCCATGGGGTGAGCGTCGCCTCTCGGGGGGCTGTTCCATCCCCCCGCCCGCCGCGGGACCGTCGCCCTCACGCTGCCCCCGCGTCCACGCGATCAGGAGGCGGCGGCGGGCGCTGGCACCGCTGCTCGTGCGGCTTCCAGCAGCTCACGCACCGCGCTGACCAGCGCCTGACCTTGATACGGCTTCTGCAGCACACGACAAGGCGCGAGCGAGCCGCGCACGCTGTCGAGGTGCTCGGGCGCGAAGCCGGAGATCAAGACCACCGGCAGCGCCGCCGCACGGCAGCGGAGCTCGCGCGCCAGGTCGATGCCGTTCATCCGCGGCACCGCCACGTCCGCGACCAGCACGTCGATCGAGCCCGCCGCGTTCTCGAATGCCGCCAGCGCCGCCTCGCCCGTCGAGGCTTCGACCACGCGAAAGCCTGCGCTCGCCAGCAGCCGCGCAGCCAGACGGCGAATCGCATCCTCATCCTCCACCAGCAGGATCGTGGCGCTCGGCTCCGGCGCGGCGCGCACGTCCGGTGACCGAGCTTGCGCCGCGGCGGGACGAGCGTTGACCGTGGGCAAGACCAAGGTGAAGGTACTGCCTCGTGCCGGCTCGCTGGCCACGCCGATGAAGCCGTTGCTCTGCTTCAGGAACCCGTAGACCATCGCGAGCCCCAGCCCCGAGCCGCGGGCCAGGCCCTTGGTGGTGAAGAACGGCTCGAAGATGCGGGCGCGAATGGCGGCATCCATGCCGACACCGTCGTCGGCCACAGCCAGAACCACGTGATCCACCGGCTCGAACGGCTCACCGCAGAGCTCCACGTCCGCGGCGGTCGCGGGTCGCGTGTGGATGCGGACGTGGCCTCCCCGTCGCAACGCGTCGCGTGCGTTGACGACCAGGTTCAACACTGCTTGCTCGAGCTGACCGCGATCGCCGAATGCTGGCTCGAGACCGACGTGCAGGTGCAAGCTGAGCTCGATGCCTTCGCCGAGCAATCGTCCCACCATGGTCGCCATCACCGAGGCGAGCTGATTCAGATCGATCGATTCTCGGCGCAGCCGCTGCTTGCGACCGAATGCGAGCAATTGCTGGGTGATGGACGCTGCCCGCGTGCCGGCAGCGATCACTTGCTGCAGATCGGCCGCCTCCGGCCGATCGGGCGCGATCCGGTTCTGCGCCAGCTCGGCATGGCCGAGGATGACGGTGAGGATGTTGTTGAACTCGTGGGCCACGCCGCCGGCGAGCTGCCCGATTGCTTGCAACTTCTGGGCTTGCAGCAGCTCTTGCTGCGCTCGTTCGAGGTGGGCAAGGCTCGCCGCCAGCTC
>CAYUSL010000972.1:0-1614 GCA_964447125.1 uncultured bacterium | reverse complement strand
CGTCGCGACGACGCGCCCGCATCGAGCACCCAACCGCCAAGCCTGCCGCGTTGCGTGAGCGGTCGCAGTGCAACGAGCAGCGCACGGCGCACCGATCCTGCGAGGCCGAGCAGCAGCGCGGTCCGCGAGGGCGCCGAGAACGACGCGCCCGCGGCATAGGTGAAGTGAAACCGCCTCACACCCGTGCGCACGAGGCGCCACACCGCGCCCCAGGACAGCAACTCGAGCCCATGGATCACCGCTTGGGCGCGGCCGCTGTTCGTCGGAGCCAGCTCGCGAGCTCCCGCGAACTCGAACCAGCTCGCGTCGCGAACGACGCGCGGATCGCGCTGCCACCAGGGGTGGCAAGACACGAGCTCGATGCGATCCGCTCCCACGATGGGACTCGGCGGCTCGCGCTCGTCGAGGCAGAGCACGACGACGGGCCCCGCTGCTACGACGACTCGGCCCGGCCAGCCCGGCTCGATGCCGAGATGCCGAAGTGCGTCGAAGCGTGGGACGGGCATCGGAGCGGCGCCGAGCGGGGTGATGTCGTGTCGGATTCGCTTCCGAGCGCACGCACCCTGGCATCGCGGGCGAATGCACGGCAAGCGTCACCGACGCTTCGTGTCCAGGCGCATCCTCCCGCGGATTCTGCAATCGTCGAGCGTGCTGCGCACGCGAGTTGACTCGATTGACGGCCGCGGCGAACGCGGGCAAATCTCGGTGCGGAGTGTGTCCATCATGACCGCGGCCGACGAGTGCACACCACGAACGCGACTCACGCGAGCGAGATCGCTCGTGTCAGCCCGCGGCGAGCGGCGCTTCGGTTTCGGCAAGAACTGGCGCTCGTTTCTCACGTTGCTCGACGACGAGCGAGTGCGCCAAGCGGAAGAGTCGATCGTTCGGCTGCTCGGCAGCGGCGCCGTCACGGGCCGGCGTTTCCTCGACGTGGGCTGTGGCAGCGGCATCTTCTCGCTCGCTGCGCTGCGCTTGGGGGCCGAGCGGGTTCATTCTTTCGACTACGACCTCGACAGCGTCGCCTGCGCCCACGAGTTGCGCGCGAGTCGTACCGCCAGCGACGGTCGGTGGACGGTCGAGCGCGGTGACGTTCTCGACGAATCCTACGTGCGTGGCCTCGGGACCTGGGACGTCGTCTATTCCTGGGGGGTGCTTCACCACACGGGGAAACTCTGGGACGCGCTCGACCATGCGACGCGTCTCGTGGCGCCCGCGGGCATGCTGATCGTCGCGATCTACAACGATCAGGGCTGGGTCTCGCGGCTCTGGCGGGGTGTGAAGGCGTTCGCCAATCGCGGCCCGGTCGCCTGGGCCGTGGTCGTGGGCGTGTTCGTTCCGTTCTTCGCGACGGTTGCTCTCGTCAAGGACGTGTTGCTGCTCCGACGTGATCCACGGCTCCGATACCGCGCGTACGTGCGCAACCGGGGTATGTCGCTCGTTCACGACTGGCTCGACTGGATCGGCGGGTATCCATTCGAGGTCGCTCGACCGGACCAAGTGGCCGAGTTCCTGACGGCGCGCGGCCTGGTTGCGCGCCGCATCGACGCTATTCGTGCGGGGCATGCCTGCAACGAGTTCGTCTTCGCCAAGCCGGCGGCTGCCGTCGGTTGACCT
>CAYUSL010000971.1:0-1614 GCA_964447125.1 uncultured bacterium | reverse complement strand
AGCGCGCCGTGGTCCTCGTGGACGCTGCTCACGTGCTGGATGTGCTCACCCGACGGATCGTGCAGGCTGCGCAGGATCTTGCCGTCGGCGTCGATCTCGACGGTGAAGCCGTAGGGCTTGGGCCCCGGCATCAGGAACTTGGGCAGGTTGGCGACGATCCACTTGAGCGTGGGATGTGGCGCCAACCAATCGCCGAGCGGATCGCGCACCGTGAAGAGCGCCACCCAGAACGTTCCGCGTGGGCTGCGCGAGATGCCGTCGGGAAAGCCAGGCAGGTTCTCGACGAAAGGCTCGATGGTGCCGGCCTTGGGGCCGCTCAGCCAGTACCGTCGCACGCGGTACGCCCAGGTCTCGTTCACGAGCACGAAGTCGCCTTGCGCGGAGAGCGCGACACCGTTCGCGAAGTAGAGATCCTTGGCGAGCACCTCCGCCTTGCCCGTTTGCGGCGAGTACCGAATGAGGCGCCCGAGCGGACGCCCCTCGAGGTAATCGAGCATGAAGTCGTGAACGCCCCATTTGGAGCTGGCGTCGGAGAAATAGATCGAGCCGTCCGCAGCGATGTCGAGCGCATCGGTGAACTTGTACGGGACGCCGTCCGCTTCCGCCGTGAGCGTCTGGATCTGGCCCGCGGCGTCGATCGCGAGCAGGCCTTTCACGGCGTCGCACACGATCAAGCGACCCGCGGCATCGTGCATGAGACCGAGCGGCCTGCCACCGGTATTGGCGAGCGTCTCGACGGCGGCACCGCCCCCGGACCGTGGCGTCAGCCTGAGGATGCGACCGTCGAGAGTACCGGTGTAGACGCGGCCCTCGGCATCGTACGCCGTCTCTTCCGGCCCCTTGGCGCCGTCGAGCGCGAGCTTCTCGACGCGCGCCAGCTCCTCGTTCGGCGCCAGCACGCCCACGAGCTCGGGCGCCGTGGGCGGCGTGACCGCGAGCGGCGAGATCGGCGTGCAGCTCGCGCCAAGCCCAACCGACGCCAGCACCGCAGCCACGCGCGTCCTGCCTCGCTCCTTCCATGCTCGGATGCTCACGAATCCCCCGGAATCGAATGTGGTTCGATGCGATCGCGTCGTGGCCGGCCAGGCAACCAGAGGACCTCGTTCATTCCCCTGGAAAGAAAATCGCGTCCTGCTCGCTCGCGTAGGTCTCGATCTCGCCACCATCCTCGCCGTGCTTCCACATGCGGAAAGCGAATCGCACGTGGATGCTCCCGCCGAGCTTGCGCGCCCGCTTGAGCCGAGCCTGTACGTAGACCGTCTCGCCGATCAGCACCGAGGCCGAGAAGCGTGCGTCGTTGATGCGCACGCCGTGACCGCGCCAGCCCACCTCGATCAGCCCCTTGCGGTGAAGCGCGATGGTGCCCGCCTGCCCCGTGAAGCCGATCACCAGCTCGCCCGGCAGGTGGTGCGGCCAGCGCGGCGTGGTGCGCTGATCCGCCACGCCCGGGTCGTCGAGCGTGATCCGCTTCCGGAACACGAAAACGCCCTCGTCCAGATCTTCCTGAACGAGGGCGTCGAAGTGGATGGGCGATTGACCGAGAGGGTCGAGCTCTTCCCGCGGGATCTCGCGCCGCCCGCTCATTGCGCGGGCGCAGCGGGCGCCTCCGGCGCC
>CAYUSL010000970.1:0-1617 GCA_964447125.1 uncultured bacterium | reverse complement strand
TCGCCCCCGGATCGAGACGGGCAACGCCTGGGCGCGAACGCGCTCGGGCCTTCTCACGTCCGGGGGCCCATGCTAGGTTTGCGCGCTTTGCCGAGGCTTGGGCGTTCGATCCTCGCGGATCGCTTGCGCCACTTCATGGCCCGGCCCGGAGGGTTCCTTGGGTAGCGTAGTCAAGAAGCGACGCAAGAAGATGCGGAAGCACAAGTACAAGAAGCTGCTTGCCCGCATGCGCCATCGCAAGAAGTGACCGCCGCAGCGCGTTCTCGCGCGTGGCGCCCACCGGTGTGACCCGGCAATTCGCATTGCGGCGCGGCGCGCGTGTCCGTACCCGATACCACCGGCCGCTGCGGTACGAACGGGCTCGTCGATCGGCCGAACGGGCTGGTTGTGTGTCCACGAGCGTGAGCGATACCATCGACCGTCCCCCGGTATCGTGAGGACGCGATCGATGGAGCCCACACGCATTCGCCGCTGCCACGGACACGATGGAACCGAGCTCCACGTCGAGGAGTACGGTAGCGGCGCACCCATCGTCCTCTGCAACGGCGTTGTCTGCACGATCGGCCCCTACTGGCAGTTTCTGATACGGCACCTGGCGACGCTCGGGCGCGTGATCGCCTGGGATTATCGAGGCCACGGCCGTTCCTGCGTGCCACGCGACATCGAAGCGTGCACCATCGAGCACCACGCGCGCGATCTCGGCTGCGTGCTCGACGCCACCGGCGTCAGCGACGCCGTGCTGATCGGTCACAGCATGGGCTGCCAGGTGATCCTGGAGGCCTACCGGCAGTTTCCGCAGCGCGTTCGCGGCTTGGTGCCCATCTGTGGAACCTACGGCCGTCCCTTCCGCACGTTCTACGGCAAGGACTTCCTGGATCGTTTCTACGATCCGATGCTGCGCGAGGTGCGTCGACATCACCAGCTCGTCCGCCAGATCTCCGACGTCGTGAAACGCACCCCCATCCCCCAGGCGGTGGCACGCACCGGCGCGGTGCACTGGTATCTCGCCCCCTGGAGCGCGATGGAGGCGTATTTCGAGCACGTGTTTTCGATGGACACCGAGTTTCTGCTCACCGTGGTGCGCCGCATGGGCGAACACAGCGCCGAGGACGTGTTGCCGCACGTGAGCGTGCCGACACTGATCGTGGCCGGCGCCAAGGATCCCTTCACGCCGCCATCGGTTGCCTGGGAGATGCACCGGCAGATCCCCGGCGCCGAGATTCTCGTGATCCCCAATGGAACCCACGTGGCGCAGCTCGAACATCCCGATCTGGTCGGGTTGCGGATCGAGAAGTTCGCTTCCGATCACGGCTTGCTCGGGAATCGACGTCGCCGCGGTCGGGAGCTCGCGAACGAGCGTGCCGACGGTCGACGCAAGTCGGCCGCGCGGCCGCGCTCCCGCACCCGACGTGTTTCCGACGGCGGAAGCCGTTCACGGGCGCCGCGTCGGACACGTGCCTCCGTGCGCCCTGCGTGATCGCAGCAGGTACGTTCGTAGCGACGACGACGGCGGCAGGCGCGCCGTGAGGCGCGCCCCACACGGCGCGCCGCGACGTGGATACCAAAGGCCGCCCCACCCAAGCAACAGCGCGGCCCCCCCACAGCTCGAGGGGAACC
>CAYUSL010000969.1:0-1621 GCA_964447125.1 uncultured bacterium | reverse complement strand
CAGGTAGGGGAAACGATTGCACGTTCCGGCGCACCAGAGGTACGCTCGTCGAACTTCGGATGCGTCGCCCCCGCGCCGAACCGGTATCCTGGACACGATGACGGAAGCGCGCTCCCGAGGCCGATTCGCCCGCCGCGGGCGCATCCTCGCCATCCGACCCGGCTACAACCCCAACTCGAGCTCGCTGGGCGTCGACCTGACGCTCATGTTGCTCGGTTCCGCGGCGCTCGCGATCGTGGTCACGCTGGTGTCCACGTTCGTGCGGTTGCGTCTGCTGGGCGCTCGCGAAGGCGCCTCCCACGAAGCCGGTTCTGGCGACGCGGGGTCACCCGAGCCGCCGCAGTCGGGCCCGGCTGCACATCCGGCGTGAGCGGTCGCTGAACCCAATCGCCCGTCCGCGCGCTTCCACCAGCGAACCACCGACCGATCGAAAGACGATCCACGGGAAGGGACCCAGCGCATGAGCACGCCCGAAGAACTGCAGAGCGAGATCTCGGCACGCCGGCCCATCATCGAGCGCATCCTGAGCGAAGTGCGCAAGATGATCGTCGGCCAGGAGTTGATGGTCGAGCGCTTGCTCATCGGTCTCTTGGCCGACGGTCACGTGCTGATGGAGGGCCTGCCCGGCCTCGCCAAGACCACTGCGGTGAAGGCCCTCGCGAAGACGCTGCAAGCCAGCTTCCAGCGCATCCAGTTCACGCCGGACTTGTTGCCCGCCGACATCGTCGGAACCCAGATCTACCAGCCCAAGACCGGCGAGTTCACCATCAAGAAGGGACCGATCTTCCACAACATCATCCTGGCGGACGAGATCAACCGTGCCCCCGCCAAGGTGCAGAGCGCGCTCCTCGAAGCAATGCAGGAGCGCCAGGTCACCATCGCCGACACGACGTTCGAGCTCGACCCGCCGTTCCTGGTGCTCGCCACCCAGAACCCCATCGAACAGGAAGGCACCTACCCGCTGCCGGAAGCGCAGGTCGACCGTTTCATGCTCAAGGTCCGGATCTCCTACCCGACCCTCGAAGAGGAAAAGGAGATCGTGAAGCGCATGAGCGGCCACGTCCCCGATCCGGTGAACGCCGTGGTCACGCCGCAGCAGGTGATCGCGCTGCGCAAGCTCGTCGACCAGGTCTACGTGGACGAAAAGGTCGGTGACTACATCGTGCGGGTGGTGTTCGCCACCCGCGATCCGAAGCGCTTCAACCTCGCGGTGGCTCCGTTCATCCAGTTCGGCGCGTCCCCCCGGGCGAGCCTCTCGCTGACCGCGGCGGCGCGCGCCTACGCACTCTTGCGCGGCCGCGCCTACGTCACGCCCTTCGACGTCAAATCGATCGGGCTGGACGTGCTGCGCCACCGCATCATCCTGTCCTACGAGGCGGAGGCCGAGGGGCTCACCACCGACGACGTGGTGCTCAAGATCTTCGACAGCCTCGAGGTCCCTTGAGGCGTACGCCGCCGTCGTTCGACGAAACCTTCCCCACCGCACGAACCCCGCCGCCCCGAACCTGAGCCGACGCCGCCATGTCTGCCACCGGCACCCAGGGGCTCCTGCCGCCCGAGATCATCAGCCAGATCCAGCGCATCCACATCAAGAGCTCGCACATGGTGGACTCGGCCTTCG
>CAYUSL010000968.1:0-1625 GCA_964447125.1 uncultured bacterium | reverse complement strand
CGACGTGCCCCCAGCCCCTCACGCCTGGAAAGGGCTCGGCACGAAACTGACCCACGACCCGGTTCGGCGGACCCTCGGCGCGCTGCTGACGTGCACCGCGACACTGGGTTTGGCGCTCGGTCTCGCGGGTGGCTGCGTCGCACACGGTGTCGCGACCACCGCGCCCCGTCCCGCACCCGAGGATGCGCCGCGCACGACCTTGTCGCGTGCACGCTACCTGATGGGCACCGAGATCGAGATCACCCTCTCCGGGCTCGCGCGCGACGAATTGATCGCGGCGAGCGAGCGCGCCTTCGACGAGATCGCCCGGATCGAGAGCGTGTTCACCGACTGGCGGCCAGGCGGCGTGGTCTGGGGCCTCAACGAGCACGCGGGCGGGGCACCGCTCGCGGTACCGACCGAAGTGATCGAGGTGCTGGAGCGGGCCAACGCCGTGAGCCGCGAGACCGACGGCGCCTTCGACGTCACCTACCGGACCGTGGGGCGCTTCTGGTCGTTTTCCGCGGAAAACGAACGCATCGCCAGCGACGACGAGATCCGCACCGCGCTGCCACACGTGGGCTTTCGGAAGATCGTGCTCGACCGCGCCGCCGGCACGGCGAGCCTCACCGATCCCGCCACCCAGATCGGTTTGGGCGGCGTCGCCAAGGGCTATGCCGTCGATCGCGCCGTGGACGTGCTCGCGAGCGCCGGCGTCGCCGAAGCGTTGGTCAACGCGGGTGGTGATCTGGCGGTGTTCCGCGCGCCGAGCTCCGCCGGCGCGCCGTCACGCATCGCGATTCGCGACCCGCGCCGGTCCGATGCTGCGCTCGCGACCATCGCGGTCTGCAACGCGTCGGTGCACACCAGCGGTGACTATGAGCGTTACTTCGAGCGCGACGGCGTCCGCTATCACCACCTGCTCGATCCGCGCACCGGCCGCCCGGCGCGCGGCGCGCGCGCCGTGACGCTGGTGGCGGCACGCGACGGCACCCGCGCCGACGCCCTCGCCACCGGGCTCTTCGTGATGGGCGCGGAGCGAGCGATCGCCTGGGTGGACGCCCACCCTGGCTTCGAGGCGCTGGCAGTGGCGCCCGATGGCACCGTCCTCACGAGCATCGGCTGGGGCGCGCTGGAAGCGAATCCGGCGGTTGCCGCGACCACCGGCGCCGCGCTTGCGGCATCCGGTAGACCGCGGGTAGATGGCTGCAACGCGGGACGCTGAGGCCGTATCTCGGGAGGGGAAGCATGTCGAAGCTGGTTCGCGTGAGCATGTCGCTCGAGGACAGCCTCCTCGAGCGCCTGGAGAGGCTCATCCAGAAGAGTCGTTACACGAATCGCTCGGAGTACATCCGCGACATGATCCGCGAGCGGCTCGTGCAGGAGTCGTGGGAGGGCAATCGTGATGCCGTGGGCACGGTGACGATGGTCTACAACCACCACAAGCGGAAGCTCACCCAGAAGCTCGTCGAGCTCCAGCACCATCACCACACCAAGGTGCTCGCGGTCACCCACGTACACCTCGACGAGGACCTGTGCGCGGAGACGATCTTGATGCGCGGGCGAGCCGACGAGATCCGCCGCCTCGCCGACCTCCTGCGCCAGCAAAAGGGCGTGCTCCACGCCGCCCTCTCGATGAGCTCGAC
>CAYUSL010000967.1:0-1626 GCA_964447125.1 uncultured bacterium | reverse complement strand
CCGTCGAATCATCCGATGCTCTGGTTCGTCCGTAATACGAACGCTACACTCGTGTGCCTGCCATCGATCGAGACTCCTCGTGCACATTCCCGACGGCCTGGTGAGCGGCCCGATCAACGCGGCCACGTACGTCTTCTCGGCCGCCACGGTGGCGTGGTCGGTGGCGCGTTCGCGCAAGACGCTCGAAGAGCGGCAAGTGCCGCTGCTCGGCGTCACGTCGGCGTTCGTGTTCGCGGCCCAGATGCTCAACTTCCCCATTGCCGGGGGCACGAGCGGGCATTTCCTGGGCGCGACTCTCGCCGCGGTGCTGCTCGGTCCCGCCAATGCGTGCCTGATCCTGTTTCTGGTGTTGCTCGTCCAATGCCTGGGCTTCGGTGACGGCGGCATCACGGCGCTCGGCACCAACGTCTTCAACATGGGGATCGTGGGAGGCGTAGGCGGTTACGCGGTGTTTCGCGCGTTGGTGGCGGTGTTGCCCAGGCGCCGGCCGGCGTTCCTCGCGGCGGTGGCGGTGGCGTCGTGGTTCGCGGTGGTGGCGGGAGCTGCCGCATGTGCCGTGGAGCTCGGCCTCTCGGGAAAGCTGCCGCTCGCGATCGCGCTGCCCGCGATGATCAGCGTCCACGTGCTGATCGGCATCGGCGAGGCACTGATCACCAGCGCCGTCGTGTCGCTGGTGCTGGCCGTGCGGCCCGATCTGGTGCAGTCGTGGCGGCCGCGCACGGACGCCACGGGGCTCGGCTTCGCGGCAGCGTGACGGAGGAAGCGGCGATGGATCGACAGACCAAGATTTTCGTCCTCGTCGCGCTCGTTGCCACGGTGCTGGCCGTCGTTTTCGTGGCTCCATTCGCATCGCGCGCGCCTGACGGACTCGAACGGGTGCTCGAGGACAACCAAGTCCCCGTCGACGCCACCGGCTCGCCGCTCGCCGAGCGGGCACCGTTCGCCGACTACAAGATCCCCGGCGTCGAGGACGAGTGGCGATCGATCGCGATCGCCGGCGTCGCCGGTCTCGTCATGATGCTCGGCGGCAGCTACGCCATCGCAAAGATGATGCTGCGCGCCAAACGCCGCGACGAGGCCGAGACCAAGCCGTGAGCGGCATCCACCTTCACGATCACGCCCATCCCCAGCCCCACGCGCATCCCGCGGGCGCGCTCCCAGGCTGGGCGGGGCGGGTGGATCCACGCGTGAAGCTCGTGACCGTGATCGCGCTGGTGGTGATCGCCGTGAGCACCCCACCTGCGGCGTTCGTGACCACGGCGTGTTACTTCTCGATGCTCGGATTGCTGCTGATCTGGTCGCGCGTGTCGCCGCACGTGGTGCTCACACGAGTCGTCACCGTGGTGCCGTTCGTGGCACTGATCGCGATCTTCCTGCCCTTTCTGCCGGCTCACGGCGTCACGGTGGACGACGGCTTCGGCATCGGCTTCGTGCGCGTATCCACGAGCGGAGTCTTGGTGTTCTGGAACGTGGTGTGGAAGGCCCTCTTCGGCGTGCTGGCGCTCACCTTGCTCACCTGGACTACGCCCTTCGAGAAGCTGGTGGTGGGGCTCGAGCAATTGCGCACCCCCGCGGTGCTGGTGATGCTCGCGAGCTTCACGTATCGCTACGCGTTCGTGCTCGGCG
>CAYUSL010000966.1:0-1628 GCA_964447125.1 uncultured bacterium | reverse complement strand
GAGAGCTGCGACGGATAGCGATCGGCGAGCCAGCCCAACTGAACCAGATCGAGCAGCTCTTGGACGCGCGCCCGGATGTAACCCTCCAGGGGACGGGCCTTTCCTCTTCGGACGCGCAACCCGAACGCGACGTTCTCGAACACCGTCATGTGCCGGAAGAGCGCGTAGTGCTGGAAGACGAATCCCACCTGCCGCTCGCGAACGTGCCTGTCGGTCGCATCCTCGCCGTGAAAGAGCACCGAGCCAGCGTCGGCGACTTCGAGGCCGGCGATGATGCGCAGCAGCGTGGTCTTGCCCGAGCCGGACGGACCCAGGAGCGCCACCAGCTCACCGGTGTCGACGTGCAAGTTCACGTCGTCGAGCGCATGAAACTTGCCGAAGCGCTTGTGAATGCCTCGGACCTCGATGCTCACCTTGTCTCCTTCGGGGGTCTGTTCCAGCCCCCCGCCCCGCCAAGAGCGCGGTCTCGGCGGGGCCCCACCCCCAAGTCACTTCGCTGCGCTCGTGCGGTCGCGCCGCGACCGACCGCTCGGCGAGCCCCCTCGTGGACCGCTACGGGCCGTTCGTTGCGCGAACCCACGCCGCTCACGCTTCGGCCTCGGCCAGCGCTTCGCGCACCACCGCGCGGGCTCGCCACTCCACGAACGACTTCGCCGCGAGCGTCACCAACGCCAGCAACGCGAGCAGCGACGCGATCGCGAACGCCCCCACGAAGTCGTATTCGTTGTAGAGAATCTCGACGTGCAACGGCATGGTGTTGGTCTGGCCACGGATGTGGCCGGATACCACCGACACCGCGCCAAACTCCCCCATCGCGCGGGCGTTGCAGAGGATCACGCCGTAGACGAGCCCCCACTTCGCGTTGGGCAGCGTCACGTTCCAGAGCGTGCGCCAGAAGCTCGCGCCCAGCACCACCGCGGCCTCTTCCTCTTCCGTTCCCTGTGCCTGCATGAGCGGGATCAGCTCGCGCGCCACGAACGGGAAGGTGATGAACACGGTGGCGGTCACGATTCCCGGCACCGCGAAGATGATTCGCACGTCGTGATCGTCGAGCCACGGACCGAGCCAGCCTTGGAGCCCGAACAGCAGCACGAAGATCAAGCCCGAAATCACTGGCGACACCGAGAACGGCAGATCGATGAGCGTGATGAGCAGGTTCTTGCCGCGGAAGTCGAACTTCGCGATCGCCCACGCCGCGGCGATGCCGAACACCAGATTGGTCGGTACGGCGATCGCCGCGGTCAGCAGCGTGAGCTTGATGGCCGCGAACGCATCGCGATGAGCCATGGCGCCGAAATAGGCTGCGAAGCCCTTGGAGAGCGCCTCGGCGAACACCGCCGCGAGCGGCATGACCAGGAAAAGTCCCAGAAACGCCAGCGCCGCGACCACCAGCGCGAGCCGCACCAGCGGCGGCTCGCCGATCGCTTCGCGCCGATGGGCTGCGCCCGGTGAGCTGACGGGGGAAGGAAGAGCGTGCATGGCGTCGTGGTCTCCTCAGCGCGTGCTGTCGGGAGCGGTGGGGGCGCCCGTCTTCACTTGGCCAGGTGGCGCCCCTGCAATCGCGCCTGCAGCACGTTGATCACGAGCATCAGCGAGAATGCGAGCACGAGCATGAGCACGGCGATCGA
>CAYUSL010000965.1:0-1631 GCA_964447125.1 uncultured bacterium | reverse complement strand
CGCGCTGCTCCGCGGTGTCGATGGTGGGGTTCACGCCGTAGTGGTGGAAGGTCATGTCGGGATAGCGCTCGTCGTCCACCACGCGCACGTTCCCGAGCGCGAGCGGCGCCCGCGCCGGTGGCTCGCGGCTCACGGCTCTGCGGGCGCGTTCGCCGTCGGCGCGGGCTTCGGCGCCTCGCGCTGCGCGGCGGTCGAGCGTCCCGAGAAGAGCGCTGCCGCTCGCAGGCGAGGCGTTTGCCGCCGCCTCGCTCGCTTCCGCGGTGGCGGCCTGAGCGTCGGTGGCCGCGCGATCGGCCGCGGCGGCGGCGCGAGCTGCATCCTGGGCGGCGCGGTTCGCTTGGCGTGCCATGGCCGCCGACTTGCGGCTCAGCTCGTCGACTCGCTCGCCGAGCGGATCGACGGTGTTGGCGCAGGCCGAGATCAGGCAAGCGACGCCGAGCAACACCAGGCGGCGACGTCGATCGTTTCGCGACGGAGTCATGTTCGCTCCTGGTGCGCACACGGCGCGGCGCGTGCCGTGGCGGTTGGGAGCATGGATGGCCGCTGGCTGGTAGCGGTGAAGACTCGCTCAGCGCTCGGTCACGATTCGGTCACGGCGCGCCGTTTCCGCGCGAGCGCGGGAATCCCGAGGAGCGCCAGCGCGAGGGCGAAGGCGGTCGCCGCGACGGCGAAGCCGGCAGCGAGGTGCGGCGGTCGATAACGAAGCTCGACGCGGTGGCGGCCTGCGGGCGGGGCCAGCGCCATGTGCAGATCATTGGCGCGGACCAGCGGCGCCGTGACGCCGTCGATCGACGCGCTCCAGCCGGGGAAGAAGGTCTCGCCGACGACGAGCATCTCGCCGGTGCGGGCCTCGATGTCGAGGGCGATGTCGCCCGGTCGGTAGCGCACGACGGTGACGCGGCTCGTCGCCGGTGATTCGGCGAACGGCGTTGGGCTCGCGCTCGGCGCGGACGAGGTGGCCGGCGCGGCGCTCGACAGCACCGCCTCGGCTCGCGGGTCGAAGTCAGCGGCGAGCAATCGTGTGCGCGCTGCGCTTTCGTCGGCGATCACGATGGCTCGGGACACGAGGCGATAGCGCGAGAGCGGCTCGCGGCGCTCGCAGATCGCGAGCGCGTCCACGCCAGGCGAGCACGCGAACGCATCACCCTCGACGCGTACGTCGGTGAGCAACACATCCACGCCGAGCAGATCGAGCACGCGAGTCGCTGCGCTCACGGTGCCGAGATCGATCCTGTCGGGAGCGCGCGCTCGGTCGTCCGAGTAGCTGTCCCAATCGACCGGCCACGGCCCGAGCTCGCGAAGCCACCAGCGCAACCGCGGCGAGCCCAGGTGCGCCGACGCCCGTACGTCTTCGACGGCACCGGTCCGCAGCGAGTCGTTGCGCCAGGGCCACACGTTTCCCTCGGGCGATTTCACCGCGAGCGGCAGCGCTCGATGGGGGAGTCCCGTCTGCGGAATCGGCAACGAAAGCGCTGCAGACGACCGATGCGAATCCGCGGTGCCGTCGCCTCCGATACGTGTCAACCAGGTGGGGCTCGCGTACACGAGCAGATCCACGATCACCGCCAGCGTGACGGCCCAGCGCCACCGCTCGCGCATCCGCGGCGTGTCGAGCGCGTGTGCCGCCAGCG
>CAYUSL010000964.1:0-1635 GCA_964447125.1 uncultured bacterium | reverse complement strand
GCGGTCGGCGCCTTCGCTGAGGAAGCGGGCGACGGCGTCGCCGCACATGCGGTGGGGATCGAGCTCGCTCTGGACGGCGAGTGCTTTGATCGCGAACGCGGCGGCCCGATCTGGACGCGCGGCGCGACCGGCGACGATCTGGTCCAGTCCGGACCGTCCGAGGGCCCCCAGCGATTCCAGCCGGATGATCCAGGGATCGATTTCGGCGAGCAGACCCGCATCGCGGACTTCCTGAGCGAGATTCGCGCGGATGCTGGCGAACGAATCGAAGAGTGCGCCCAGCTCGCGCGCCGCGGTCTCGAAAGCGTCGTCGTCGCCATCGAACGCGTCGTAGAAAGCATCCACGGCCTGCTCGACCTCCACCGCGTCGACGCGGCTCAGCGGGCTCGCGCGGCTCTGCTCTGCGAATAGCGCGAACGCTGGCGAGCGCGGCGCCGTGGCCGCGAGCGCCGCCCGCCACGCGCGCGCCGCGTCGTAGCCAGCGGGTTCCGCGACGAAGCTGCCGAGCTGGCGCAGCGCGACTTGCGAGGCGCGCGGTTCGATCATCGTGTTGAGGATGATGCCGTCGAGCACGCCTTCGAGAGCGGGATCGCGACCGACGTATTCGCCCAGGTGAAGCTCGAACGCGTAGAGCCCGTCGTTGACCGGGAAGTTGTCCCAGAGTAGCGGCGGACGGCGCAGCGCCGCGGCGACCTCGGCCATGTAGCCCGCCTCCACCCGCGGCGAGTACACGCTCGGGCCGGTCCAGAACACCGGGATGCTGGGATCGAGCCGCTCGCCGAGGCGGAAGCTGTAGGGCTGAATCGTTCCGTCGTAGTCCATCGGCGTGAAGAAGAGCTCGGTGTCGAGATCGCGCTCACGCAGGTGCGCGAGCACGCCGTTCACCAGCTCGGCGTGGGCCGCAGCGAGATCCAGCCCGAAGCGCGCGAAGTCGCGCGAATCGGCGAACCAGGGCAGCGTGTCGTCGAACGACACCGTGAAAGAGCGCACACCCTCGTCCCGCACCGCGTCGAGCTTGGCGAGCAGGGCAGCGACGTCAGCCGGCTCGGAGAACACGATGTCGCTGGGAGAGATCGCGAAGGTCAGCGTCACGCCGACGCGCGCGCCGGCGTGTGCCAGTTCGCCGAGGGCGGCGAGCTGATCGGCAGGATAGGGCTCACGCCAGCGTGAACGGTGGTAGGGGTCGGTCTTGGGCGCGTAGACGTAGTGGTCGAGCCCGCTCTCGGCGAGCACTCGGATGAGCGCGAGGCGGTCCTCGGGCGCATACGGAGGCCCGTAGAAGCCTTCGATCAAGCCGGTGATGCGAAACGCGCCGTGCGCGCCGTGAACTGCATCGCCGCCGCAATCCGTCGCGCCGACCCACCCGATCGTCGCCAGCGCGAACGCCCATCGCATGCGCCGCATTCGTGTCCCCGCCGCCCTCTGTCGCGGGCGACAGTAGCGCACGCGGCGACCGCCCCGAAAGCGCGGACCCGAGGCGGCGTGGGTGTCCGCGAGCTGCTGATAACGGCGCGCGCCAGCGGCGCGCCGACGAGCGTAGCGAGTCGACTTGGGGGTGGGGCCTCGCAAAAACCGCGTTTTTTTTGCGGGGCGGGGGGCTTGAAAAGCCCCCCGAGGAAGCATCGACGGACTCGA
>CAYUSL010000963.1:0-1636 GCA_964447125.1 uncultured bacterium | reverse complement strand
CCGACACCTCGCCGGTGTCGATGTCGACGGGGCACGGCTTCAAGCATTTGTGGCAGATGGTGCAGTGATCGGCGACCTCTTCCAGGTAACTGAGCAGATCGAACGCACCCGAGCGCCGCCGTTGGGCGTCGTAGAGCAGCGCTTCGATGAGCGAGCCGATGGCGAGATTCTTGTTGCGCGGGTGGAAGAACATTCCGCGACCGGGATGGAAGACGCAGCAATCGGCCTTGCATTTGCCGCAGCGCACGCACGTCGCGATCTCCTTCGCGAGCGCTTCCAGCCGCCCCGCCTGAAGAATGCGCGCCTCCAGCTCGAGGAGGTTGAAGGACGGTGTGAACACCTGATCGAGGACTTCGAGATCGGCGAGCTTGCCCGGGTTCATGAGCCCGCCCGGGTCGACCGCCGCACGATGCGCGTTCAGCTCGGCGCGCCGCGCCGAGTCCCAGTAGCGGAGCTTGGTGATGCCGATGCCGTGCTCGCCCGACACCACCCCGCCCAGCTCCTCGACGCGGCGAAACACCTTGTCCACGACGTGGTCGGCGCGGTCGAGCATGGGCCGATCGTTGGAGAGTACGGGAATGTTCACGTGCACGTTGCCGTCGCCGGCGTGCATGTGGGTCGCGAGCACGATGCGCCGCGCTCGCACCTCCGCGGTGGTCGTCTCGAGCTTCTCGATCACGGCGGGGTGTCCGCGCACCAGCTCGGCGAGCTGATGGCGCAAGCGGCGCACCACGTCACCGCCGCGCACCGTCGTCTCGTCGGCGCTCGACAGGTCTGCGCGCGCGCGCTCGCAGAGCGAGAGGGCCGCCGCGACCTTACGATCGAGCCCCGGCGAACCGGCCGCAGTCTCCGGGCGCGAGAGGAGCTCCGCGTAGCGCGCCACCAGGCGGTCTTCGCTGTAGCGCTCTTCCTCGACGTTGCAGCTCTCGATGAAGCGCGCGAACTCGCCCAGCGCATGCAGCGGCAGCACCACGTCCTCGTTGATCTTGAACGCGTTGGTGCGCTTGGCGATGGCGCCCAATCGCTTGCGATCGGCCCAGAATCGCTGCGCCTCCGCGGCGTCGGTGGCGATCGAGAGCTCGGTGTTCGAGTGACGCGCCAAGAGCCCGCGGATCGTCGTCACGCCCCGCTCGACTTGCGCTTCGGTGTGGCCGACCACGTCGATCACCAGCACGGCGCGCGGCGTTTCGGCGCGCGCGGCCTTGGTCTGGTAGCCGATGGCTCGCACGTACTCTTCGTCGAAATGCTCGAGAGCGAGCAGCGCCTCTCCGCCGCGGTTCGGCATCGCCCGCGAGATCTCCACGATGATCTCGCTCGCCTCGTCGAAGCTCGGCCCGAAGAATTCGAGACAGAGCGTGCGCGTCAGCGGATACGCGGGGTAGAGAATGAAAACCGCCGACGTGACGATGCCGTCGGTGCCCTCTTTCTGAAGACCGGGCAGGCCCTTCAGCGCTTTGTTGGTGATGTCCTTCCAGAGCCCCGGCTTGCGGATCTCGTTACCGCCGAGCTCGATGGCGCGAAGCCGAGCGCCGTCCTCGTCCAGCACCTCGAAGCGCGCCACGTCCTCGGGGAGAATCTTCCGGTGCTGGTGATTGGTGCGCCGCACGGTCCAGTTCCGGCCGCTCGGCATCGCGAT
>CAYUSL010000962.1:0-1639 GCA_964447125.1 uncultured bacterium | reverse complement strand
CGTGACGAGCGTGAGCGGTTTGGCAGCGCGTTGCTCGCCGCGTGGATCGCCAAGGACACGCGGCCCACCTACGCCTCGCGCGAGGAGGCATTACCGATCGCCCACGCGGACGCTCAGCAGATCGCGCGCTGGCGCACCAACGTGCCGCTCGAAAAGATCGTCGAGGAGCTGCTCGCCGGCCTGCTCAGGAAAGTCGACGGATCCGCCATCGACGACAAGGGTGTCTTGGCGGTGGTGGGTGCGTGCGGCGGGCCGGATTCGGTGCGGGCGATCGAACGCTACGTGCGCGAGTGGTACGGCTATCGCGTCGCGCAATGCAAGGCGCTGCTGCGAGCGCTCGCGTGGATCGAGAGCCCGCTCGCCGTGCAGACGTTGTGGAGCATCGCCGCGCGCTTCCGCACCCGGAGCATCCAGCAGGAAGCCGCCACGCTGCTGGACGACATCGCCGAGCGCGCGGGCTGGACTCGCGACGAGCTGGTCGACCACACGATCCCCACCGCCGGCCTCGACGAGCACGGCGTGCTGGCGCTCGACTACGGTACCCGCACGATCCGAGCACACCTCGACGCGAAGCTGGCGCTGGTGCTTCAGAGCGACGATGGCCGGGCGCTCAAATCGCTCCCGGCAGCGCGTGCGAGTGACGATCCAGACGAGGTGAAGGCCGCCAAGAAGGCCTTTTCCAACGCGCGCAAGGAGCTTCAAGCCGCCGTCGCCATGCAGCGCACACGTCTTTACGAGGCGATGTGCACCCAGCGGTCCTGGAAGGCCGAGGAATGGGACGAATGCCTGCACCGTCACCCGATCGTCGGCAGGCTGGTGCAACGCGTGGTGTGGGCCGCGAGCGTCGACCGAGATGACGAGCGGATCGTGACGTTCCGGCCGCTCGAGGACGGTTCGCTCTCCACCGTCGACGACGACCCCGCGACACTCCCCAAAGGCGCGACGGTGCGAATCGCGCACACCTGCACGGTGGGCTCCGAGATCGCCGCGGGCTGGCGACGGCATCTCGCGGACTACCGCGTGGATCCGCTCTTCGAGCAACTCCGCGAAGCCAGCTTCGTGCTGTCACCGGAGCGCACCACGAGCGCGTCCATCGACGACTTCGAAGGCCACGTGCTCGACACCTTCCGGCTTCGTGCGCGGGCCACCGCGCTCGGATACGTGCGAGGATCGGTCGAGGACGGAGGCATGTTCCACGACTACCGCAAGCCATTCCCCGGCGTCGGCCTCGAGGCGGTGGTAGGGTTCACCGGCAACACGGTGCCGGAATCGAATCGCCCTGCGGCTCTCTCGCGGCTCACCTTCGAGCGGCTGGAAGAGCGCGATCCCGCGGCGGGTGGGTACTGGATGAGCGAGCGAGGTGTGCCGCTCGGCGAGGTACCCACGGTGCTGCTCGCCGAATGCTGGAACGACGTGCGCACCCTTGCCGCGGAGGGCACGGGCTACGATCCGGACTGGCGCAAGCGCACCGAGTGGTGATCCAAGCGCCGACCGCGAGCCGATCATGACGAAACGCACCAGCGCGGGAGAGCGCGACGGCCTGAACGGCAAGCGAGCGCCGAGCGCGTCCGCTTCGACTGCGTCACCGGCGTCGGTGGTGCGGCGTCCCGCCGAGCAACTCCACGCGCGCGAGCTTCAC
>CAYUSL010000961.1:0-1646 GCA_964447125.1 uncultured bacterium | reverse complement strand
AATGTCCAGCGTGCGCTGACGGCCGACGGGGCGGACGAAACTGTCCAAACTCCAGCGGGGGGCTGTTCCAGCCCCCCGCCCTTCGCGGCGAAGCCGCGATGGGGCCCACCCCCAAGGCACTCGCTGCGCTCGCGGCTCGCCCCGGGCTCGCGGAAAGGTGGAGGGCGAGCGTGATCACCACTACGCCAATCCGCTGCCGCGCAACCCGAGCGGGGCTGTTCCAGCCCCCCGAGGCACTCGCTACGCTCGCGGAACGTGCGACCGCACGCCGCGAGAACGCGCCGACGGCAAACGCTCCGCGGCCGAATGTGGCGATCACACGGGCCACGACTTTCCGTGGCGCCCCCGGGCGTCGTCGTCACTGATGTCGCTCGAGCGGGCTCGCCAATCGGTGGCGCGACTCCGCGAGATCGCGGCCGGGCGCGCACGCCTCGCAACACCACCACTGACGATCGATCCGGGACTCGCCCTCGAGCTCTTCGAGTCCCAGCTTCTGGCGCGGCTCGTGGATCTCGAATCCCACGAGCTGCGCGCCCGCGGGCAGGGCTTCTACACGATTTGCTCCGCCGGCCACGAAGGCAACGCGGTCTTGGGCAGGCTCACCTCTCCCACCGACCCCGCCCTGCTCCACTACCGTTCCGCGGCGTTCTTCGTGGAACGCGCACGCCAGCGCCCGGAGATCGACGCGGTCTTCGACCTGCTCTTGTCGCTGGCAGCGAGCAGCGACGATCCGATCAGCGGCGGTCGCCACAAGGTTTTCGGCTCGGTGCCTCTCGGCATCCCGCCACAAACCTCCACGATCGCGTCGCACCTGCCGAAAGCGGTCGGCCTCGCTGTCGCGCTCGAGCAAACGCGGCGGCTCGATCGGCCCTCGGCGCCCGCCGACGCCATCGTGGTGTGCTCGTTCGGCGACGCCTCCCTCAATCACTCGACGGCCCAAGGCGCCTTCAACGCCGCAGCGTGGACGGCCTTCCAGCACGTGCCGGCGCCGGTGCTCTTCGTGTGCGAAGACAACGGGCTCGGCATCTCGGTGCGAACACCGCCCGGCTGGGTCGAGGCTCGGATGAAGGCGATGCCGAGCGTGCGCTACTTCCAATCGGACGGCTGCGACGTCGGCGCCGCGTTCACGACCGCGAGGGCGGCTGTCGAGCACGTGCGCGCGAGGCGCATGCCGGCGTTCCTGCATCTCGCCACCGTGCGGCTCTGGGGTCACGCGGGATCGGATCTCGACACCGAGTACCGCAGCAGCGCGGAAATCGCAGCCCAAGAAGCACGTGATCCGGTAGCGCAGACCGCGCAATCCCTGCTCGACGCCGGCGCGATCACCAGCGCCACGCTCCGTGAACGCATCGAGGCCGCCGAACACCGTGTCCGCGAAGCATCGGCGCGCGCCATCGCGCGACCCAAGCTCACCTCTCGCGACGAGGTGATGCGCTCACTCGCACCCTCGCGTCCCACCCTCGTCACCATCGAGGCGCGCCGCACCGGTTACGCACCTCCGCCCGACACCGCCACCCGAGCGAAGCCCATGGGTCTCGCGATCCGCGAAGGGCTTCACGACTTGATGCGAAAGCATCCGGAGATGCTGATCTTCGGCGAGGACGTGGCGCAGAAAGGCGGCGTCTACGGCGTCACCGTCGGGCTCT
>CAYUSL010000960.1:0-1648 GCA_964447125.1 uncultured bacterium | reverse complement strand
GCGGGCGGGGGTCTGGAACAGACCACGATTGCCCGTCACGACCGCCGATCAGCGCCGCGGTCTCCACGCGCGCCGTCCATCGCTCCGCGAGCCAGAGGCGAGCCGAGAGCGAAGCGAAGCGAGTTGGGGGTGAGACCCTTCGCGGCTTTGTCGCGAAGGGCGGGGGTCTGGAACAGCCCCCCGAAGAACAGCGTTTGCTATGTTCCCCGCGTGAGCCTGCGCCGCAACCCGCCCCGATCGCGCGGCGCGCGAATGCCCGAGACCGCAGCACCTCCGGCGGCCGAGCCACCGCCCGGCGAATGGGAGGTGATGGTACGCGGCGACGAGCGCCGCTTCCATCCGCTCTACGTGTCGCGTCACGAGGATGCGCTCAAGCTCGCCTTCGGCCGCGCGTTCGACGAGCGTGCCTGGGTCCGCACCAAGGATGCCGTGAAGGGCTCGGGAGCGCGGTTCGCGCGCGAGATCGAGGCTTGGCTCTTACCCGCCGGCGACTTCGCCCTCGATCGAGTGGTCGGGCTCACCGTGCTCGTGGATGCCGAGGCGCGGGCCGCGATCGACGGCTCGCGCCAGGCGCTTCGCCAGCGTTTCGAGCACCTGCCGCCTGCGGCGCGCCAGTTCCGCCCCAGCATTCGGCAGCTCACACTCGACGAGATTCGTGGCCATCCCGCGCTCAGCGAGGCGGAGAAAGGTTTCGCGTGCGACGTCCGCAACACACGTCCCGCGGACCTGTCGCCGCGCCAGCGCGACTGGCTGAAACGCATCGAAGAGCGTCATCGCGCGCGTCTCGACGAAGATCCTGAGCTCGTGGAGCAGCTCTTCCTGTCACGAGCCGAGCGCATCGCCACCGGCGCTCGTGCACAGCCCGCCGCAAGCCGAGCGCCATCGGCGGCGTCGCCAGCGGAGCCTGTGCGCCAGGCCAAAGCGAGCAGCGCCGCGAACGCACGCGCGATCGAAAGCCCGCGCAAGCGCGAAGTCGAGACCGCACCAACACCCATACCGAGCGCCAAGCGCTCTCCCACCAAGTCCGCGCCGCGCGCCGCGCTCCCAGCGCAACCGCCGATCGACGAAGCCGAGCTGGTGCTCTTCCAGCCGCGGATCGAAGACCTCGCACGCGACGACTTGCGCCGCCTCTCCATCTTCCGCCCCGACGACCGCACCGAGCTGCGCAAGATCCTCGCCGGCGGCACGTCCATCTGGGCAAACGAGCTGCAGCTTCGCCTCGACTCGTACTTGGCGGCGCACCCGGAGGTGCGACGCGCGCTCTTCGAGGCGCGCACCGCGCGACGCCTCGCCGCGGAGGCCGATGCCAGCGAGCGGCAACGCTGCGAGCGCGCCAAAGACGACGATCGCTTCGAGCTACCGCGTGGCTTCCGCCGCGAGAGCCTCACCACCGGCGATCTGCATTCGTATCAGCGCAAGGGAGCTCGCTGGCTGCTCACCGTTCGACGCGGCATCCTCGCCCACGACGTCGGCCTCGGGAAAACCGTGCAGGCGATCGCCGCCGCGGCGGCGCTCATGGACGCCGGCCGCGCCGAGCGCGCGCTGATCGTGGTGCCGAAGCCACGGCTGGTGGGCTGGGAGCGCGAGATCCGTCGCTTCACCGATCGCGAGGTGATCGCGGTGTTCGGCGACCGCGACGCGCGCCTCG
>CAYUSL010000959.1:0-1649 GCA_964447125.1 uncultured bacterium | reverse complement strand
CGTCGCTCTCACCGCGAGCCAGCGGCGAGCCACGAGCGTGAGCGAGTGCCTTGGGGGTGGGCCCCATCGTGGCTTTGCCACGATGGGCGGGGGGCTGGAACAGCCCCCCGAAAACTGCTCACGCCACCGCTGCCATGGGCGCAGGCAGTGGCGCGGGAACGAGGCCGACGCCGGCCAGGCGCTGATGCAGCTCCAGCGCAGAGAGCCGAGTCAGGTCCACCGCGTGTTCCGTGCAGTGCATGTGCGCCCGCTGGAACGCATCCTCGTGTTGACGGATCAATCCGAGCATGCGCGGCTCGGCGACGATCACGACCTCGAACGCCCGCGAGTCGGCAGCCATTCGAAGGGCGGCATCCACGACTTCGCGTGCGAAGGTTCCTTTGAGGCGGATCGACTCGCGGTCCCAGCGATCCTCGTAGCCGTGAGTGGGACCGGCGCGGAACATCTGTCGCCGACCCGTGCCGTGATCGTCACTGCGCTCACGCGCGTCCACCTCGAGCTCCGAGTTCACCAGCGCGCCCCGCTCGATGAGCCGGGGATGCTCGCGCAGGTCCGCCCCTTCCTCGCCTGCCATCACGAACAGCCGAGCACGTCCACCATCTGCCACCACGACACAGGTTGGGCGAATCATCGTGACCTCCTCGATCGCACGTGCCGGGGATCGACCGCCGGTCGTGTCGCTACTCGATCTTCACCTTCACCGTGCGCCGCTTCGCCTCTTCGCTCTTCGGCATCCGGACCTCGAGCACGCCGTCTTTGAACGTGGCCTTCACCATCTCCGCCTTCACCTCGCACGGCAGCTCGATGGTGCGCGCGAAGGCGCCGTAGTGGCGCTCCATGTGCGTGTAGTTCTTGTCCTTGGTCTGCTCCTCTCGCTTCTTCTCGCCCTTCACCATGAGCGTGTGGCCGGCGAGGGTGATCTCGACGTCTTCCTTGGCCATGCCGGGTATTTCTGCCTTCACCACGACGGCCTCGGGCTCCTCGAACATGTCGACGGCTGGCATGCGCATGCTTATCGGATGTCGTGCCATCCGGTGCTCGAAGTCCCACAGGCTGGGCAGCGGCTTCTTCCAGAAGTCTTCGAAGAACCGCTCCATCTCCGCTTCCCAGCGAGCCATCAGCTCGTGCGGACGACGCATCGGAATGACTTCCGCTTTCTCGGGCTTCACCACCGCTTCTTTCTCTTTCGGTTTCAACATGGCCGAACCTCCCCGGGATCCATCCACGGACACCCGTTCACGAAGAAACCCGCGCAAGGGTCGTGCCCGGGACATCCGCGCAAGGCGCGCGGCGATTCCCACCGAGCAGGCGAAAGCGAGCGGCTTCGTTGAGGAATGGCCGCGCGCGTCGCGCCGGCTGCGACGCCGCGAAGACCCCGTTACACCCACGAAACGGGGATGCCGTCCGAGCCGCAAGCACCGTTTCGGCTTTGGCCCGCGACGTGCGAAACGCGGCCGGGGGGCTGGAACAGCCCGAATGCGAATCCTGCGAACCGAGTTGCGTCGCGGTCTCCCCGCTCGCCGTCGATCTCCCCGCGAGCCGGATGGCGAGCCGCGAGCGCTAGCCGAGTGCCTTGGGGGGGCTTGAAAAGCCCCCCCTGGAGTTTGGACAGTTTCGTCCGCCCCGTCGGCCGTCAGCGCACGCTGGAC
>CAYUSL010000958.1:0-1656 GCA_964447125.1 uncultured bacterium | reverse complement strand
TGGAAATGAGGAGCCGCCGAGAATAGCAACATCGCGCACGTTCGGCACGAGCCACGGCGCGCGAGAAGGCTCGCCTTTCCACGCCGCGCCACCCGTGGCTACTCTCGCGCGCGTCGAACGTGGCGTTTCCACGAGCGCGCCGAGGGGAGGAACACGATGTCGGAAGCAGCCGCGGGCCAGCGTCGCCTGGCGTGGACCCTCGTGGCCGTGGCCATCCTCGTTGGTGGCGGCGCCGTCGCGCTTCGATTCGTCCGATCCGAGGCCGGCGGCGATGGGACGAAGAAGCCCGCCGAGGATTGCTTCAAAGTGGAAAAGGGCTGCCCGATCGATACCGGTGCGTTCCCGGCGCCGGTGGTCGAGGTGCCGCCGGCCGCACCTGCCTCGCCTTCCGCATCCACCGCGCAAGCACCCGCTTCGCCCACGTCCGCGGACACCGAGAGCGCCCGCCACAAGCTCGAGCAGGTGCTCGGCAGCCCCGGCTTCCAGCAGGTGCTCGCGCGTCAGGTGCACACCCAGCTCGAGGAGATCGACGCCGCGCTTCATCTCGACCCTGCACAGAAAACCAAGTTGTCCGAGCTGCTCACGCGTCAGGCCGCGGCGGGCGTCGCCATGGGTGCGGCGGTGCTCGGCGCCGGTGACGCGGCGGCGGGCAAGGACGACGTGTTCGCGATCCAGCGCGAGATCGACGCGCTCTTCACGCCTGCGCAGCGCGAGGATTACGCCGCGTGGAAGCGTGCCAAGACGGAGCTCGCGCGCGAGCGTCAGCGCGACGCAGACGAACGCAAGCTGGTCGACTCCCTCGGCCTCGATCCGGCGCAGCGCGAAGAGGTGGCGAAGCTCGTCGACGAGTCGAAGTTCCAGCCGAGCCCGACCTTGAGCGAGTCGGATCGCGAGACCCTCGCCAAGAGCCCGGCGGGCAGCCGCGAGCGCCAGGAAGCGCTCGATCGGTTGCTGCGCGCGGAGGTCGAGGACCCCGCCCTCACCGCCAAGCTCACGAGCGTGCTTCGCCCCGAGCAGATGGAGCGCTACCGACAGTACCTGGAGTCGAAGCGCAAGCAGCGCGACCAACTGCGGTCACTCTTCGTCGCGCCGCCCGGTGCTGCTCGCCCCGCCTCGCCCACGGCACCGTGATCGTGAGCGAGGTCACCCCCGAACGGGTGAACGGAGGCGGTGGTGTCTCGCTTTGGCGTCGCGCGCGAAGGATCGCGCGCGCTCCAGCCTGTCGAAGCAATCGTGGAAATCGGGCTGTTCCCACATTTCCGGCTGGAGGGCCGGGCCCGGAAGGGGCCGTGGTCTCTCGGCGGCCCAGCGAACGAAACTGAGACACCACGGAGGCGTGCTGCTGGCGCCTTCGCGAGCCGGCTGGTAGGGTCGCCGGATCGGGCGTCCGGGCGCCGGCCTCCCCCTCGTCGAGCGCCTGCAACTGTGCCCGCGACAGCGTGTCCACCCATTCGGCCCGCTCGATCCTGCTGGTGAACCCGTCACTCTGGGCGGGCTATCGCGGCACCTGGCTCGCTCCCTTCGTCGAGCTGCTGCCGCCGCAGAATCTGCTGGCGATCGCCGCGCCACTCAGGGACGCGGGCCACCGGGTGGCGATCGCTGATCTGTCGCTGGCGTCGTCCCCCGACGCGGCGTTGAGCCAGGCGCTCGACGCCC
>CAYUSL010000957.1:0-1661 GCA_964447125.1 uncultured bacterium | reverse complement strand
TCGACCGTCTGTCGCGACTCGGCACGCACGAACGGCGCCGCCAGCCAGCCGAGCATCCCGAGGATGGCGGTGGCGAGGAGTGCCGGAGTCGCTCGGCGTTCACGGAAAGACGCGCTCGCGCGCACCACGAGCAGCAGCGCCGCCGCCAGCACCACCAGCGCGACGATTTGCAGCGTGACTCGTGACGCCCCCTCGATTTCCGCCGGATAGCCCTCGCCGAAGCGCTCGTTTGGCGGGAGCCACCCGAATGGATACGCGAACGAGAGGCCTCCTACGATCACGACGGTGATGGCGAGCCCGATGCGCACCACGTTACGAGCCGCGCGTTCGCCGCCGTCGAGACGATCGACGGCACGCGCGCTGAGCGCAGCGATGGCGAGCACGGCCACCGAAATCGCACGCGCCGGATCGTGGAACAATCCCACGAGCGGCAATCGGTAGAGCCAACGGGTGAACGGGCTGTGCTCACCGGCCGCAAATACCAATGCGCAAACCAACGCTGCTGCGAGCACGCGCTCGTCCACGTCGCCGCGACGGATCGAGCGCCACGCCCAGGCGAGCGCCAACGCTACTGGAACCACACCGACGAACGTGGTGTTGAGGGCGCCCAACGCACCCCAACCCACGAGGTTCGGAAACAAGAATCCGACCACGTCCGCCCACGACAGGCTTCCCGCCGTCACCGCCAGCGCTTGCCGCGCCGTGACATCGCTGCGCGCCGATTCGGCAAGCAGGCTCGCCGTGGCCCACGCTTGCGGAGCGAACATCGCGCAGGCCAGCAACGTCATCGCAAGCAGGCGCGCTGCCGCATCTGCCCACGCACCCGGTGTCGGCGACGAGCGCGCGCGCTCGCGAAGCAAGGCCAAAGCGTAGAGCGTCTCGAGAACCCCGACGTAGAGCGCTTGCTGCGCCATGCCGCCCAGCCAGCTCAGTCCCAACGCGAGCGACCCGAGCCCGACGGCACGGCGTGCCGATCCCGCGCACGGCGCGGTGACGATGCGACGGATCGCGAGCAGCACCAGCGGAACCCAGGCGAGCGTCGCGTGGTTGTGGAGCTGACCCAGATTCCCCACCATGTGGCCGTTGAACGCGTAGACGGCCGCAGCGGCTACTGCCGCCGCGGGACGCACCGCAAGTCCCATGCGGGCGAACGCGTACATCGCCGCGGACGCCAACGCGAAGTGCAGCGCGACGTTCCAGCTCAGCGCCACAGGCACGGGCAGCGCGAAGTCGAGAATCCAGCTCGGCGGATAGAGCGGCCCTGCCTGAATCGCCCCCAACCACGGGTAGCCGAAGAAGGGATGCGGGTTCCAAAGCGGCACGCGGCCGTGCTCGAGCACCTGCTGGCGCAGGAACTGATGGAACGGCAGCAGGATCTCGTGGATCTCGCCGTCGAAGACGAGACCGCGCCCTGCTAGCAACGCGTGGAAGCACCAACCCCAGAGCGCCGCGAGCGCCAAGAGCGCCCACGCGTCGCCAACCGCCAAACCACCTACGCCGCGCTGCGCTGCGGAGCGGCGCTGCGGGTGCAACTGCTCGCCGGAAAGCGAGAGCTCGGCCACGGCGGCCGATCATGAGAGAGGACGGGGCGCCCCATCAAGGAGCGCGATCAGCCGAGCCAGTCGAGGGCGTGTCCGCGGCGACGCAAGGCCTTCTTCGCT
>CAYUSL010000956.1:0-1674 GCA_964447125.1 uncultured bacterium | reverse complement strand
GCGTGACGGCCGCCGATACGGCACCGCCGGCGGTGGCGGTCGAGTCGCTGACCTACGCCTATCCCGACGGCACGCGCGCACTCGACGGGCTCGAGCTGGCGGTGGCGGCCGCGGAGCGCGTGGCATTGCTCGGCGCCAACGGCGCCGGAAAATCGACGCTGTTGCTCCATTTGAACGGCATCCTCGCTTGCTCGCCGCAGGTGAAGATCCTCGGGCTCACCGTCGAGAAACGGAACCTGCGCGAGATCCGGCGGCGCGTGGGATTGGTGTTCCAGAACCCCGACGATCAGCTCTTCTGCCCGACCGTCTACGACGACGTCGCGTTCGGCCCGCGCAATCTCGGCGTCGCCGAGGCCGAGGTTCGCGATCGGGTGAGGGACTCGCTCGACGCCGTGGGATTCGGCGAAGCCGGCGAGCGCACCTCGTTCCATCTGAGCGTCGGCCAGAAGAAGCGCGTGGCGCTGGCCTCGGTGCTGGCGATGGGGTGCGAGGTGCTGGTGCTCGACGAGCCCACCAGCGCCCTCGATCCGCGCGGGCGGCGCGAGTTGATCGCGCTGCTCAAGCGCATCGGCCGCACCCAGCTCATCGCCACCCACGATCTCGACTTCGTGGCCCAGCTCTGCGGGCGCGCGGTGGTGATGTCGCGCGGGCAGGTGGTGTGCGACGAGACGCCCGAGCGGGTGCTCGGTGATCCGGCGTTGCTCGAAGCGCATGGGCTCGCGTGAATCAGCGCTGCCGTGCCGCACGGGTGTTGCGAGCCCTTCGTCTCGCACGCTAAATGACCCGCACCACAGCAGCCGGCGCGCGTCGAAGCGCACGCCGATCCAGGGAGCGCGCGTGAACGAACGACGATCGAAATCGAGCAGGACGTGGGCGCTGGTCGCGGGCCTGAGCGTGCTCACCCTCACCACCGCCGCAACCGCCAAGGACCTGTCGCAGCGGCTGGGGCTCGGCTTCGACATGATGGCCAACAGCCAGTCGCCGGTGAGCGGGAACCAGGGGCTGGGCGCCGGGCTCTCCGGGCGCTATTGGATCGATTCCACGTGGGCGATCCAAGGAATTGTCGGCTTCAACGTCAGCTCGATCAGCTCGTTCGAGCTCGGCGACGTCGAGGTGACGCGCGACGTCGACACCTTCGCGGTGTCCTTCGAAGGCCGCTTGCTCGGCAACGTCGTCGACGAGCCCAACATGCACCTCTACGCGGGCGGGCTCTTCGGTGTTTCGTACGCGGACGTGAGCTCCGGGGACTACGGCGCCGACCAGGTGGTGGGCAGCTTCGGCGCGTTGGGCGGAGCCGAGTTCTTCCTACAAGGGCTGCCCAACCTGAGCCTCTCGACCGAGCTCGGCTTCGCGGTGAACGTGGGCTCGGACCCCGACTTCGTGTCCGCGGGAACCACGGGGAACCTCTTCGGCGGCGTCGCCGTCCACTACTACTTCGGCGCGGCCAACCTGCCGCGGCGCGAGCCCGCTTCCTTCGAAGCCGCGCCTGCGCCTGCCGAGGTCGCGCCCATTCCTGCGCCGCGTGTCCGCAGCACGCCCGCGCCGGCACCGGTGCCGCAACCCGTGCCGTCGCCTGAGGGCTGGGATATCCACTGATTTTTTTTCGGGGGGCTTTTCAAGCCCCCCGCCCGCTGCGGCAAAGCCGCAGCGGGGCCCACCCCCGAGTCACTCGCT
>CAYUSL010000955.1:0-1676 GCA_964447125.1 uncultured bacterium | reverse complement strand
GATCTGGGTGATCCCCGGCCAGATCCACGGCGGCCGGGCGACGGTGGTCAAGTTCAAGCTCGAGGACGCCAAGGCAATCGAGCGCCGCGCGGCGGCGGTGGAAGAGGTGGCGGCGATCGTCACCGGCTCGGCCTCGGCACGCGTCGGCGCCAAGCGTTTCAACGCCTCGATCTTGGGAGTCACTCCGTCTTACAAACGGCTGCGCAGCACCCGGCTCGCCACCGGGGCCTTCATCAACGAGGCCGACATGGAAGGCGAGCGGCGCGTAGCGGCCATCGGCTCCGAGGTGGCGCGCCAGCTCTTCGGCTCCACCAACCCGCTCGGCGGCAGGATCAAGATCGACGACACGCCGTTTCAGGTGATCGGCGTGATGGCGGAGGGCGGGCGATCCCTCGGCCAGAACCCCGACGAGCGCATCTACGTGCCGCTACCGGCGGCGCAAGAGCTCTTCCAGATCGAGGGCATCAATCAGATCTTCGTGACACCGCGGACGGGGGCGCCCGTCGACTCCACGATCAAGCAGATCACCGAGGTGCTGAAGACGCGCTTCGGCGGCCGCGAGGACTTCACCATTCAGAGCCAGTCGGCGATCCTCGCCAAGCTCGACAGCATCACTCAGGCGCTCACGTACACCCTCGCGGCGATCGCAGGCATCTCGCTCCTGGTGGGCGGAATCGGCATCATGAACATCATGTTGGTGAGCGTCCGCGAGCGCACCCGCGAGATCGGCATCCGCAAAGCCGTGGGTGCGCGCAAGCAGGACGTGCTTCTTCAATTCCTGATCGAGGCGGTGACGCTGAGCGTGGTCGGCGGAATCGTGGGCATCGTGCTCGGCATCCTCGGCGCCCAGACGGCGCACGCCATCTATCCATCGCTGCCGGTCCGCACCACGGCGTGGTCCGTCACGGTGGCATTCACCTTCGCGTTCGCCGTCGGCATCTTCTTCGGCGTCTATCCGGCCAAGAAAGCCGCCGAGCTCGACCCCATCGAAGCGCTGCGCTACGAGTGAGAGGCGCGCCGTGACCGATTCTCGTTCGCCCTTCGAGCCCGCGCCGCTTCGCCGTCCGCTCTCGACGCGCGCCACGCTCTTCCGCGCCGCTGCGCGCCTGGCCACGAACGGTGCCTGGAAGAAGCTCGTGTCCGCGAGTGAGGCCCCGCGCGACTCCGCCACCGCCAAGCTGCTCGAGATCGTCGAGCGCAATCGCGACACCGCGTTCGGGCGCGAGCACGGCTTCGCCGCGATTCGCACCATCGAGGACTACCAGCGCGCGGTACCGCCCCGCGACTTCGAGGGTCTTTCGCCGTGGCTCGACCGCGTGGTCGCCGGCGAGCGCGCCGTGCTCACCGCCGACGAGCCCACCTGGTTCGGCCAATCGAGCGGCACCACCGGCAAGCCCAAGCTCATTCCCATCACGCCCAGCTACTTCAAGGAGTTCATCTTCGGCCGCACGCTCTTCGCTCGCGCGCTGGCCGAGAACTTGCCGCAGCTTGCCGACGGCGCCGAGCTCGGCATGGCGAGCCCCAAGGTACAGGGGCTGACCCCGGGCGGCGTTCCCTTCGGCTCGATCACCGGCAAGATCGAGGCGGCGAAGCCCAAGTGGGTGCGCGAGGGTGACACCTATCCGCTCGGGCTCTTCGAGCTCGAGGATTTCGAGCGCAAGTACTACCTGCTGCTC
>CAYUSL010000954.1:0-1676 GCA_964447125.1 uncultured bacterium | reverse complement strand
AGAACACCAAGTCGGGAACCTGATCGGGATCGGCGAGGATGAAATCCGTGGCGATCGGTCCTGGCGAGACCGCCGATACTCGAACGCCGCTGGGATGCAGCTCCTCGGCGAGGGCGAACGTGAAGGCGCGGAGCCCGAACTTGGTGGCCGAGTAGACCGCCTCGTGGACGAGCGGCACTCGCCCGGCGAGTGACGCCACGTTCACGATCGCGCCGCCGCGCTCGGATCGGTGGAGGTGCGGCAAGGCCATGCGGCTGAGCGTGATCGGCGCCACCAGGTTCACGTGGACCACCTGCGCCAGCTCTTCCGGCGTGTAGCGCTCGATCTCGCCGCGGCGATTGGCGCCAGCGTTGTTCACCAGCACGTCGAGCGCGCCGAATGCTGCCAGCGTGGCGTCGATGAGCGCGCGACACTGCGCGAGATCGGCCACGTCCGTCGGAATGGCGCGTGCGACGCCACCCGCGGCGGCGACGTCGGCGACGACCTGCTCGAGCTCGGCCTTGCCGCGGGCTGCGAGCACCACCTTGGCGCCCTCCGCGGCGAACGCTTTTGCAGCCGCGGCGCCTACGCCGCTCGAGGCTCCCGTCACCAGCACCACGCGCCCCTCGAACCGCGATCGCTTCATGTTCGGTCTCCCCGTGGCGTCGCGCCGTGTGCACGAACTATCGCGTTGCGGCGGGTGAAGTGTCGATGCGCGTGAAGCGCACCCGCGACGGAGGTCGTGGCGGCGTTCGGTGGCGCCGCGCTATGACGTGCTTACATGGGAACGCTCCTGGGACGACGTGCGCGGCTCGTCGTGGAGGCTGGGCTGCTCGCTGCGGTGGTGGCGAGCTGCACGCCGCGGGCACACGATTCGGAGACCGCCGCGTGGCATCGAGCGCTCGCCGAATGGTTGGCGGGGGATGAGTCGGCGGTCCCTGCTTCGCCCGAGCTCTGCGCGATCGCCGCGGCCAAGCGCGGCCGTCCCGCCGAGACTTCGATGCAGCGGCCGGAGACCGGCTGGTACTGGCAGCGCGGCGATTGCACCGTTTCGTACGCGCTCGATCCTCGTGCGGTGATCGCGTTGGCCGGCCCGAGCTGGCTGCGTCCGACGGCGGAGACGCCGAGTGACGGTGTCGACCCGGATCGAGTCGCACGGGCGTCCGAGCTCGTGCGCAGCCTCGCCACGGCGCTGGAGCGAGAGCGCCCGGCTCCCATCCATCGCCTCGAGATCCAGACGCTGCTGTGGGAGCTCGACGCGGGGCTGACGAGCGCCGTTCGTGCCGCGGGCCCCTCTCCGCCCGCCGGTCTCGCCGCGCTCGAGCACGACATCGAGCGTGCGATCGCCCGCACGTTGCTCAGCGGCGCGGAGCTCGACTCGCTTCCCGCCACGTTGCGCCGCGTGGATGCCGCCAACGCGGGCGCGAGGGCGCTCGTCGAGCGAATCGAGCGCCAGGATCCCACGATTCTGGAGGTGCGCGACGCGCGGCGCGGCCACCGATCGCTTCACGAGCAACTGCTGGCGGATCGCTTCAGCTCGCGGATCTTCGTGCTGGCGCCGGCGGTGCGCGAAGAAGCGCTGCTGCGACATCTCGGCCGTTCGACTCTGGTGTCGCTGAACGGACTCGAGAGGAGATTTCCAGACCTGCGTCCGTCGCACGATCTCGACGATCAGGCGTGGCTCGCGCTCACCCGCT
>CAYUSL010000953.1:0-1688 GCA_964447125.1 uncultured bacterium | reverse complement strand
GATGGGCTTCACGCCAAGCACACCTGGATCGAGCTCTGCGCCCACGGCAAGGCGGTGGGGCTGCCCTCCGACGAGGACATGGGCAACTCGGAGGTGGGCCACAACGCGATGGGCGCCGGGCGCGTGTTCGATCAGGGCTCGAAGCTCGTGGCCGCGGCCATCGCCTCGGGACGGATCTGGCAGGGCTCGGTGTGGCGCGCGATCGTCGATCGTCTGAAGCCGAGCAACCGCGCGCTTCACCTCATCGGGCTGCTCTCGGACGGGAACGTCCACAGCCACCTCGATTACCTGGAAGCAATCATCCGCCGCGCCGCTGCAGAAGGCATCCGTCAGGTCTACGTGCATCCGCTGCTCGACGGCCGCGACGTCCCCGAGACCAGCGCGCTCGTCTACGTCGATCGCCTGGAGCGCATCCTCGCCGACTTCGACGGCAAGGACGGCCGCCGCTTCCGAATCGCGTCGGGCGGCGGGCGCATGAAGGTCACCATGGACCGCTACGGCGCCAACTGGGGCATGGTGGAGATTGGCTGGAAGACTCACGTGCGCGGCGAAGGGCGGCGCTTCGAGAGCGCCACGCAAGCGATCGAGACCTTCCGCGCGGAAACGCCAGGCGTGATCGACCAGGATCTGCCGGCGTTCGTGATCACGGAAGCGGGCGAGCCGGTGGCGCCGATCCGCGACGGCGACGCCGTGGTCTTCTTCAACTTCCGCGGGGATCGCGCTCTCGAGATCAGCCGCGCCTTCGAGGACGACGACTTCCCCCACTTCGACCGCGGCGCGCGCCCGGCGGTGCTCTACGCCGGCATGATGGAGTACGACGGCGACACCCACATCCCCAAGCACTACCTGGTGGAGCCGCCGGCCATCGATCGCACCATGGGCGAGATGCTAGCGCAGGCGAAAATCACGCAGTTCGCGTGCTCCGAAACGCAGAAGTTCGGGCACGTGACGTACTTCTGGAACGGCAACCGCAGCGGCTACTTCGATCCGAAAACGGAGACCTACGTCGAGGTGCCGTCCGATCGGCTGCCGTTCGAAGAGCGGCCGTGGATGAAGGCCGCCGAGATCGCCGACGCCACCATCGACGCGCTCCAGAGCGGGCGCCACCGTTTCGCGCGCATCAACTTCGCGAACGGCGACATGGTGGGGCACACCGGCGCGCTCGATCCCACCGTGCTCGCCGTGGAGGCCGTGGACCTGAGCTTGGGGCGCCTGCTGCGCACGGTCGAGAAGCTGGGTGGGATCGCAGTCATCACCGCGGACCACGGCAACGCCGACGACATGTTCGAGCGCGACAAGAACGGCGAGCCCAAGCCGAACAAGCTCACGGGCCGTCCTCAGTCGCGCACCAGTCACACGCTGAATCCGGTGCCGTTCGCGATCTTCGATCCGCTCTACGCCGGCGAGTACCGCGTGAACACGGCGCTCACCCGCCGCGGGCTCTCCAACATCGCGGCGACGTGCCTTGGGCTTCTCGGCTTCGAGACCCCCGACGGCTACGATCCGTCGCTCATCACCTTCGATCGGTAGGCGGCGATGACCAGCGAACCCTCACGCCGCGCGCGGACCAGGCGAAGCAGCTCGTCGGAGCAACCCCACGCCATCGAGGACTGCACGCAGTATTCGGACACCCACGTCTCCAAGCTCGCGCAGTTCTTCCTGAGCCATCCGGCGTGGATCGCCGCCGC
>CAYUSL010000952.1:0-1690 GCA_964447125.1 uncultured bacterium | reverse complement strand
GTGGCGATCGTCGAGGACACCGACGGCCGCATCGTCGGCATCTTCACCGAGCGCGATCTGCTGCAGCGCGTTTCACCCGAGGACGCCGACTGGCGCGAGTGGGCGATCGAACGGGTGATGACCGCGGATCCCGTGGTCGCCAGCGTGGAATCCGATCCGTGGGACGCGCTTCGCACGATGAGTTTGGGTGCCTTCCGTCACTTGCCGGTGGTGGATGCGAGCGGGCGCGTCATCGGGGTCGTGTCGGCGGGAGTGCTGGTGGAGCGACTGGGCGGCGACACCTGAGCGTCCACCGATGTGGGACGCATCTGCGAGGCGAGATCGCTCAAGCGCTGCTTGATCCGGAACGCGACGTAGTGACCGAGCCGATCCGGGATGACCTCGCGGATGAAGCACGGGCTCGCGCACGTCGGGCAGATATCGCTCCACATGTACTTTCGATAGGCGAGGTTCTCGTCGGCGAAGAAGAGCCGCTCGACGCTGCCCGCTTCGAGCCAGTTTCCGATCGGCCGGGTGGCGCCGCAGTAGTAGACGTCGCCGAACGCGTCGATGAGCACGCCGTCGACGGTGAACATGCACGGCGTCTGCCGCGGCCTGCCGTGACGGCGCATCATCAGCACGTCGTGCCAGTAGAACGATGCAGTGTCGAACAGGTCGCGCGAGATCAGGTGCTCCTCGATGAAGCGCTCGAACGCTCTCCCGCCGTCTTCGTCCAAGTCCACCTTGTCGCGCAGGTCGGTGTTCTCGATGTAGTGCTCGTTGAAGCTGACCGGCAGAAACTGGAGGTTGTAGCCGTGCTCGATCGACCAACGGCGAAGGGGTTCGAGGCGTTCCACGTTCACCTGGGTGACGGTGCAGTTGCTCACCACACCGATCTTCCAGCTCGCGGCGCGCTCGGTGAGCTGACGTAAGGTCTCGGCGGCGCGATCGAATGCGTGGGGTACGCGGCGCATCCTGTCGTGATCGTTGCCGACGCCGTCCAGCGACACCGCGACTCCCAACCCGATGCCACGAGCGCGCGCCACGCTCGCCATCTCGCCGACCGCCTCCACGACCCGTTCGGTGTCGTAGCCGTTGGTGGGCATGGCGATCCGCGCGAGACGCGGCAAGCGCTCCGCCGCGGCGGCGACGATGGTACCCAGGTCGCGGCGCACGGTGGGCTCGCCGCCGCTCACCAGTAACGTGTCGACCTCGCGGAAGAGCGGGTCATCGAACATGCGGCGAAAGTCGTCGACGGACATCTCGGGGCGCGACTTGGGCTTCCAGATGTTGCACATCGCGCAGCGGTGATCACAGACGTACGTCACCGCGGTGAAGAGCGTCCGCGGCCGGATCGGCTGGAAACGCGAGAGCCACGTGCGACGCGCGTAGTTGGCGAGCGTGCGCGGCGTGCTCTTGGCGAGGCGCTTGGCCGTGGCGAGCATCGTGCGAGGGCTTGCGCGGGAGATGGTGCGCGAGTGAAGCGACGACTTCGAAGGCGACGCTAGCTCCCGCCGAAATCGCGAGTCAAAGCGTGGGGCGTGAGCGCTTGCGGTCCCCCGGCGGCGATCCACGCGCACGCGCTTGGTACACTCGGCGCCGCAACTGCCGCTCGTGACGAATCGCCGCGCTCGCACTGCGCGCGCGCAGAGGGGAGCTTCCGCCTTGAGCCGAGACGATCCCAAGGTCTTGCGCGCGATGCTCGGCGCCG
>CAYUSL010000951.1:0-1702 GCA_964447125.1 uncultured bacterium | reverse complement strand
CGGCGCTGGCGCTCACCACGGACACCTCCGCGCTCACCAGCATCGCCAACGACCGGCATTACGACGAAGTCTTCGCCCGCCAGCTCGAAGCCTGGGGACGCCCCGGTGACATCGCCCTCGCGATCAGCACCTCGGGACGCTCGCCCTCGGTTCTGCGCGCCGTGGCGACGTGCAGGGCGCTCGGGGTTTCCACCATCGGGCTCACCGGCGGTGGCGGTGGGCCGCTCGCCACCGAGGTCGATCTCCTGATCGACGTGACCGGCAGCCGCGACACGGCGCGCATCCAAGAGATCCACATCACCGTCGGACACGTGATCTGCGAGCTGGTGGACGCTGCGCTGGCCAATGTGCCGGCACTGCCCAGTCGCTGAACGCCGACGCCGCGCCGCTACGAGCCCATCGATCATGCGCACCGTTTCGCTGGCCGAGCGCACCAGCAAAGTCCACGTCGAGGACTTCGGGCGTCCACACGTGCCCGGTGCAAGCGTGTCGAGCTTCCTCGAACGGCTGCCGCGATTTCTGGCGGCGAGCCATCTGCTGGAGATTGCCGAACGGGTGGTTGCGGCGAAGCGAAATGGTCGACCCGTGATCGTGGGCATGGGTGCTCACGTGATCAAGGTCGGCTTGAGCCCGATCCTCATCGACCTGATGGATCGCGGCTTCGTGACGGCGCTGGCGATGAACGGTGCAGGGATCGTTCACGACTACGAGATCGCCCTGGCCGGGCGCACCAGCGAGGACGTCGACGCTTCGTTGCCCGACGGACGATTCGGCGTCACTGCCGAGACCGGCGAATTTCTCAACTCCGCCATCGTGCGCGGCCACCAGCGCGGCCAGGGACTCGGCGAGGCTGTCGCCGACGCCATGAGCGAAGCCGAGCTTGCGCACGCCGAGGCGAGCTTGTTGCTCGCGGCGCGCCGCCTTGCCCTCACGACCACGATCCACGTGGCCGTCGGAACGGACGTCGTACACATCCATCCACGCGCAGACGGCGCCGCCATCGGCGCCACGGCGCTACGCGACTTCCAGCGTTTCTGCGCCGCAATCACCGAGCTCGAAGGCGGCGTCTACCTCAATCTCGGCTCGGCTGTGGTGCTGCCCGAGGTTTTCCTCAAGGCGGTGACGCTGGCTCGCAATCACGGCCATCCCCTCGCCGACATCACCACCGCCGACTTCGACTTCCGCGCCCACTACCGGCCACTGACCAACGTCGTGCGCCGGCCCACCGAGGGCCACGGCCGGGGATTCCACGTGACCGGGCACCACGAGATCAACGTCCCCCTGCTGGCTGCGGCGATACTGGAACGCGCGAATCGCTGAGCACGCCGCAGGTGGTGAGCACCCCAGCGCTCGCGCTTGCGTGGTACGCCCGATGCCTCGTCCCATCCTCACGCTGACCACCGACTTCGGCACCCTCGATCCCTACGTTGCACAGATGAAGGGCGTGCTCGTGAGCCTCGTGCCGGATGCGCACATCGTCGACCTCTCACACGAGATTCCGTTCGGCGACGTGCGCGCCGGCGCGCTCTTCCTGGAGGCCGCCGTGCCGCGCGTCCCCGTCGCCACGGTGCACGTGGCGGTGATCGACCCCGGCGTCGGTGGACGGCGGCGGCCGCTCGCGGTGGTGACCGAGCGCGGCTTGCTCGTCGGCCCGGACAACGGGCTCTTCAGCGCGTTCCTCGGTCACGCCGCCACCCGAGCG
>CAYUSL010000950.1:0-1708 GCA_964447125.1 uncultured bacterium | reverse complement strand
GCGCAGGTCGCGAACGTGCGCAACGTGTTGGTCACCAGTGGCAACGTGGTGCCGACGGGGGCGCTCGTGTACTCGAAAGATCCGTGGTGACGCCGTGAGCGACGCTGGCTTCGATCCCAAGACCGCCTTCCCGGTTCCGGTCGCCGACGCCGACACCCAACCGTTCTGGGACGGCGTGGCCCGCGGCGAGCTGCTCATCCAGCGCTGCGGCACGTGCCAGGCGTGGCTCTGGCAGCCGCGCCCGGTGTGCTCGCGCTGCCAAACGCCGGACCCCGCGTGGAAGCGCGTGAGCGGCGACGGCCACATCGCCTCGTGGGTGGTGATGCGACCGCCCACGCTTCCTGCTCATGCCGACAAGGTTCCGTTCGTGGTGCTCTTGGTCGAGCTCGACGAGGGCGTGCGGCTCCTCGGCTACCTGGTCGACGGCGACGGCGCGCTGCTCAGGACCGACGGCGCCGAGCTGAAGGTCGCGATCGGTCGACGGGTCGCGATCCGCTATCACGACCAAGCTGGCACGCGGCTGCCTTGCTGGACTCTCGTGTGAGGTGAATCGATGGAATTCGAGCTTTCCGACGAGCTGAAGCGTTTCGTCGCCGAGGTCGACCAGTTCATCTGCGACAACTGGGATCCCGAGGTCATGGATCCCATGCCCGAGCAGCTCTCGCAGGTCGTCGACACGCCCCCCAAGCGCGCGTTCATGCGCAAGCTCGCCGAAAAAGGCTGGCTCGGCATGTCGTGGCCCAAGGAATACGGCGGCAAGGAGCTGAGCGGGATGTACGAGTTCCTGCTCACCGAGCGTCTGGCGCGCGTGGGAGCACCACAACCAGGCAAGGGCGTCGGCACCATCGGCAAGACCATCATCCGTCACGGCAACGCCAAGCTGAAGGAGTACTTCCTGCCGCGCATCGCGCGCGGCGAGATCGAGTTCGCGATCGGCTACAGCGAGCCACAAGCGGGCTCGGACGCTGCGGCGATGAATCTCAAGGCCACCCGCGACGGCAACGGCTGGCGCTTGAACGGCCGCAAGATCTGGACGACCTCCGGACACTTCGCCGACTGGTACTGGGTGGGCGCGCGCACCGATCCCGACGCCCCCAAGCACAAAGGCATCTCGCTCTTCCTGGTGGAGATGCGCCACCCCGGCATCACCTTGCAGGCGACCTGGACGATCGGCGACGAGCGCACCAACGAGGTCTTCATCGACGACGTGTGGGTGGGTGACGACTTCGTGGTCGGCGAGCTCAACAGAGGCTGGACTTACATCTGCGAGGCCCTCGACCTGGAGCGCTTCGGCATGATGCCGATCGGCGCCATGGAGATGAAGGTCGACACACTCTGCAAGTGGGTGATGAAGGCGGAGCGCGATGGGACGCCACTGCGCGACGATCCGCGAGCGCGTCACGCCATCGCGCAGGTGGTGACCCAGCTCGAGGTCGCGCGCATGATGCAGCGCCGGGTGGTGAGCGAGGCCCTCAAGGGACGCGTGCCCACGGTGGAATCGTCGATGTACAAGGTGTACGTGAACGAGCTCGACCAGCGCATCGCCAATCATGCGATGGAGCTGATGGGGCCCGCGGGGCTCTTGAAGCGCGGCAACGACGGCGCGCCCATGGACGGCCGCTTCGAGCGCTCGTACCGCTACACGGTGGTGAACACCATCGGCGGCGGCACCTCCGAGATCCAGAAGAACATCATCGCCCGCCGCGGG
>CAYUSL010000949.1:0-1709 GCA_964447125.1 uncultured bacterium | reverse complement strand
CGGGATCGTAGACGACGACCTTGTTCTCCTGCGCGACGGACACGAAGGCACGCTGCGGGCTGCCCGCGAACACGACGTCGGTGGGCTCGTCACCGGGAAACAACGTTGCAACCACGTTCCAGGTCGTCAGATCCACGATGCTGACGGAATCGGACAGGAAGTTGACCACCCAGGCTTCCGTCTCCGTTCGTGCGCGCACCGTCACCGGATCGAGCCCCACCGGCACGTTGGCGACGTGCGTCGGCGTGCCAGCACCCGTGACGTCGAACACCTCGAGGCGGTTGTCCGGCAGGTTCACAGCCAGCAGGCGGGAACCGCTCGGCGTGAGGTCCAGCGGGTGAACGGTCGGTGTTTCCCAGTTGACGAAGCTGTTCTTCGTGGTGCACGCGACACCCATTCCGAGTGCCATCGTGAGTGCACAACCGATAAGGCGGGCGGTGGTTCGCCGCATCGTGAATGTCCTCGCTTGGTAACGAGGTGAAACTGTACGTCCCCGCCACGCTCTGACGCAACCACGCGAGGCGGATGGTCGAGGGGCGAGCAGCGCCGAGGCATGCCAACCGTCACCCGAGCGCGCTGCAGACCGCATGGCACGACGCAGCAGTCGAACTCCCGTCGACAGCGCTTTCTCGCGCAGTGCTGACCGTGCGCGATCCAATCCCGTGGCGAGCTCCTAGGCGTGGCTTTCGCTACCGAGCTATCGTCCCCGTTTTTGGTTGCACTCCGTTACCGAAGACGAGGTCGCCCGTGGCTCCGTCCCCCTCGCAAGGGCCCGCGCCGAGCACGGCGCCCGCCGGTCGACATCTCGTGGCGGTCACCCTTGCGGTCGCCGCTCTCACGCTGTTGGGCCGTCTGAGTGGATTGCCCTTACTCGATCCCGACGAGGGGCGGAACGCGTCCGTCGCCCGCGAGATGCTCGAGCGTGGGGCGTGGATCGTGCCGACCCTCAACGGCCTGCCCTACATGGACAAGCCGGCCTTCTTCTTCCGCACGGTGGCGCTCTGCTTCGGTGCGTTCGGCGCCAACGAGCTGAGCGCGCGGCTGCCGTCGACTCTCGCGGCGATCGCGCTGTTGCTCGCCACCGCCGCCTTCGGGCGACGGGTCTATGGCGGACGAGTGGCGACGCTGGCGGTGCTCGTCCTCGCCACGGCCCCGCTTTACGTCGTTTTCGCCCGCACCGTGATCTTCGACATGCCGCTCGCGTTCTTCGTCTGTACCGCGATCTTCACGGGCTATCTCGCCGAGGAGCAAACAGACCCGGCATTGAGACGGCGGCTCGGCCTCGCCACGGCGCTCGTGACGGGGCTCGCCGTGCTCGTGAAAGGGCCCGTCGGTTGGATCGTGCCGACACTGGTCTTGGCCGCATTTTTTGCGAGTGAGCGTCGTCTCGCCGCGGCGCGCAGGACGGTGGCGCTGGAGCGCGTCGGGGTCGTTCTGGCGGTGGTGCTTCCCTGGTTCGTTGCCGCCTGCATCGAGCGACCGGATTTCGCCCACTACGGTCTCGTCTACGAGTCGCTTCAGCGCTTCACCACCGACGAGTTCCGACGCACCCAGCCCTTCTACTTCTACGGTCCGGTCATGCTGCTGGCACTGGCGCCGTGGAGCCTCGCGATTCCCGAGGCGGCGTGGTTGGCGTGGCGGGAACGGTCGCGACTCAGCCGTCCCGATCGACTGCTGGTGGTGTGGACGCTGGTGGTGGTGGCGTTCTT
>CAYUSL010000948.1:0-1713 GCA_964447125.1 uncultured bacterium | reverse complement strand
GCTAGTTCGCCCGCGCATCGAAACTTCCGTCGCTCACGCGACGCAACCGGGGAGGGGACGAATGAGGGGAATGAACCAGGTGGTGGTTGGGGTCGCGGAAGGTGCGCCTCGGCGTTGGATCGGGTGGCCGAGGCTTGCCGCGGCTGCATTGCTCGCGATGGGTGCTCTCGTCGGCGCACCGGCGTCGGCCACATTCATCTCGGTGACGACGACCAACGACGAGAACTCGTCGACGCCGTCGAACGTGTTGTGCGCGCTGCGCGAGGCGATCATCGCCGCCAACACCGATTCTCCCGTGGGTGCGTGTCCCGCTGGCACCAAGGGCGTGGACACCATCTCCCTGCCCAAGGGCAAGTACCTGCTCACCATCGCGGGCACCGGTGAGGACGCAGCCGAGACCGGGGACCTGGACATCCTGGACAGCGTGGTGATTCAGGGCGTCGGCGCCGACCTCGTCATCATCGAAGGCAACGGCATCGATCGCGTGTTCCACGTGCGCGCTGCGGAGAGCGCAAGCGCGCAGTTCTCGGGCGTCACCATTCGGGGCGGCGCTGGCGAAGGCATCCTCGACCAAGGCGGTGCGCTCTCGGTGGTGAGCTCGATCGTCGAATCGAACAGCGGCGCGGGCATCTCCAGCGAGCAACCCACCAGCGTTGCGTCGACGACGATGCGCCTCAACGGCGACTCCGGGCTGGCGCTCTCGCCAGCTTACTGGATGACCAGCTCGGTCACCGATTCGCTGATCGAGAACAACACGTCCACGGCCAACGCGGCGCTGAGCGCCTTCAGCGGCGTCGTGACCATCACGCGCACCACCGTGCGCGGGAACAATGCGCTCTACGGCGCGATCGTGGTCGGCGGCTCGGGCACGATCGTCGACTCCACCATCGAGGGGAATGGTCCCGTCACCACCAGCTTCGGTGCCGTGAACACGGCGTGCATCGGCTGGAGCTGCAGCTCGTCCATCGACATCTCCGGCACCACGATCTCGGGCAACCAGAGCGACGGCGTGATGCTCGGCCGCGCCCTCGCCACCGTGAAGAACTCGACCATCAGCGGCAATACCGGCCGCGGACTCCTCATCTACTCCAGCTCGGTGGACCTGGTGCACGTGACGATCGCCAAGAACACCGGCCTCGCCCTCGACAACGAGCACGGCGGCATCTTTGGTCCTGCCGACACGCGCCTCGCCAACACGATCGTGTCGGATGGTGCCTGCGCCAACGTCGGCAGCACGCTCACCTCGCTCGGCGGCAACGTCGAGAGCCCCGGCAACACCTGTTCGCTGATCGACCCCAGCGATCAGCCGGGCGCCGCGTCGGCAGGCCTGGTGGCGCTGGGCATGGCCGGCGGCCTCACCAAGACTCACGCACTCTCGGCCTCGAGCCCGGCCGTCGGCGCCGGTCTCGCTGCAAACTGCCTCGCCACCGATCAGCGCGGCATCGCACGCCCCGCGCCCGCAGGTGGCAACTGCGATTCCGGTGCCTACGAGCTGACTGGCTGCAGCGCCTCGCTCTCCGGCGCCGGTCTCGTACTTCCGGCCGTGGTGCTCCATCGCCGTCGCCGCCGTCGCGCGGCTTCCTGACGAAGGCTCTCTCTTCCTTCCTGCAGCACGCGCGCACGCCCGTCCACGTGGGGAACGGGCGTGCGCGCCTTCGCCTTCTCGCACCGCACCGGTGCCCGGGGCGGGACTCGAACCCGCTCCGTCGCCCC
>CAYUSL010000947.1:0-1731 GCA_964447125.1 uncultured bacterium | reverse complement strand
TGCACGACATGCTGTGGGCCGGCGCGCTCAGCGGCGCCTTCGGCACCGGCATGACCTGGTGGTGGGACAACGTGATCGATCCCACGGACGCCTACTTCCACTTCGGCGCCCTCGCCACGTTCCTCGACGGCATCGCCTTCGACGACGAGCAATTCGCCGTCGGCGGCGCCACGGCCAGCGCTCCCAGCACGGCACTCACGACGCTCGCGCTCCGCGGGCGCCAGAACGTGCTCGTCTGGGTGAAGAACGAAACTCACCAGTGGTACCGCCCCGATCCATCCACCATCACGGGCGCAACGGTTCACGTACCCGTGGACGGCGATGGCATGTGGCAGGCCCGTTGGTTCGATACCTACAGCGGCGCCGAGCTCAGCCGATCCAGCGAGCGCGCCCGCGGCAGCGCCATCGATCTTCCGATCCCCACCTTCTCCCGCGACCTCGCCCTGCGCCTCGAACGGTGAGGCGCGGCGACCCAACGCCGCGGCACGGACGACTCGCGGGCACCCGTTCTGATGCGCATCCAACGGCGCGCATCGCGCGCTCCGCACACCGGCGCCGATGCGACGGCAGCGGCGAAAGGTCGCGCGGCTACAGCACCGAGCGGAGACCGAGGTAACGCTCGAAGGGCTGGAAATCGCGATCGCTGTGAAGAAGCGAGTAGCCGTCTTCGATGCAGCGTGTGGCGATCAACGTGTCGATCGTCTTCCGAGCCGTGATGCCGCGTGCGCGCAGAGCTCGGAAATTCTTTGCCGCCTGGATGGCAAGCGCGTGCCCGCCGATCTCGACGTGCGCCAGCGCAGTCAAGAGCTGCTTCGCGCGGCGGAAATCGCGGTCGTCGCCGAAGCCTTGCAGCACCTCGGCCAGAATGAGATCGCCGATCGCCAGAGGTTCGACTCCGAGCAATGCGTCCAGCTTTTCCGTCTGCGGCGTGACCTGCCCTCGGAAATAGTCGATCCACACGCTGGAATCGACGAGGATCACGCGTCCGTCCGCATCACTTCGAGGTCACCTTCCCAGTGGAGCTTGCCTCGATACCGGCGAATCTCTTCTTGCCGGCGCAAACGCAGGAGCAAGCGCAAGCCCAGCTCGACGGCCTCGCGCTTCGTCTTGAGTCCGGTCGCTCGAAGCGTGTCTCGCATCAGTTTGTCGTCGATCACGATGTTGGTTCGCATGATGTGTACACCTCGTTGACTTCATACACATTCTAGCGCACGCAAGAACGCAGCTCAACGCCACGTCCACGAGCCGAGGACGCGTCTTGAAGGTGCGTCGCCAATCGATCGCGGGCGGGCGAGCTACGGGGCCGGCGAGCGGCGGGCTACTCGGGATCGCAGGGGCCGTCGCAGGGGTGGATGATGCGGCCTTCCGCGGAAAAGAGTGCGTCGAGCTGGCGGTCGGCGGCGGCCAGCAAGCGGACCCCATCGTGGACCACGTTGCCGCTGAGCGGCGGTGAGGCTTTGGCCTCGAAGGAGGCGTCGACGCCCATGTCGAAGACGGTCACGCCGGCGCGGGCGGCGAAGCCGACCATCGGATCGACGCCCCAGATGGGTGCGGCTGTCGGCATGGTGATTTCCGCGCCGAGGGCGCGCGCCAGATAGAAGCTGCCCACGTTGGGCACGCCGGCATCACCGAGGCCCATCTGCAGCACCACCCGTCGATCGGGCGGGTTCTGGGGTAGCTCGGCGTCGAAGAAGAGCGGTGCGTAGGTGGCGGGGTCGATGCGGTCCATGT
>CAYUSL010000946.1:0-1736 GCA_964447125.1 uncultured bacterium | reverse complement strand
GCCTGCGACGAGAGCACGTCCATCGCCTGTGCGCGGGTGATGCGCGGCACCAGCTCGAGGGCGAAGGTGCTGACACCGCGGCTCGCCAGGTCGCTCATGCGCTCGGGTGCCGCCAGCGGATCGCCGTGGCCGATCACCCATTGGTTGGCGCGCAGCTTTTCCAGATCGCCGCGGCCGGCGTCGGGATTGGCGCCGAACGTGCGCACCTGCAACACGCAGTCGGCCTTGGCGAGGATCTCGTCGCGGCTGGCGACGATCTCGGCGCCCTTGTCCTTGTACCCGGCGTCGGGGAATCCGGCGGCGTCGCCGGCGCCGGATTCGATCAAGACCTGAATACCGGCCTTGGTGAGGGAGGGAACGACCGCGGGGACGAGGGCCACGCGCTTCTCACCGGGACAAGTTTCCCGGAGGACTCCGGCGATCATGGAACCTCCCTGAAGAGGAGAATGGGGTCGTCGGTCGATGGGCTGGGAACACGTGGTTTTGCCGCATCTCGACGCAGTGCGGCAAGCCCGAGCCACCCCGCGTGCTCGGCGCCGGCGTGGCCCCGACTGCGACCCGCCGATCGACCCGCGGCCATCCCCGAAATCCGCGCGGTCGCGCCGAATGTCGCAACGCGTCGCAAGTCGAGTGCCAGCGGGCCTGCCTCGCGAGCGAACCGCCGGCAGGTGCAGCCGCCGCGAGTGGTTTTACTCGGCGTCGATGCGTGCGACGCCGGTACGCGTGCGGGAGTCGATGAAGTCCGCGAGCTGATTCAAGGCACCGGGACGTGACAAGGCGAGCTGGTGGTTCAGCGCCGTGATGTTACTGACGTGGAACTGATAGAGGCCGCTGCCGCTGGCCGGCGCGGCCACGGACTCGAGCCCGAATACCGGCTCGAGGCTGGGCTGGATCTGAGGGATGTCGAGCGCACCTGCGTAGAGCGCCGTCGCGCCCGCCGGAACGTCGATGTCGTCCATCGCTTGTTGCAGCAACACGTCCTTGGCGTGATTGCCGGGCAGGGGATCGTCGATCACGTAGGCCCCGAAGCAGCCCGGATCGACGCTGTCGTAGAAGAGCTGAAGCCAAGGTACGAGCACGAGGCGGTCCACCGCCGTGGCGTCGGCCGGTACCAGGGCATCGAGGATGCCGCCGAGCCCGGGGCTCTGTTGGAAGAGCGAGATGAAGCCGGCGCCCGGGACGTTGAGCACAGCCGCGTCGAACGCCGGCTCGACGGCGAGCAGTGCTCCGCCGAGCGTCGAGCCCAGTGACTGGCCCACGAAGGCCACAGGCGCGGGCGCCAGATCGGGCACGCCGTCACCGCCCTCCGACAGCACGTCGAGTGTCGTCAGTGCGCCTTCCACCAGTCGCACGAGCTGCATCTCGTCGGCGATCGCCTGCAGGAAGAGATCGCGGCCTTCGAGGAGGCGCTCAAAGGCGAGGTAGTCGTCGATCGGTCCGTCTTCGCCGAGCCGCGAGTGGTGGCCGGGTAGGTCGATGCCGATCGTCGCGTAGCCGCGCTGGCCGACTTCCGAGGAGATCTGCAGCAGCGTTTCCTTGAACGCGCCGAGACCGTGTCCGAAGACCACCACCGGCGCGTGACCGGTGCCGGCCTTGGGCAACTTGAGCACGAATTCCAGCTCGTGCTCGCGCTGCTCGACGGGTCGTCCGCGCGAATCCCACACGATGTGGTGGTTCGCGTCGCGATAGTCGGGCGCCGTCAGGTAGCCGATCACTCCCGCCGCCACGCCCTTGGT
>CAYUSL010000945.1:0-1739 GCA_964447125.1 uncultured bacterium | reverse complement strand
CCGCTCGTCGCCCCCGGCTACGAGTCCTTCGTGGGTGCCTTCGCGGTGCCGGTCCGGCACGGCCTGACGGCGGGCGAGGTGGCCCTCTTCCTCCGCGATCACGTGGGTCTCGCGTGCGACCTCACCGTGGCCAGCCTGCAGGGCTGGCGGCGAACCCTCTGGTTCGACGACACCGGCCTGCCGTGGGTAGCGCCCTCACCCAACATGCCCACGGCCGACACCGCCGCGGTGTACCCGGGCCAATGCCTGGTCGAGGGCACCAACCTCTCCGAGGGCCGCGGCACCACGCGACCGTTCGAGCTCTCGGGAGCACCTTTCGTCGATCCCTTCGCCCTCACCCGATCGCTCGCGGCCGCGAATCTGCCGGGGGCACATCTGCGGCCACTTTTCTTCAAGCCGACGTTCCACAAATGGGCGCACCAGCGCTGCGGCGGCGTCCAGATCCACGTCGTGGACCGCGCCACTTTCCTGCCGTTTCGCACCAGCCTGGCGCTCCTCGCCTCCATCCGCCGGCTGTGGCCGAGCGACTTCGATTGGCGACGGGAGACCTACGAGTTCGTGTCCGATCGCCTGGCCATCGACCTGCTCACCGGCAGTGATCGCGAGCGGCGCGCCATCGACGCCGGCGCTTCCATCCAGGACTTGGAAGCGGCCTGGCGCGACGAGCATGCGGCGTTCCTCGAGGCACGCCGGAGATTCCTTCTCTACGAATGAGGGGCGCGCTACTCTCCGCGACGTTCGTTCCGATTCCACCCTGCGGTGATCGCCAGGGCGCGCGCGCCCGACGCACCGTTCACGCGAGGATGCCGAGCCGATGATTTCCTTCGAGCCCACCGACGATGAGAAGGAGATCCTGAAGACCGTCCAGCGCTTCGCCGAGGCCGAGCTACGCACCTCGATGCGCGACATCGAGGCCAACGGCAAAGCCCCCGAGGAGCTGCGCCGCAAGTACCACGAGATGGGGCTCGGGCTCATCAACTACCCCGAGACCGTGGGTGGCTCCGGCATGGGCCTGGTTGCGCGGGCGCTCATCGAGGAAGCGCTGGCGTACGGCGATCCGGGGGCCGCCGTTGCCCTCGACGGGCCAGGGCTCGCGGGCCTCGCGGTGGTCGAGCTCGGCGAGGGGGCACACGACGATCGCTACCTCGCCCCTTTCGCCGCACCCGATGCGCACCTGCGAACGGCGGCGCTGGCGCTTCTCGAGCCCAAGCCCATCGAGGACTGGTGCTCGCTCGCCACGACCGCTCGCGAGACGGCCACGGGCTACCTGCTCGACGGCGTCAAGTCGTTCGTGGTGAACGGCGCCGATCCCGACTTCTACGTGGTCTTCGCCACGCTCGATCGGACGCGTGGCTGGGAGGGGCTCGCGGCCTTCGTCGTGGAGCGCGGCACGCCGGGGCTAATCGTCTCGGAGCCGATCCTCACCTGCGGCCTCAACGCCGTGCCCATCGTCGACCTCGAGATCAACGGCGTCACGGTCCCCAAGAGCGCCCGGCTTTCGGGTCGCGGCGACTTCCCCGGCGGTTTCCGGCGCTTCCTGTCTCGGGCGCGGATCGTGAACGCAGCGCGGATCGTGGGACTCTCGCGCGCGGCGTGCGAGTACGCGATCACCTACGCCGAAGAGCGCACCGCCTTCGGCAAGCCGATCGGCCACCACCAGGGGCTCTCGTGGATGATCGCCGACATCGCCACCGAGGTGGACGCGGCACGCTGGATGGTGTGGAAGGCGGCGTGGGAGA
>CAYUSL010000944.1:0-1745 GCA_964447125.1 uncultured bacterium | reverse complement strand
CACAGCCGTGGCCCGCGCCCTTGCACGCGCCGTGGCCCTTGCACGAGTTGATGCCCTCGCACTTCACCTTGGCGCCAGCAGCCGGCGTGCCCTCGGCCGCCTTCGCGGTGCCTGCGATGAAGAGACCCGCGACGGCGGTTGCGACGAGAGCTCCGGTGATCTTCGAGTTCATGGCCAATCTCCCCTTTTTCCTTCACTCGCCAGCTCGTGGGGCCCACCATGGACCGGTCCGGCTGGACATGGTCTGCGATTCGATTGCTACCTGACTACGCGGCAGCGACGCGCGCGGTTTTCACCGTCGTCGTGGCGCGGCGCATCATGCCGCGCGCCGCTTTTCCACGAACTTCTTGACCAGCGTGTCGAGCGAGAACGCTCCCGGGCCGAACGCGAGCACCAGCACCGCGGTGAGCAGGAACAGGAACGGTTCCTGCTGCAGGAAGGTGTCCGGGTCGCTGAAGATCCCGAGCACCGCGTCGCGGTGGGCGGTTGCGTACGCGACCATCATGGTGATCGAGAGCGGCACCGAGATCAGTCGCGAGCCGAGCCCGACCAAGAGCAGCAGCCCGCCGAAGCACTCGGTGGCGCCCGCCATCATCGCGTTGAAGTGCGGCGCCGGAATGCCGAGCGACGTGAAGAAATCCGTGACCGACGCCAGGTCCGAGAGCTTGCCTTTGCCGGTCTGGAAGAATTGATAGCCCCAGTATCCGCGCAGGATCGCCATCACCGGATGCGGCAACAGGTTCGCAACGCGGGTGAAGTGGCCGTAGAGCACCTCGCCTTTGGCGATGGCGGAGGCCAGAAAATTCGACGGGGTGGCGGCGCTGGTCATCGAGCTCTCCGGGATGGGCATGGCGATGTTCGCGGTGGCCGCTGTGGCGTATGCGTGGGTCATCGTTCCTTCTCCGTTCGCGGCGCGCAGCTCGTCCGACCCGATCGTCGGTGCCGTCCGGTGCCGCGGCTTTCGGCTATCAGTCGCCGATGACGGCGAAGCGTTTCACTCGTCCGTGCCGTTCGCCGATCGCTTCTTGGACCAGTCCCGGAAGCGGCGCTCGAGCTCGGTGCGTACGTCTGCCGGCATCGGCGCTGGCACCACGCGGCCGAGCGTCTGCACCGTCGCTCGCATCTGCGCCAGGTAGGCGCGGCAATGCCCGCATGCACCCAGATGAATCTGAAACCTGAGACGATCCCTCACCGACATTCGCCCTTCGACGAAGTCGGTGACGAGCTCGGTGACGTCGGCACAATGCATCGTTCCGCTCCCCACGTGCCCGTGGCTCGGGCAAGAGCCCTCCGTTCGGTCCAGCAAGCAGCGCGAACGTTACAGCCGCGTCCACCTCATCCCGTGGGTCTCGACCTGGAGCGGGCCGCGAAGGGGGGAGGGAACGGGCTGAACGAGCTTGGGATTCGCGGAGAAGGCGCGTGGCGGCCGAGGGACCGGCCGCCCTCCAGGCGGAGCCGTTGCGGCGCGAAGCCGCCTCAGCCCCGCGGCACGGCGGAGCGCGGATCGAACCCAGTTTCAGGTGGACGTGCCGCCGGGGGTCGCCGTGGCGAGGCGGGCGGCGGCGCCGGCGTCGAGGAGCCAGGTGAGCCGCCCAGGACTAGGCCGGATGGCCTGGGCGGGGTGCCAGCGTGGATCGAGCGGACCGCGCTGGGTGGCGTGGACTGCTTCGGCCTTGTCGGAGCCGCTCACCAGGAACACCACGTGGCGGGCGGCGTTGAAGAGAGTGGGCGTGAGCGTGATGCGG
>CAYUSL010000943.1:0-1755 GCA_964447125.1 uncultured bacterium | reverse complement strand
CATCGCAACCGCGCCATCGCCCACCTCATGCTCAACTTCGGCATGATCGGCGATCGAGTCGACGACACCCTCGATCTCTACTTCCAGCAATGCTCGGTGCTGGTCACAGCGCACGATCTGGCTATGGTCGGCGCGACCCTCGCCAACGGCGGCGTGAACCCCATCACCGGCGAGCGCGCGCTGGAACAGCGTTACGTCCGCGATCTGCTCAGCGTGATGTACACGTGCGGCATGTACGACTCGGCAGGCGAATGGGTGTACGAGGTGGGCCTTCCCGCCAAGAGCGGCGTCGGCGGTGGCATCGTGGCCGTGGTGCCGGGGCGGCTCGGGATCGGCCTTTTCTCGCCGCCGCTCGACGCCAAGGGCAACAGTGTCCGCGGCGTGCGTGCCTGCGCCGATCTCTCGCGCCGCTTCGGTCTGCATCTCTTCGAATCCGGTTTCACCGGCCCCGACATCGTGAGCCAGCTCACCCCCCGCCGCGGCCGCTCGGTGGGCTGAGCCGCGCGAGCGCGACGTCGAGCGGCCAGAAGATGGCCGCCCGCGACACGAGGCTCACCGCTTCCGCGTCGTCGGCATCCCGGCTGGCGCGGCGGCATACTGCCGTTCGTCGTCACGCCACCCGATCCTTCGGAAGGAGATCCTCGTGAAGACCTTTCTCGCCGTTTACGTCGGCTCGCCGGCCTCGATGTCGAAGTGGGACGATCTCACGGATGCACAGAAGCTCGAGCGCCAGAAAGCCGGCATCGCCGCGTGGCACGCGTGGGCCGAGAAGCACGCAGCCATCATCGTCGACATGGGTGGTCCGCTCGGGAAAACCAAGAGTGTTGGACCCAGCGGCATCTCCGACATCCGCAATGCCATGACGGGTTACACCCTCGTGAAAGCGGAGTCGCACGAAGCCGCCGCCAAGCTCTTCGAAGGCCACCCGCACTTCACGATCTTTCCCGGCGACGCCGTCGAGATCATGGAGGTCCTCCCGGTACCGGGCGTGACGGGCTGAAACCGTGATGGAGATTCGTGCCTTTGGACGCGTGGAGCGCACGTGCGATGAAGAGGGTCTCGTTCAGCTTTCCGAGGTGACGTTCCAGGTCTCGCCCGAGACGCTCCGTCGGATCGCCGCATTTCTCCAGACTGCCGCCGCGGACCTGGAGGCTCGCGGCAGCGACTTCGGTCATCGCCACTTTCAATCTCACGAGAAGGACTGGAGCGGCTGCGACGTGATCGTCGTCGCTGGATCGAGTGAGAAGTCACAGGCGGAGGTCGATGCGCCGCGCCGCGAGCCAGCGAGCGGGTGAGCTGCAGATCCATGCCGCTCAACCGTCTGATTGCTCTCGGATTCCTATTCGCTCTCGTCTCGATCTGGGCGTGGGACTCGTTATTCGATCCGGAAGTCAAGTACTGGCGCTGGCGGCGGTCCTCCTGTTACGGGCAGTTCTATACCGTGGTCGGAAATCTCGAGTATTGGCATCACAACGATGAGCCAGGTTCGTGCGGGCGCTACGCGGCGATCGCAGACATGCCAGGACTTGCCACGTGCGAGGCCGCCCGCTGGCACGACGTGGAGAACCCCATCACGCGTTTACCACCGTCCGTGATCGCTGCCGTCGAGCCGAATGCTCGCGCACTTCTGCCTTGCGCGGTCTCGATCCGGCCGGAGCCAGCTCTCGGCACGCGTGCGCTCGAGGTGAAGCAGAGAATTCCACATCGGCACTTCGGCTACGAGACCGTGTGCGCGATCGTCACCGATCAGACGGC
>CAYUSL010000942.1:0-1755 GCA_964447125.1 uncultured bacterium | reverse complement strand
GTGCTGGTCTTCTTCGGCGTGTGGGCGTTCATCATGAAGCGCTTCGCCGGCAAGATGGGCGCAGGAGGCGGACTGCTCTCGATCGGCAAGAGCAAGGCGAAGATCTACGTAGAGACGGATACCAAGGTGACGTTCCACGACGTCGCCGGCGTAGACGAGGCCAAGCACGAGCTCGAGGAGATCGTCGCGTTCCTGCGGGAGCCCAAGGGCTACGGCCGCCTGGGTGCCCGCATGCCGAAAGGCGTGCTCCTGGTCGGGCCTCCGGGCACCGGCAAGACGCTGCTCGCACGCGCCGTCGCCGGTGAGGCGGGCGTCCCGTTCTTCTCGATCAGCGGCTCGGAGTTCGTCGAGATGTTCGTGGGAGTGGGCGCGGCGCGGGTCCGCGACCTCTTCGAGCAAGCGCGGCAGCAGGCGCCCTGCATCATCTTCATCGACGAGCTCGACGCGCTCGGTCGCGCACGCAACGCGGGCGGCATGCTCGGTGGGCACGACGAGAAGGAGCAAACGCTCAACCAGCTCCTCGTCGAGATGGACGGCTTCGACTCCGCCGCCGGCATCGTGCTTCTCGCGGCCACCAATCGGCCCGAGGTCCTCGACCCTGCGCTGTTGCGCGCCGGCCGCTTCGATCGCCAGGTGCTGGTGGACCGTCCCGACCGCGTGGGTCGCGCCCAGATCCTACGCGTGCACTCGAAGAAGATCGTGACCGCGCCGGATCTCGATCTCGAGCAGGTCGCGCAGCTCACTCCCGGCTTCACCGGCGCGGATCTCGCCAACCTCGTGAACGAGGCGGCGCTGGTTGCCACGCGGCGCCGATCCGAGACCGTTTCCATGGCGGATTTCACCAGCGCCATCGAGCGCATCGTGGCGGGGCTGGAGAAGCGCAATCGCCTGCTCAATCCGCACGAGCGCAAGGTCGTCGCGTACCACGAGATGGGTCACGCACTGGTCGCCGCGGCGCAACCCGGCACCGACCTGGTCCACAAGGTTTCGATCATTCCACGCGGGATCGGCGCTCTCGGCTACACGATCCAGCGCCCCACCGAGGATCGATTTCTCATGACCCGCGAGGAGCTCGAGGCCAAGATGGCCGTACTGCTGGGCGGTCGCGCCGCCGAGCATCTGGTGTTCGGCCATCTCTCCACGGGCGCCGCAGACGACCTCACGCGCGCCACCGAGATCGCGCGCAGCATGGTCACCCGCTACGGCATGGTGCCCGAGCTCGGGCACGTGGTGTACGACCGCGAGCCGCAAGGTTTCCTCGGCCCCGCCGCGCTCGCAGCCCGCGAGCGCAGCTACAGTGAAGCGACGGCACGCGAGATCGACTGCGCGGTGCGCGGCATCGTGCGCGGCTCGTTCGAGCGCGCTCGAGCCATCCTGGAATCGCGGCGCGAGGTGCTCGAAACGAGCGCCACGGCGCTGCTGGCGACGGAAACGCTGGACGAAAGAGCGCTCGCGCCGTACCTCGGGCAGATGGCAGGCGCAGCGACGAGCGTGGGCCCGCGGCGGCCGGAGTGCTCCGATCGCGCCGCGGCGTGACGCCGTCCCACTCGGAGCGCATCCACACACGACTGCGACACCCACACGAAACACACACGCCTTTCGGCGTAACAGCAGCGGAGATCACCCATGCCCCCCACCACCATCGGAAGCCCTGGGCTCTGGCTCGGCTTCATCGGCTTCGTCATCGTCATGCTCGCCCTCGACCTGGGCGTCTTCCACCGCAAATCCCACGTCGTCGGATTCCGTGAGGCGCTC
>CAYUSL010000941.1:0-1758 GCA_964447125.1 uncultured bacterium | reverse complement strand
ACCACCGAGCTCTGCGACGACGACGGCGACGGCGAGCCCGACACCGGCCGCTACTACGCGGTGTGGCACGACGGCACTACTCATCCCGGCGGACCGTTCGTGACGGGCTGGCCGATCGCCACGCCAACCACCAGCCTGGGCGCCACGATCCCGCTACCGCCGCTCACCACCGGCGGCGACTTCGGTCCCGCCGCAGCAATCGTCGACGGCGGATCGCTCGTCTACGGCGGCAACTTCTTCGGCTTCCCGTTCCTGGTTCGAACCCGATCCGGTGCCACCTCGATCGAGCTTCTGCTCTCGGGCGACGGCGACCTCGCCTCGGGTGGTGGCGCCACGATCGCTCGCTTCGAGCCGGACGTGGCCACGCCGACACTGCTCGTGCCGACGACGACGATCCTCGATCAGGGGCCCGGGCTCCAGGCACTCGACCACAACATCGTGGGCTGGCGCACCGAGGCGCCCTATCCGCGTGTGATCCGCGCGCCGATGGACGACATCCAATTCCTCTCGAACCCTGCCGTCGCGGACGTGAGCGGCGACGGGCGGCCGGAGGTGATCGGCGGCTCGGGTGGATACCTGTTGCGCGCCTACGACGCATCGTTGGCGCTGGCGCCCGGGTGGCCCCGGTACACACAGGGATGGATCGTGGCGAGCCCGTCGCTCGGCGACGTCGACGGTGACGGACGGCTCGAGGCCGTGGTGCCGACGCGAGAAGGGAACCTATTCGCCTGGCATACGGCCGGTGCCACGTGCCGCAACGATGGCGGGTGGCAGCCCGAATGGTGGACTTACCACCACGACGAGCATCGCAGCGGCGTGTACGGCCACGATGCAGTCGCGCCCGCCCGGGCGCACGACCTCCGGCGATCCACCGCCGACGACGGGTCGGTCGAGCTCGCGTGGACGGCGCCAGGCGGCGATGGCCCGTGCGGACGCGCGGCACGCTACGACGTCCGCTACACCACCGACGCCAACGCCGATCTGAACGACCCGCTCGCGTTCGCCGCTGCGCCGAGCATCGCGAATCCGCCGTCACCGGCGGCGGCGGGCACGCGAGAACGGTTCCGTTTCGTGCCGCCGGCAACCGCGCTGAGCTACGCGCTTCGGGCGGTGGACGAACACGGCCTGATCGGGCTGCCCGCGGTCGCAACCAGCGCGGCGCCGCCCCGCCCGACGCACCACGCAAGCGGCTGCGCGGTGGACCGAGACGCTCCACGGGACGGCTGGGTGGCACTCCTCGTTTTGGCGCTGGTCACCCGCGCGTATCGTCGGCGCGACTCGCGATTGGCATCGCCGATCGCCTCAGGTCGAGGGAGAGCGGCGTCGAGGGTCAGAACGGGGGCCCCTCGTCGAAGCCCGGCGGCAGCGCCGGCAGCTCGTCGCCCGGCAGCTCCGGAATCGAGCCGTCGGCGTAGCCGAGCTCGAGATCGGCGAACGTCGACCGCTCCTTGATGAACGCGAGCTCGACGGTGCCAGTGGGGCCGTTGCGCTGCTTGCCGATGATCACTTCGGCCACACCCTTCTTGTCGGTGGCCGGTTTGTAGAACTCCTCGCGGTACAGAAACATGATCACGTCCGCGTCCTGCTCGATCGCACCCGACTCCCGCAGGTCCGAGAGCATGGGCCGGCGATCGTTGCGCTCCTCGACGCGGCGGTTGAGCTGACTCAGCGCAATCACCGGCAGATCGAGCTCCTTGGCGATCGCCTTGAGCGACTGGCTGATCTCGCTGATCTCCTTCTCGCGCGAGTCGTAGCGGG
>CAYUSL010000940.1:0-1759 GCA_964447125.1 uncultured bacterium | reverse complement strand
GTCGCACGAGTCCGAGTGACGGCGGGCGCGTCGAGGGACCGACGCGCCTCCAACGCGACCGCCTCGGGTGGAGGGCGGCCGGTCTCTCGGCCGCCGCCGGAGGCGAGCGCTTGGCGCTTGCTTCAGAGCGAGTCGAGATCGATGCGTGCCACCACGATCTCCTCGCTCTGGGGCGCGAGCCGGTAGTCGCGGGCCTCGGCGAGGACGCGCACCTGGCCAGCAGCGGTGCGCTCGAAGATGTAGCTGCGCCCGTCGAATCGGTTCTCGAGGATCTGCCCGAGGAGCTGCGGGTTCACCGCCCAGCGCACGTGCGGAAGCTGGGCGAGCTGGCAGCAGAGCCCCTCGTTCAGCCATTGCTCGCGGCGGAGCTGATCCTCGCCTGGCTCGGCGAAGAACCAGCGTTCGTCCCACGGCCACGGATTCGCCGCCGGCTGCGCGAGAATCCGGACGCCGCCGCGATCGTAGTGGCCACCGACGGTGCGGAACTGCGGCTCGCGGCTGGTGTGCGGCTCGTTGAAGCCGTCGTAGCAGATCATGGTGCCCACGCGACCGAGCGCCGTGTCGAAGGGCTCGAGGTCCTCGACGCGACCGGGCGTGAGGCCGAGCACGTCCTCCAGCGTGGGCACCAGGTTCACTTTGCGAGTCTCGTTCACCACCCAGCCATCGGGATCGAAGGTGAGCGACAAGTTCCAGGCGTGGCCGTCGGCGGGCTCGTAGCGCTGGCTGTCGCGGCCGTAGCGGTTCCGGGCCAGGAGCGCGCTTCCCGCCACGATCCACGCCTGGTGCTTCCGTGCCAGCTCGCTGAACGTGCGGAAGTAGATCGGCCACACGGTGCGCGAGAGCAGCACCAGCGCCGCCCGCTTGGGATCGCGGATGCGGAAGCGCACCATCGTGCGCACCAGCTCCGGCAGCCGGCGCAGCAACAAGCGCGTGAGCGCGCCGTCGGTGGTCTGCGATCGGCGGGCGATCTCGTAGTTGCCGGCAATGCCGAGGAAGGTGCCGATGTTCTCGGGGAAGACCACCAGCGCCGGGTGCGGAAACCTACCGCCCTCGCGCGGCCCTCGCACCGCGTCCACGCGTTCCAAGAGGCCTTCGATCTTGGTGCGGAACGTCTCCTCGCTGCCGTAATCTTCGAGCCGCATGAACGGCTGCACGGCAACGAGATCCGCGGGACGCATGACGTGCGATCAGGTAGCCCGGTGACGCCAGGCTGACAAGAGGCGTTCGTGCGCGCCCTGCTCGCGCCGGCGACGTAGCGGGTGTAAGACCGGCTCGCGCGGAACCACACCGCGCCCACACCCAGCGAGGTGAACGTGAGCTCAAGCAGACGAATGGGAATTCGAGCGGCGTTGAGCGCACTGCTGATGTTCACGAGCCGTCCACCGGCGATCGCAGCAGAATCCGCTGTCGACGCCTCCGCGTCGCTGGCCGTGCCGAAGCAACTTCTCGATGGCCGGACCTACATCGGCCACGTCGGCGAGAAGGGCAAGGATCGAGGCGATGAAGACACGCTGCGCTTCGCCGGCGGAAAATTCCATTCGAGCGCCTGCGACGCCTACGGCTTCACCGCCGCGCCCTACACCGCCGAGCAGCACGGCGACACCTTCACGTTCACCGCAGAGACCGTGAGCGAGAAAGAAGGTCGCATGCGCTGGAGCGGCACCATTCGCACCTATCAGCTCGAAGGCACCGCCGTCTGGACCAAACCCGGCCAGACACCCGTCGAATACTGGGTCAAGGCCGAGCTCACCCACTGAGC
>CAYUSL010000939.1:0-1760 GCA_964447125.1 uncultured bacterium | reverse complement strand
CGCAGTCGCATCCCGAAGTCGATCGCGCGAATCGCAGGGCGCTGCCCTGCGCGCGCGCCGCCGCTGGCGAGTGGTTTTCGTCGTCCCACGGCGAAGAATTCCGATCCAACCGCGCGCGGGCTGCGGTAGCATTCCCGCCGTCGGGATGGGGCTGTGGCGTGGGCGGTGACGCGCACCCCGAGGAGGATGTGTCGCGATGCTCTGCGCTGGCGTCGGCAAGAGCTTGCTTCGGGATTCGCGCGCGGCAGGGCGCCAGGCTGCCGAGCTGGCGCTCGCCGGCTTGCCGGAAGGCGCGCCGCGATTCTGTTGGGTGTTCGCGACCGCGGTACACGATCACGCCGCGATGCTTGCAGGCATCCGCCAGGCCGCTGCTGGCGCGCGCATCGCCGGCTGCACGGGCGAGGGAGTCATCGCGTGCGCGGACTCCGAGGAGCGTGAGCAAGCGGTGGCCGTGCTCGCCATCGCTTCCGACGCGGTCACGTGCCATCCGTTTCTCGTTTCCGGATACGGCGACGATTCCGCCGCGGCGGGCCGCAGGTTGGCTGAGGCCGTCAACGCCGTGGAAGTGACGCAGCCGCTCGGGTTGTTCGTCTTTCCCGACGGGTTGCTGGGCAACTGCACGGAGTTCCTGGAGGCGCTCGGTGAACGACTGCCGTCCGCGGTGCCGGTGATCGGTGGCGCGGCGGGAGATGCGATGACGTTCGAGCGGACCTACCAGTTCGTCGACGACGAGGTCGCGAGCGGTGCGGTCGCTGCCGTGCTGCTCGCCGGCAACGCTCGCCTGGAGGTCGCCATCAGTCATGGCTGCTCACCCATCGGTCGCGAGCTGGTGATCACCCGCGCCGCGGGAGGCTGGCTTCACGAGATCGACGGGCGCCCGGCCTGGACGGTGTTCAAGGACTACCTCGATGGGGATCCGCAAGACTTGAACGCCGAGGGCGTGATCCACCTGAGCCTCGCGGATCGCGTCAGCGAGGGAGTCTTCGACGACTACGACGACGAGCGCGATCCGTTCGTCATCCGCACGCCGATGGGGTTGGACAAGGCGACCAACGCGCTCTTTTTTCCGGGTGGTGGCCTCGGCGCTGGTCGCGAGGTACGGATCGCCCGCCGCGATCCCGATCGAATTCGCGACAGCGCCGAGCGCTGTGCGCGCCGGATTCTCGAGCGAGGTCGTGGCCGCGTCCCGGCTCTGGTGCTTCAGTTCGATTGCGCGGGCCGCGGACAGGCACTCTTCGGGGGGTGTGCCGCGGATCAGATCGTGCGCCCGCTCCAGGCCGTGCTCGGCGCTTCGGTGCCTTGGATGGGCTTTCATTGCTACGGCGAGATCGCGCCCGTCGCCGGCAAGCCGCGCTACCAGAACTACACGGTCGTGCTCTGTGCCCTCTTCGATGTCGACTGAACCCGGTTCCGACCTGATCACCGAGCTCGCACGCCTCGAGCGCGAGAACGCGGCCCTCGATGCGCAGGTCAAGCTGCTCGTGCGTACCGAGCAGCGGCTCTATCGCACCGAGCGCGAGCGGGAGCGGGAGCTGGCGCGCATCCGCGCCTTGGGCGAGCTCTCGCTCGTCATCACCGGCACCGACGGTCCGTCGGCGATCCTGGAAAGAGCCGCCGACTTGGTACGCGTCACCTTCGACGTGGACACGGTGTTGGCCGTGTGTCTTCTGCGCGGCGCGGCGGAGGGCGACCACGAGCAGCTCATCATCGCAGGTTTGCCGGATGGCCACGCAACACCGAGCAGCGCCGTCATCGATCGG
>CAYUSL010000938.1:0-1764 GCA_964447125.1 uncultured bacterium | reverse complement strand
TGCGCGATCTCCGCCGTGATCTCGGCCGGGTGGTAGGTGGTGGCGAGGAGCACCGGTACCTTCTCGGCGCGCATCTGCTCCTCGAGCGCCGCGACGTGCTGCGGATTGGGCGGGATCCCCGGCTTGGGCTCGACCTGGCCGACGATCTGAAACCCGAGCCAGTGGGCCAGGTACTCGAAGAGCTTGTGGTACTCGACCACCTTCGCGCCGCGCAGGCTCGCGAGCCGCGTCTCCCAGCCCTGGATGCGGCTTTTCAGGTCGGTGGTGAACGCGGCGGCGTTGGCGCGGTAGCTCTCGGCACCCGCGGGATCGAGCGCGGCGAAACGTTGTGAAAGGTTTTCCGCGACGATCAGCGCATTCCGCGGATCGAGCAAGTAGTGCGGGTTGCCGCCCGGATGGACGTCGCCCATCGAGCGATCGATCGGTCCGGTGGGGATCTCGAGGAGCTGGATGCCCGCGTTGGCCACGATCCGCCCCGGCGCGCCGGTCGCGATCTTGGTGTTCCGCGAGGACTCGACGAGCTTGGGCAACCAGCCCACCTCGAGCTCGGCCCCGCCCTCGACGAGCGCGTCAGCACGGTTGAGGCTCACCACGTGGCTCGGCTTGGGGTCGACGAAGTGCGGGTCCTCGGTGCCGCGGGCTATCGAGGTCACGTCCACGCGATCACCACCGACGGCCTTGGCGATCGCCCCAAGATCGGGCGTGGAGGCGACCACGCGCAGCTCGGCGGCGTGCGACGCGGATGGAAGAAAGAGCGCGGCGCTCAGCGCGAGCAACGCCGCGAGTGATCGTGAAAGGTTTCCGGTTCGTTTCATGGAAAAGTCTCCCGCGGCGCGCGCGAGGCGGCGCCGCCCGAGAAGTCGGAAGTCAGAAGCTGTGCGCGCCGTGGCTGCCGATCAGGAACTCCGCCTGCAGCCAGATCGAGTGGTCGTACGCCCGGTCCTCGACGCGATCGAGGTTGTACTGGAGGCGGAGCTTCGAGAACTCGCTCGGATACCAGGTGAGCACTGGCGAGAGCCGGAAGCGCTGCGAGCGGTCCGGATCGGGATCGAATGCGCCCGTCTCGCCGTCCACGTAGTCACCGCGCAGCCCCGCGACCCAGCCGCGGGTGAAGCCGTAGAGCGCCTGTGCGTAGAGTCCCCAGTCCTCGAGCGTCTCGTGAGGCAGCACCAGCGGCGGCTCGTCGGGGCTCTCGGACTCACCCTCGAACGCGCCAGCCTGGTACCTCCGGTACATCACCTCGGTGGTGAACGATGCGAATGGGAAACCCTGCTCGGCGCGCGGCGACTTCCATTTCCAGTAGAGGTCGGTGCCGTAGATCTGCGTGTGCGTGTTGGCGCCGGTGGCGTTGGGGCCGGTCACACCCGAAAACCCGAGCACCAGCGTTTGATCGTCGGTGACGTCGAACGAGCTCGACCAGCGGCCGCTCCACAGCATGTCGCCGAGGTCGTCGACGCCGCGGTCCTCGGGCACGCGGCCGAAGAGCGGTTCGCCCTCGTTCTCGTTGCGGAAGCTCGCCGCGGTCTCGCCCTGGCTGTTCTGCACGCCCATGATCAGCTCGGAGTAAAAGGGCAGCGGCATGAGCCACGACATCCGCGCACCCGGCCCGCGCAGACCGTCACCGCCGAGCAGCCGGCCGTTGACGAGCGGGATGTCGACGAAGTCCCACTGGTGCGGGTGGCGGTTGTTGAGCCGCCCGAATTCGGTGAAGTACTGGCCGGCCTTGACCTGGAGGTCGGCGGGCAGCGACTGCGTGACGAGGTA
>CAYUSL010000937.1:0-1771 GCA_964447125.1 uncultured bacterium | reverse complement strand
GAGCGCACACCGGTGGACGACATCCACGTCCGCGGCGGCTTCCACAATCTCTCGACCACCACCACGCTGGAAGACATGGTGCGGGCGGTGTTGGAGGGCGTGGCGTTCAACACCCGGTGGAGCCTGACCTACGTCGAGAAGTTCGTGGGACGCCCGCTCGAGCCGTTGCGGCTGATCGGCGGCGGTGCCATGTCGCCGCTCTGGTGCCAGATCTTCGCCGACGTCCTCGCTCGCGAGATCCACGTGGTGCGCGATCCACGCCAGGCGAATGCGCGCGGTGCGGCCTTTCTCGCCGCCATCGGATTGGGCTGGATCCGCTTCGAGGACATTCCGGAGCTCGTGCCCGTGGAGGCGGTGTTTCGTCCCAACGCTGCGAATCGCGCGCTCTACGACGAGCTCTACGACGTGTTCGTGCGCTTCTACGGCCGCACGCGGCCTCTCTACCACCGCCTCAATCGCGGTTGAACCCGCGACCGTCACGGGTTGCCGAATGGGCTGGCAAGCCGCTCGCTGCGTCGTCCGCGCGCGTGTGTCAGAGTGAGTGGATGGGTGGGGTCGGCGACGCGTGATCTCGGATTCGCAGCCCCGCTCGGGGGCACCATGAGCAGCGCGCGTTGGACGGCGGCGATGGCGGTCGTGCTGACGTCGGTGGTGCCCGCATTCACCGCGGGTGCCGGTTCGGCTGCGCCGCCTCCCGATACCGCATCCATCCTCGCCAGCGCGGTCCGAGACATCGACTCGGGCGAGCCCGATCGCGTGCTGGCGGGGTTTGGCGCTGTGGAGAAGCTCGGGCCGGCCGGCCATCCCGCGACGGCGGCCGTGGCGCGGCACTTCGGCGATGCGGACCCCCGGGTGCGCGAGGCCGCTCCTTTCGCGTTCCTGCAGGGCGGTGGATCACGTGCGGAGGCATTGCCAGCGCTCGTTGCCGGCCTCACCGACCCGGACCGCCTCGTTCGCGACGGCATCCGGAGCGGGCTGCTCGGTGTGGCCTGGGCAGACTCGCAGCTCTTGGCGGCTCTGCGCGCCGCGTTGGAGGACAGCGACCTTCCGTTGCGAGCGCACGCGGTCGGTGGCTTCGTGCGCGCCGGCGGGGACGTGGCGCTCGGGCTGCGGGTGCTGCGCGAGCTCTTCGCGGGGCACTCCGCGGAGGTTCATTGGCGAGCTGCGGCGTCGCTCGCGGTAGTCGCGCGGATCGACCCCGAGGCCAGCACGCCCGAGCTTCGCGCGTTACTCCGCGATCCGCGTTCCGGGATTCGCGAAGAGGCCGCCTCGCAAGTCGCGTGGGCATGGCCGACCCACGACGCCTCGTTGATGGCTGCGCTCTTCGATCGCGTCCACGCGGATCCCGAGCCGCGCGTCCGCTTCGCAGCGGCTTCGACGCTGGTGCATTTCTGCGAGTCGGACGACGAGTCGATCGCCGTGCTCATCCGCTGGATCCACGATCAGCCAGGCATGGCGCTTCCGTCGCTGGGGGACCTCGGACCCCGCGCGCTCGCCGCCGCGTCCGTGCTCCGCGAGCTCTCGATCTCGGACCCGGACGAAGACATTCGCCGGCGGGCGGCGGATGCGCTTCGCAAGGTCGAGCTGGACGCTGCAGGCGTGGCCGAGGCACGGGCCGCCCTCGAACGAGGCAACGACGCGCTCCCGAGCCGGTATCCGCGTTGCCTGTTTTCGGATCGTGCTGCGGCCTGCGTCGCCAAATAGCGATCGCGTTCAGGGCCTCGATTGCAGACTCGATGACCGCACCGCCCGGCGTGAGTTGCGTGATGAG
>CAYUSL010000936.1:0-1779 GCA_964447125.1 uncultured bacterium | reverse complement strand
CGCCGAGCCGCGAGCGTTCAGGCACTCACCCAGCGCAGCGGGCGCTCGAGCACGAAGGCGAGATCCCACGCGTAGAGGAGCACGTAGGTGAGGGCGGCCACGGCGCTGCTCACCGCGAGCGCGTATGGGATCGCCGCGCGTCTTCCCAGCCGTCCGCCTTCGATACAGGCGACGTGCAACACCACGAGCGGCACCACGGCAGCGGTGAAGCTCGCCAGGAAGTACGTGACGATGGTGTTGGGATAGGCGAGCCACACCAGCAGCCCGAACGGCGGCAGCAGGACGGTGAGCTCGCGTGCCGCCGAGCGCGCGGCTGCCCCGAACGCGCGCCATCGACCTCCCAGCCAGAACGCCGTCGCCGCGAAGATCGCCAGATAGACGGCACAAGCCGCGGCGACGACCTGGCGACGCAGATGGCCCTCGGCGCGGGCGATGAGCTCCTGTAGCGTCACGGCTTGATCCGCGCTCTGCACGGGGAAGAGCGCGGCCCACGCCGCTTTCGCGCCGTGGAAGTCGGATTTCTCGAAACGCATCTCGCCAAGCGCCTTGCCCGCTTCGAAGGCTTCCACGCGTTCGCCGAAGCGCTCGCGGATCTCGCGGTAGCAGGCGATGGCGCTCTCGGTATCGCCCTGGTGGCGTCGCGCACGCGCCACGAACAAGAGCGCCCGCGGCACCAGGGTGAACTCGGGATACGCGCGCGCCCAGGCCAGGAGCGCGTCGGCCGTCTCGATCTCGTTGGCCTCGGCGCGGGTGTGACGCTGGACGATCGCCTCGTAGCTGCGAAGCGCCTCCATGCCGTCAGCGAGCGCCGACTCGAGGAGGCTCACCCGCGCCGGCACGCCGGCGCTCCAGCGCGAGGTGGGGAATGCCTCGGCGAGGGCGCGGTAGTGGGCGAGCGCCCCCGTGAGGTCGCCCAGACGTCGTTGGCGCAAGCGCGCGGCCTGGTAGTGCGCCTCGGCGCTCTCGGGTGCCGCGGGGAAGCGCCCCGTGACCTCCTCGAAGCGGGAGAGCGCGTCTGCGCTGGCGCCGCTGCGGTCGAGGGCTCGGGCTTCGGCCAGGAGGCCAGCGGCCTCCGTGGGCGGCCCTGCGATCGGCTCACCGACGGCCCCGGCAGCCGTCGCCATTGCCGTGAGGAACATCAGGGCGATCCACGCCCGGCCAGCACACCTCGCCACGACGCCACTCGCGCCCGCGACGTTTGACCCCTCGGAGCCGAACATGTCACCATCGTTACAGGTACGCGTCCGTGCGGAAACGCCGCGCGCCCGCGATCCGATTCGAATCACGTCGTATCTCTCCGACCCACAGAGGATTTTCCGATGCCCGCACGCCTTTCTCGCCCCATCCGCGGTGCGCTCGCCGCCTGCGTCGCCCTTTGTGCGACCAGCGCCTGCACCGTGAAGACCCGCCCCAACGCCGACGAGATCTCCGCCGCTCAGGCGACGCCGCTCGCGTATCCCTACGACATCGTGGTGATGGGTGACTCACGCACCCCGGGAGTCGAGATCTTCAAAGGGCTGCTGGGGCAGACCGCACAGCTCGCCCAGCCACCGGTCTTCGGCATCAACGTCGGCGACCTGGTGCTCACTGGTCTCGAGCTCGAATACAACAACTACATCGATTCGCTGGTGGATGTGGCGTATCCGTTCATCAACGGCATCGGAAACCACGAACAGTACGCGCCCGAGGGGTCGAGCCTCTACCAAACCGCGTTCGGACCGGAAGACTTCTACTTCGACTACGGTTCGAGCCGCTTCATCTATCTCGACAACTCGAATC
>CAYUSL010000935.1:0-1781 GCA_964447125.1 uncultured bacterium | reverse complement strand
GCGCCGAAGCGTCGTCCCCCGAACACCATCCGGATCTTGGCGGTGTCTTGCTCGAGGATTTCGCCGGGATAGTCGGCGGGCGTCTTGTCGAGCAGCGTGAAGGTGCTGGTGAAGATCCCCGAGCACACGTGGCTCGAACGCGGCATCGCCGTCGCCTCGACGACCAGCACCCGCTTCCCCGACTGCGAGAGAAACGCCGCAGCCGCGCCGCCACCCACACCGGCGCCGATCACCACCACGTCGTGATGGCTCATTGGAGGCGGGCGAGGCCTTTGCGAATGCCGGTGTCGAGCCCAGCGCGGATGAGCGGGCCGAGCAACGGAACGAGTGAGGCGAACTCGATCGTGTAATGAAGGCGCGAGCCGCCGCTCGGGGTGGCGGAGAAGCGCATCACGCCCTTGTGATTCCGTAGCGGCGTCCCGCGCGTGATGCGGTATTCGATCAGCGCGTCCTTCTGGAATGCAGTCACGGTCTCGTCGAACGTCGGCAGCGGTCCGATGCGCAGCGTTCGCACAGAGCCCAGACCGTTCGGCGAATCGGTGCCGTCGCGCGTGCGCTTGATCTTGGCGCCCAGCACCGGCCCAAGCTTCTCGTGATCGCTGAGCAAGGCGAAAAGCTCACCGATCGGCCGCCGGAACTCCATCTCGATGTCGATTCGCTGCATGACGTGGCTTCCTTCCATCGCTCGATCGCTGCGGGTGAACATCCGAAGCCGGGCATTATTCCTCTTCCCAGCGCTCCTCGACGAACCGATTGAATGCCTGCACGAGCACGCCCGTCCGAGGTGTCACCGCACGAAGATCGAGATCGGCGAGTCCGTCCAATCCCGCGTCACGAAACGCATCCGCGAGCGTCGCCGACTCGCGACACGCCCGCACGAGCTCCGCGAGTTGGCGCACCTCGTCGAGCTGATCGTCGCCGCGCTCGCGGATGCGCAGCCTCGTGCGCGTCACGCTCGGCTCGCGGGCAAAACACGCCAGCACCGAATCCAGCACCGCGAACGCCTGCTCCTCGGTCAGCGTGGTCTCGCTCATCGCCGCTCCTTTTCCTTTGCGAGCACGCCGGTGAGCCCGCGCCTGCCGAAGCCCTCGTGTAGCCGCTCAGCCGCCCACGATCTGAGCGCGCATCTCGGTGAGCAAGCCGGCCGCGAAGTCCGCCTGGGCCGGCTCGCCACCGAGATACGGCAAAGCCGCGGCGTCGCCCTTCAGGTACCAATCGAACCACGCGGTGAAGTAGCGGCGCGCCAACCGGTGCTGGTGGTCCTCGACGTGAATCGTGCGCTCGCAATCACCGAGCGCGGGGCCGAGGACGTCGCCGAGCGAGCCCTCGTCGGTGAACCCCGAGTGATTGCCGCCCGCGATCACGATGAGCTGCTTGTCGGCGCGATAGAGCGCCTCGTAAGTCGTGATGTCGCCCGTGTAGCCCGCTTGGCAATCGAGGTTGCCATCGATGAGTAGCATCGGACGTTCGATCAAGGGCGGCGCGGAGTCGACCAGGCCGCCCAGCCCCATGGTGGCGAAGGCGAGAACGTTGGGATCCTCGATGGCGAGCTGGGTCGCCGTCCCCGCGCCCATCGAGTGACCGATGATCCCGCGCCGCGTGGAGTCCACCAGCCCGAAGATCGGCCTGCCGGGAGTCGTGCTCTCCGATTCCAGCGCAGCAAATCCTCCCCGCGCGCCCTCGTCCTGGCCGTACGGCGTGCCCACGCAGAAGGTTGGATCGGTGAACGTCAGCACCACGTAGCCGTGGCTGGCGAGGTGCTTGCCCACCCAGGTCTGCCA
>CAYUSL010000934.1:0-1784 GCA_964447125.1 uncultured bacterium | reverse complement strand
GCGACCTGATGAAGAAGAACAAGGTCTGCGGGAAAGGCGCGGTCAACTGCGACGAGAAGGGCGCGAACTGCACGTGCAAAGTGGAGATTGTGGCGCAGCCGGCTCAACCCCCGACCGGCGTCATCGGAGGCACGGCCACGTTGCCTGCCAAGCCGTTGACGGCTCAGCCCGTCCAGCCCCTTCAACCCGTCAAGCCCGCCACGCCATCGGTGGCTCCGATTCAGGGCACGGCCGCGCGGCCGTGACCCTTCCGCATCGCGCGTCGCAGCCGTCGCGCGTACACGGAAATCCCTTGCGAGGCGAGAGCGTGCGCCCGGTCCGCGAATGGCGTGACCGGGTCTCAACGCTCGCGCGGCGGCGAGCGCCCGGCGCTGCGAGGTCCCCGCGTTGATCGCGCGGCGCCTGGCGAACCGTGCCGCAGCGCTCGCCGACCACGTGATCGCCGTGTCGTTGCGCGGCACCGAGCACTCGAGCAAAGTCCCGTGCGGCTTGGCCATGGCCGTGTGTATCGACCAGCAGCCGCCATCGCCGGTCGACCGGCTCGCCACCACGCGCCCGCGATGACGTACGCGTAACCACTCGAGTTCGGTGCGTCACGGCTGGGAAGCCGAGCCGTCACCCTGGTCTTCGCACGACGCGAATTCCCTGCCGCAGCGCGGAGTCGCGCGGCAGCCACAACGGTCACCGGCGGCACGAGTGTCGCAGTGAACGAGTAGTCCCTCGCGATGAGGAGGGCGTCGTGCGAGGCACGACCGCACAGGTGGGGCGCCGCCCGCGATGTTCGACTTGGCCATGGTCGCTCCAGGCCGCGCTCGAGGGGTTCGACGCGCATCCGCTCCTGCTTTGCCTGTCGCGCGGCCAGCAGCCATCGACCTCTCGGTCTGCGCAGCCTCGCATTCTGGAGGTGCCCTCCCGGCGCGCCCCCGCGAGCCCGGGAAGACGCCCGTGGCGAGCAGCGACCGGCGGCATGGACGAAGCCACGAAACGCGAACGGCCGCCCAGCAGGGCGGAAGGGGGGAACATGAACGCAAGGCGGACGTGGTTCGGTGCGCTGGTCCTCGTGGCTTCGGTAGGCTGTCAGAGCTGGGAGGGCCATTATCAGGTCTCGCACGACTGGCCGGGGGGCATTCGGCTCGGATTCAGCCTGGACATCGCAGGCGAGCCGCCGGAGGCGGCGATCGACTACGCGTACACCATGTACGAGGTTCGCAGCGGGTACCTCTGCGGCGCCCAGGTTCTCGGGTGCTCGGCCGAGTTCGACCTGATCAGCTTCACCTTCTGGGCCCCGGACTGTCCCGTGACGCCGGTCCCGGGTTCCGTCGAGGGCTGCATGGAAATCCCCGCGACCGCCGACGTGAGTGGGGGCGCGCTCGCCTGGGATTCGTCGCAGATCACGCAGATCAACGTGGCGGACCCCTTCGGCCTCGGTGTCCAGACGCTGACGCGTTGCGTGCCCGACGTGGACTGTTGATTCCGGCGCACCGCGGACTCGGTCTGAAGTCACCCCGGTTTCGTGGGCAGCCATCCGCTTGCGAGAGGAGGGGGATTCACGTCGTCTGGATACCTCCCGCGCTCGCAGCGCGGGCGATCGCTACGATGTCGCGCGAGTCACTGATCGCACGCATTGCAGCGGTGTGAGCGTCGAGAAGGTTTCGTGGCCGGCGCGCCGATCGGGAACCACCAGAGCCGACGACTCACTCCCCGCAGTCCGAGTCCGCGACTTCCCTCCCGACCCGAGCGCGGATCCAGCCGATCGTCTCTTCGAACGAGGGCGCCAGGACCCC
>CAYUSL010000933.1:0-1785 GCA_964447125.1 uncultured bacterium | reverse complement strand
CGGCTCGGGCTCGGGTGAGCGCTGGAGGTCGGCGCTCACCTCGAGATTCCAGCCGACGCGTTCGCGAATCTCGCGCGCGTGCTCGTCCTCGCTCGCAAGCTCGGGACGCGGCACGTAGCTTACGAGCCGTAGCGGCGAGGCGCCGGGCTCCTTCACGAAGGTACCGCGCTCGGTGACCACGGCGCGCACGCGGCTTCCGGGGCTGGTCACGTAGCCGACGCGCTCGCGGAAACGGCCAGGCGCCAGGCTCGCGCACACCACCACGCCGTGCGCGGCACTCGCGATGTCGTTGCCGCCGCCAGAGCCGGTGATCGGCGTGCCGTCGGCGAGACGGGTGGTGTTCACGTTGCCGAACCGATCCACCTCAGCCGCACCGATCGAGCCGATGCAAGGCTGGCGCGCGCTCGGCAGCACCAGCGACATCATCGTCCGTACGTCGCTCAGCCACGTCGCGGTGGCGAGGTTGCGCATGCTGAAGACCACTGGATCGAAGGGGCGAGGCTCGTAGCCGAAAAGCCCGAGCTCGGCCATCAGCGCCACATGGGCACCCGCAGCGGCAAGCCTGCGCTCCGCGAGCCAAGCCGCCAGGTTCGCGTTGCCGATTCCCGCGAGGATCGAGCCGGCCCGCGCATCGAGAGCGAGGCGCTCGATCCAGCGCGCCGCATCCACCACCTGCTGCTCGGTGGCCGTGGCGGGCGGCGGCGCCGCGCTCGACGCGACCAGCGCCGCATGATCGTCGATCTCGTCGCGCCACGCGTCGTGGCGGTTTCGCGCGCGGAGCCGCGCCACGCGCTCGGCGCCGAGCTTGGCCACGTAGCCCGCAGGATCGCGTGTATCGAGCACCCACTCGCGAAGCCATCGTTCGGCGCCCTCGTCGGTACGGGTCGCCTCGTGGATCTCGGTGAGCATCGCGTAGTCGTCGGCGTAGCCTGCGACCTCGCAATCTGCGGCCCAGAGCGGCGCCGGATGCGCGCCCAGAGGCGCTTCCACGACGGCGCGCACGAACTGCCCGGGCAGGAGCCCCAAATGGCTGTGACGGCGAATCCAGTCGGTGGAGACGATGCGCTCCGCCGAGACCAGCGCTCCCTCGCGAGCCGCGAGCGCACCGACGATCCCGCCGCCCCGCGGGGCGGGCAGGATCGCATTGCCAGCACGATCGGCCGCCAGCGCGTGGACGAACGAGAGGTCCGGCACCAGCGGCTTCACCCAGCCCACGCCGTCGCGAACCGTGAAGGCGTGGGCGTTCTCCTCGGCCATCGTGCTCCCGAGGAGCGAGTGGGTGGGCAGCTCGGGCACGGCCATCGCAGCCGCCTCCAACCGGAGCGGCAGCGTCAGGATCGACCAGTTCTCCACGGCCAGCCGTCCGCCGCGAATCGCGCGGCGCAGCACTCCATTCGGTGCCGGCGCCGGGTACGTATTGCCGCAGAAGGTCGTGATGGCGCGGTTGGCAACGCCGGCGTGCACCAGCAGCGACGCGTTGGCGCTCAGCGTGAGGGTCACGAGCGTGAGCTCGGGGGAGCGCCCGCGGAACGCGCGGATCAGCTCGTGGATCCACGCGTTCGGTCGCGCCAAGCTCACGGCGAGCTCGACCGCCATGCCAGGCCGCACGTAGCGGCGCACGGCCTCGCCGACGGTGGAGCGCTTGTCAGGACCGCTGTCGAGCGAAAGCGCGAACGCGTGGTCGATCGAGAACGCGCCGCCCACGTTCGAAGACGACCGAGCTACGCCGGGATCTTGCCCTGCCGCACCAGCTTGTCGCGGTAGAACGCGGTGGCGCGCCGCACG
>CAYUSL010000932.1:0-1792 GCA_964447125.1 uncultured bacterium | reverse complement strand
GGGTGACTCCCGCGAACTCGTTCCGCAGCTCTTGCTCGCTCGGATCGATGATGACTTCCGACTTGGTGCCCCACACCAGATCGGCCACTTCGACGAAGCCGAAGAGATGACCTTGCGTCACCTCGCGCGCGAAGATCTCGAAGATCTTGCCCTCGTTCTGGAAGCGAACCTTGAAGATCTTCTTGTGTTTGGCCGTGGATTTCGGTGCGGTCATGGCGCGGGCAATGTGGCATCGCCCGCGAGTTGCGAGCAATTGCCCCGGCGGTGGGCGTCAGAAGATCCGGGGATCGACGTCGACGCTGATCGGGCAGTGATCGGAGCCTTTCACCTCGGCGTGAATGGCTGCGCCGCGGACGTGCTCCATGGCGGCGGGTGAAGCGAGGATGTAGTCGATGCGCCAACCGATGTTCTTCTCGCGGACGCCGAAGCGCTGGCTCCACCAGGTGTAGTGGCCGCTGCCTTTCTCGAAGTGGCGGAAGGTGTCGGTCCAGCCCTTCGCGAGCCAGCGCGCCAGCTCCTTGCGTTCGACGTCGGTGAAGCCGCTGGTCTCGCGGTTTTCCTTGGGGCGCGCGAGGTCGATCTCCTCGTGGGCCGTGTTGAAGTCGCCCATCACCAGGATGCGGGCGCCGCGCTGCTTCTCCGTCTCCAGCACGTCGAAGAGCTTCTTGTAGAAGCGAAGCTTGAACGGGATCCGGCTGTTGTCACGATTCGGTCCGGTGCCGTTCGGGAAATAGCCGTTCACGATCGTGAGCGCGCCGAAGCGCGCGATCTGAAGCCGTCCTTCGCAATCGAGCGGACGCGAGCCGAGCACCGTGCGCAGCTCGTCGTGCGCGCGGCGCGCCAGCAACCCCACGCCGCTGTAGCCCGCACGCTCGGCCGCGACCCAATGGGAGTGCCAGCCGTCCGCCGCGCGAATCTCCGCCGGCACTTGGTCCTCGCCGGCGCGTACCTCTTGCAGCCCCACGATGTGTGCACCGCTCGCATCCAGCCAGTCGCGAAATCCTTTCTTCGCCACCGAGCGGATGCCGTTCACGTTCCACGAAACGATTCGCTGCGTGTCGTTGCTCTTGGTGCGTGCCATGGGGCTCCGTTCCAATCCGTTCGCGCCGTGCTGGCCGGCGACTCGACGGCTCGCAGGGCGACGGGCAAGATGACCACCCGCGGCGGGGGTGGCGCCGCGGGACCGCTCATGTCCGACCGATATCGAACGCAACGAGGGCCGCGCGCGGCGCTTTGGGTCTCGATCGCTGCCAGTCTGGCGATCGCAGCACCCGCGCTCGCGTTACCGCCGTCGCCTCCCCACCAGCCGCCCACGATGCGCGCTTGCTGTGCCCTCGGCTACAACCTGGCGCCGCGTATCGGCAGCATCGAGTTCCCGATTCGGATCGGGAACGTGTCCGCGTCCCGTCCCTTCGGCAAGCACAACTACGCGGGCGCGCTCAGGCTCGACGAGCGCAACGCCCACCTCTACACCTGCCGCGGCGGCTTCATCGATCTCGCCCACGTTCGCGACAACGCCGACTGGACCGCCTACCTGATCTCCGAGCTCGAAGCGCTCTTGGGCACGGGGAAGACGCTCGACCTGCCACCCGAGGCCGGCGCGCGGCGGCTCAAGCTGCCGGCGCGCGCGGTGGTGGGTGACCGCGCGGAAGTGGTGCGGCTCGTGGCACAGCGCGTGGCCCTCGACCTCTCGATCTGGCACGAGATCGCGAGCTGGTACGGCTTCTCGCTGGTGCCGGTCTTCCCGGAGCGGCTGTCGGCGTTCTCGCCCGAGGACTTCTACTCGAACGTG
>CAYUSL010000931.1:0-1795 GCA_964447125.1 uncultured bacterium | reverse complement strand
TGAAGTATTTCGAGCCCGACGGGATCGCGCTGCGCGAGGACTTCGATTTCCCGAACCTCGGCGAGGTGCCGGTCTTTCCGTATCCGCACCCCGAGCAGGTGACGCTGCCGCGATTCCTGAAGCTCAAGCAGGTCACCAACAAGGGGTCCGTGATTCCGATCGAGTACTACAACTTGACCGGCGAGATGTGCCGGCTCGGCCTTTCGAGCCGCGAGCCGCTGGATGTGGCCGGGAAGCCAGTCGTTCCCTACGATTTCGCCGTGGCCTATCTCATCCGCGAGCGCGAGCGCATCCTGCGCGAGACCCAATTCGGCTCGCAGCGCGGCTGCATGACCGTCGTCGTGAAGGGACGGAAGGCGGGCGAGCCGCTGGAAGTGCGCGTCCACATGTTCTCGGGCTCCAGTGCGTTGGGCGAGGGTACGGGAGTGCCGGCGGCGATCGGCGTGATGTTGCTTGCGGATGGCAAGATTCCCGCCAAGGGCGTGATGCCGCCCGAGGGTTGCATCGACCCCAACGACTTCCTGGCGGTGGCGATGCCCGTGATGATGGCGCGCGCTGGCGGCAAGGCCGAGAAGCGCGAGGCGTCGATCGTCTTCGAGACCATCCAGGCCGACGGCTCGGTCTCGAAGATGGAGCTCTGAGCGCGCCCGCAGGCGCAGCCCCGGGATCGGTTTGACCGCCGACAACACGACCTCGACCAGCGACGCGCCGACGCCGCGCGACGAGCGCTGCGTTCTGGCGATCGATCACGGCACCTCGGGCATCAAGGCGGCGCTGGTTTCGGCGCGCGGCGAGATCCTCGATTCGGACTACGAGCCGACACCGATCCGCTTCATCGACGGCGGCGGCGCCGAGCAAGACCCGGACGATTGGTGGCGGGCGCTGCTCGCGGCTTCGCGTCGCCTGATCGCACGTCGCGTCGTCACTCCCGACCGTGTCGGTGCGGTGTGCGTGTCGAGCACGTTCTCGAGCACCGTCGCCGTCGATGGCGACGGCCGCCACCTCATGCCGGCGCTCACCTGGATGGACTCGCGCGGCGCCCGCCACGTGAAGCGCGTGGTGGGTGGTTTTCCGAGTGTCCTCGGCTACAACATCCCGCGGGCCATCCGCTGGATTCGCAAGACGGCCGGTGCGCCGGCACTTTCCGGCAAGGACGACGCCGCACACGCGCTCTTGGTCAAGAACGATTACCCGGAGATCTACGCCAAGACCCGCTATTTCCTGCCCAGCAAGGACTACCTCAATGCCCAGCTCACGGGTGTGCTCGCGTCCTCGCCGGACGCGATGCACCTCTTCTGGGTGACCGATGCCCGCGATCCCGCGAAGATCACGTACGACGATCAGCTCGTCGGCCTGCTGGGCATCGATCGCGACAAGCTGCCGCCCCTGATTCCCGCGACGCAGGTCGTGGGGCTCGTCCTTCCCGAGGTGGCGGACGCGATCGGGCTGCCGCGCTCCACACCAGTGGTGAGCGGCTCCGCCGACCACCAATGCGCGCTCATCGGGTCGGGTGCGGTGCGCGACTTCGAGGGGCATCTCTACATCGGCACCTCGTCGTGGATCGAGTGCCTGGTGCCATTCCAGAAGACCGACGTCATCCACTCGATCGCGTCGTTTCCCGCGGCGATCCCGGGCAAGTATCAATGCCTCGACGAGCAGGACCTGGCGGGCGGCGCGCTCGCGTTCCTCGCCGAGAACATCCTGTTCCGACGGCATGCGCTGACGGGTATTCCCGTGCCGGCCGATCCGTACGCGCTCGTCAACGAGATCGCGAGCGCGGTGCCCGCTGGCAGTC
>CAYUSL010000930.1:0-1796 GCA_964447125.1 uncultured bacterium | reverse complement strand
GGCTCGGTGCGCCTCGCTCCGCCGGTGCTCGGCCAGCACACCCACGAGGTGCTCGGCGAGCTCGGCTACAGCACCGCCGAGATCGCGGACCTCGAAGCCCAAGGCGCGGTGCGCGGGGCGCGCTCCGCCGCGCGAGTGGCCTAGATGAACGTCCATGGTTCGGGATCGACCCGAGCGCCAAGCCGTAGGGACGGGCGAGAGCCCGCCCGTAGGCCCACGGCCATCGCGGGCGGCCTCACGGCCGCCCCTCCGGACAATCCGCGGCAAATTCTTCAAGAGCATCGAGCGCCCGAGGTCGAGCCATGGATCTTCTGATCATCTTGCGCGATGCGCTGGCGAGCTCGGTGTTGGGCGGCCTCACCACCGCCATCGACGCGAAGCAAGCTGGGCTCGAGGTCGGCGTGCTGGTGACGCAAGAGGCGCTCGCGGGCATCGCCGGCGGCACGCTCTCCTGGCCGCGAGAGCTGGCACCGCAAATGGTGCGTTTCCCGATGTGCGATCGAGCCGCGAAGCTCGGCGTGCCTGTCGCCGGCAGTGGTCAGGGTCGCCGCCTCGATGCGCGCGCGACGGTGCGGCAGGCCGCCGACGCTGGCGTGGTGCTCTACGCCTGCCCGCTCTGGTCGGCGCTGCTCGGGCTCACTGAACCTCCCGATGGCTTCACGGCGATCGAGCGCGCGGACCTGCCCAAGCTCCTCATGGACGCGAAACGGCTGATCGGCACGCTGTGAGTGGCGCTGATCGCGATCGAGGAACTCGATGACCTGGACTCCCTGGACGAAGGTCGAAGGCGACGGGCTCGACTTCGACGAGATCCTCTACGAGAAGTGTTTTCACACCGGCTTCGAAGGCGGTGTGGCGCGGGTGTCCACGAACAAGCCCAAGAAGCTCAACACCATGACGTTGCGCACGGTGGAGCAGATGTTCCGTGCCTTCTACGACGCCAACCACGACCCCAAGATCAGCACGATCGTGGTGGCTGGCGTGGGCAAGCATTTCGGTGCAGGCGGCGACGTGGAATGGGAGAAGTGGGGGCTGCGCGAAGCGTTCTACAACCGCTATCCCCACAACCGGCTCATCCGGCTGTCGCGCAAGCCCGTGATCGCCGCGGTCCAGGGCTACTGCCTCGGCGGCCACAACCACATGGCGTACATCTGCGACTTCACCATCGCTGCCGACGATGCGATCTTCGGCCAAGCGGGCCCCAAGGTCTCGAGCCCCGCCGACGGTTTCTTCGTCCCGTACCTGACCAAGGTGATCGGCGCCAAGCGCGCCCGCGAGATGTGGATGCTGTGTCGCCGCTACACCGCCGACGAAGCCCTCGCCATGGGGCTCGTGAACAAGGTCGTGCCCGCCGATCGCCTCGACGCCGAGGTTCTCGCGTGGTGCGAGGAGATGCTCTCGCTCTCGCCCGGTTGCCTGGAAATCCTCAAGGCCGCCTTCGATCAAGAGATGGACGGCTACGCGGAGATGGGCGTGATCTCGAGCAACTTCTATCCCGATTGGTTCGACATGCCCGAGGGCAAGGAAGGCGGCAACGCCTTCGTGCAGAAGCGTCCGCCGCAGTTCTGGAAGATCCGCGAGGACGAAGCGCGTGCCCGCGAAACCCTCGTGGATCTCTACGAGAAAGAGCTCGGCAAGCCCAAGGAGTGAGCGTGTCGGGCGCTTTCCGCGCTGCGGGAACACCACACGACGAAAGGCCGCTCGCATGAAACCAGCGCCGTTCGATTACGCCGCACCCTCCTCGCTCGCCGAGGCCGCCAATCTCCTCGCCGCCAACGACGGCGAGGCCAAGATCC
>CAYUSL010000929.1:0-1799 GCA_964447125.1 uncultured bacterium | reverse complement strand
GCCAGTTGCGCGTCACCACCACGAAGTAGAGCACGGAGGTGATCCCCATCGTGGCGGTTACGGCGATCCCGTACGCTGCAGCCAGACGACTCGACTCGCGGAACGTCAACACCAACGCCACGCACGCGACCGCCAGCGCCCCGTTGACGGCGGGAATGTAGATCTGGCCGCGCATCTCGTCGGAGGTGTGGATGATCTGCAGGCGTGGGCAGTACCCGAGCTGAATCGCCTGCTGGGTGAGCGAGAAGCTGCCGGTGATGAGCGCCTGCGAGGCGATCACGGTGGCCAGCGTCGAGAGCGCCACGGTCGGCAGCAGCAAGTAGCGAGGCACCAGCCCGAAGAACGGATTCGACGCCGCCTCCGGGTGATGGAGCAGCAACGCGCCCTGGCCGAAGTAGTTGAGCACCAGCGCAGGGAAGACGAAGGAGAACCAGCTCATCTCGATCGGTTTGCGGCCGAAGTGACCGAGGTCGGCGTAGAGCGCCTCACCGCCGGTGATGCACAGCACCACCGAGCTCAGCACCACGAATCCGTGGACCCGGTGGGTGACGAAGAACGACAGCGCATGGCCGGGATTGAGCGCACCGAGGACGCGTGGATCGTGACTGATCCCTACGATGCCGAAGGTGGCAATGGCGACGAACCACACCGCCATCACCGGGCCGAAGATCTTGCCGATGCCGGCCGTCCCGCGGCGCTGCGCCGCGAAGAGCCCGATCAAGATGAAACACGTGAGCGGCACGACTGCGCCGCCGGCAGCACGGGTGGCGACCTCGAGCCCCTCGACGGCGGAGAGGACCGAGATCGCGGGCGTGATCATGCCGTCGCCGTAGAGTAGCGCCGCGCCCGCGAGCGCCGCGAGCACGGCCACTTTGGTCGCCCGATCGACGACGCGATCGCGCACGCCGGGGATCAGCGCCAGTAGTGCGAAGATCCCGCCCTCGCCGCGGTTGTCTGCGTGCACCACGAAGCCGAGGTACTTGAAGCTCACGACCATCGTGAGCGACCAAAACACCAGCGACAGCACACCGAGGATGTTGTCCGGCGTGACCTCGATGGCGTGAATGCCGTGGAAACATTCCTTGATGGCGTAGAGCGGGCTGGTGCCGATGTCGCCGTACACGACACCCAGCGCACCGAGGGCGAGGGCCGCGACGCTCGCGCCGTGCCCGGCGGAAGGCTCCGCCGCGTTGGATGACGGCGGCTCGTCGGACGCCGCTGCCGGGGGAGATTCGGTCATGGCTTGAACGAGACGCGGGCCGAGGAGGAATCCTCGGCCCGCGGTGGAACGATTGTCGGTGGCTCGCCAGCCGTGCTCAGCCGTGAGCGCTGGGCTGGATGCGCATCGTGTAGAACGAGCGCCACACGAAGTAGGTCGAGACTAGGAAGAACGCGAGCGCCAGGATCACGCTGAGGCCGTGCGGGACCTCGATGGCGAGCTCGAGCGCGAGCAATCCGAAGAGGGTGGTGAACTTGATGATCGGGTTCATGGCCACCGACGAGGTGTCCTTGAAGGGATCGCCGACGGTGTCACCGACGACGCACGCCGCATGCAGATCCGTGCCCTTCTGACGCAGTGTGGTCTCGACGATCTTCTTCGCGTTGTCCCACGCGCCACCCGCATTGGCCATGAAGATCGCCTGGTAGAGGCCGAAGATCGCCAGCGAGATCAGGTAGCCGATGAAGAAGAAGGGATCGAGGAAGGCGAAGGCGAGGGTGGAGAAGAGGATCACGGCGAACGCATTGCCCATGCCCTTCTGGGCGAACTTGGTGCAGATCTCGACGACCTTCTTCGAGTC
>CAYUSL010000928.1:0-1800 GCA_964447125.1 uncultured bacterium | reverse complement strand
CTCCGACATGTTGAAGATCATGCGATCGCGGCTGAAGCCCGCGTTGTTCACGAGGATGTCGAGCTGGCCGAAGGTGTCGACGGCGCGCGCCACGAGCGCTCCCGCGTCGTCCCAGCACGCGACGTCGCCGAAGTGCGCGATCGCCTCGCCTCCTGCGCTTTCGATCTCCGCCACGACCGCGCGCGCCGGGTCTTCGTCGGCACCGGATCCGTCGCCTGCGACACCCAGATCGTTGACCACCACCCGTGCGCCCTGTGCAGCGAGTGCCAGGGCTTCGGTTCGCCCCAAGCCGCGCCCCGCGCCGGTCACGATCGCGACCTTACCCGCCAATGGCTTCGCGTCTGCCGTCATCGCCTTCCTCCCCTCCCCTGGCTTCGCGCTACTCGGAGCCGTCAGATGCGTTCCAGGATCGTGGCCGTGCCGATCGCGCCGCCGCAGCACATCGTCACCAGCGCGGTTGCCTTTCCGGTGCGCTCGAGCTCGTGAAGCGCGGTCGTGATGAGCCGTGCGCCTGTCGCGCCCACCGGATGGCCGAGGGCGATCGCGCCGCCGTTCACGTTGACCTTGCTCGGGTCGGGCTCGAATTCCCGGGCCCACGACAGCACCACGGACGCGAAAGCCTCGTTGATCTCGACGAGATCGACGTCGGCGAGGCTCATCCCGGTCTTGGCGAGGATGCGGCGGGTCGCGTCGATCGGTCCGTCGAGTAGGTAGTAGGGGTCCGATCCCACCACCACCTGCGCGCGAATCCGCGCCCGCGCACGAAGCCCGAGCGACTTCGCGCGCTCGCCCGACATCCACAGCACCGCGGCGGCGCCATCGGAGATCTGCGAGCTGGAGCCCGCGGTGTGGACGCCCTCGTCCATCACCGGCCGAAGCGCCGCGAGGCCCTCGGCGGTGGTTGCGCGCACACCTTGGTCGCGGTCCACGACTCGGGTCTCGCTGGTGGGTGTGCCGTCGTCGCCCATCACCGGTGCCTTCACCGGGATCACCTCACGCTGGAAGCGCCCCTCGGCCCACGCCGCGGCGGCCTTCGCTTGCGAGCTGGCTGCGAAGGCATCGACCTCGGCGCGCGTGATGCCGCGTTTCTTCGCGATGCGCTCCGCCGCCTGGAATTGATCGGGCGACGAATCCCACGGCCACGTGGGCGGCTGGAAATAGCCCGGACCGCTCATCACGTTGGCGCCGAGCCCCACGCGGCTCATCGACTCGACACCGCAGGCGATCCCCACGTCGATGGCGCCTGCGCTCACCAGTGCCGACACCAGGTGGTTGGCTTGCTGTGACGAGCCACATTGGGTGTCGATGGTGGTGGCGCCGACCGAATACGGCTTGCCTGTCGAGAGCCACGCGTTTCGCGACACGTTGCACGACTGTTCGCCGGCCTGCGTGACGCAGCCGCCAACGATCTGCTCCACGTCTCCGGCCTCGATGCCCGCTCGCTCGAGCACGCCGAGCTGTGCCCTCGCCAAGAGCTCGGCGGGATGGAACCCGGCGAGCCAGCCGTTGCGCTTGCCGCGCGCGATCGGAGTACGCACCGCTTCGACGATCACTGCCTCGGTCATCGGGAATCTCCCCGTCGGGATCGCGGGGTGCGATCGCGCTCGCCGCTGGTGGGGCGCGCGCACCGCTCGCATCGGTTCGTGGTCTTCACGCTGCTTTGCCCAGGATCATGGCGCTGGTCGGCACGCCGACGCCGGCGGTGACGAGCACGTGGTCGTTGCGGCGCGGCTGGTTGCACGAGGTGCCGCGGATCAGCCGCACGCCCTCGTTCACGCCGTTCATGCCGTGGACGTACGC
>CAYUSL010000927.1:0-1811 GCA_964447125.1 uncultured bacterium | reverse complement strand
CGCGTGCTGTTCGCGAACACCCAGTGGAGCTGCCTGGCGACGCTGAGCGAACGCTACGGATTCAAGCCGCTCTGGAAGCCCCCGTTCGTGTCCGCCCTCGCTGCGGAAGACCGCTGCCACTTGAACGGCCTGGCGATGGAGGACGGCGAGCCGCGCTACATGACGGCCGTGAGCCGCTCCGACGTCTACGAAGGCTGGCGCGAGCGGCGCGGCGACGGCGGCGTGGTGATCGACGTGCGCACCAACGAGATCGTGGCGGCCGGCCTCTCGATGCCGCACTCGCCACGGGTCCACGCCGGCAAGCTCTGGATCCTCAACTCGGGCACCGGCGAGCTGGGCTACGTGGACCGCGAGCGCGGCGTCTTCGAGCCCGTCTCGTTTTGCCCCGGGTACGTGCGCGGCCTCGCGTTCCGCGGCAACTACGCGATCGTGGGGCTCTCGAAGCAGCGTCGCGAGAAACACTTCCGCGGGCTGGCGCTCGACGAGCGGTTGCGCGCCAAGGACACCGAGGCGCGCTGCGGGTTGGTGGTGATCGATCTCACCACCGGCGCCCACGCCCACTGGCTCGAGCTTCACGGAGTGGTGATCGAGCTCTACGACGTGCAGGTGCTTCCCGGCTTCCGGCGTCCGCAGGCGCTCGGGTTCAAGAGCGACGAGATCCAACGCATCGTCACCCTCGAGGCGGCCGACGGCTCGGGGCGCGATCGGATCGTCGGCATCGACACACCGGATGCGTCCACGGACACGCGCATCGCCAACGCCGAGCGCGACTGAGCGTCAGCCCACGCAGCAGCGCTCATTTCCGCGGCGATGACCGAGCGCGACTCCATCGAGGCGATCTTCCGCCGAGCGCTCGCCTGCGAGCGGGCCGGTCGCATCGACGAGGCCATCCAGCACCACCACGAGGTTCTCGCGCGCTCGCCCGCGCACGCCGACGCGCTCCACATGCTCGGCAGGCTCGCCGCGAAAGCGGGAGACGTGCGCCAGGGACTCGAACGGGTCCGCCAGGCGCTTGCCGTGGCACCGCAGCACGCCGGCTACCACAACACCCTCGGCAAGCTGTTACTCGCCGACGGCCAGCGTGACGCCGCCGAACGCGCGTTTCGGGAGGCGTTGCGGCTCGCGCCCGAGCTCGCCCCCGCGCACTTCAACCTCGGCAGGCTCGCGCGGGCGAACGGTGATCTCGACGCAGCCGAGGGGCATCTACGTCGCGCCACCGAGCTTCATCCGCAGCACGCACCGGGATGGAACGCCCTCGGCCAAGTGCTCGCTGCGCGCGGCCTGCAAGAAGAAGCGGAGCGTTGCTTCCGCCGGGTGCTCGAGATCGATCCGCGGCGCGCCGAAGGCCATCACAACCTGGGTGCCGTCTTCGAGCTGCGCGGCGAACGCGCGGCGGCGGCCAGCGCCTACCGCGACGCCCTGCGAATCGATCCCAACTTCGCGCTCGCGCATCGCAGCCTCGGCAAGCTGCTGCTCGCGGAGCACCACGCGAGCGAGGCACTGCATCACCTGGTTGCGGCCACCCGTGCCGCGCCCAAGATCCCGGAAGTTTGGATGGACCTGGCGCTCGGGCAGCACGCGATCGGTGCATACGGCGCCGCAACGCAGGCGCTCCGGCGCGCGCTCGACGTGGACTCTCGACACGTGCCGGCACTCTTGGCCCTCGGGCAGATCCTTCATCACGTCGAGCGCCGCGTCCACGACGCCGAGCGATGTTATCGCCGAGCGCTCGCGCTCGATCCCCGCTCCGCGCGTGCGCACCTCGGGCTCGCCGAGCTGCGCCAGGAAGACGAGCCCGAGGAGGCGCTGCC
>CAYUSL010000926.1:0-1817 GCA_964447125.1 uncultured bacterium | reverse complement strand
AGAGCGCGAGCAGGGCGAAAAGCGCGTGGCGCAGCGTGCGGCGCGGAGGCATTCTCAGAGCTTCGCGCCGGTTCGTGCGTTTGCGAGTGTCACGCCCGCTCGCTCGCGGGGAGCAGCGGCTCGGCGGCAGGGGGGCGCGGCAGCGGGCGAACCGACTTGGTCCGAGCGATGGCGATCTCGGGCGGGATCGCACGCGCTTGCGCGAGCTTTCGGACCATGGCGTCGAAGCGTGGCCCGCCCGCGAGGCGCCGGCGGCAGACATCGAGCAGGCTCGCGAGGAGCTCGATGTCGCTGACTCCCGATTCGCGCATCGCGGCGGCCACCCGCAACAGGCCCGCCGTGGAGATCTTGCCTTCGGCTTCGAGGATCGTTGCCGATTGCAACGAGTCGCGAACCGGCACCAGCATCCTGTCGTAACCCGTGAACCGCACAGGATCGCTACCGCGGGCGAGATGGATGAAGATCCGCTCCACGGAGCGAGCCCTGGGGATGGTGTCGGCGAAGCTCACGATCCACTCCGCGAGCTGATACTCGGTGTGGTGGCGTTCCAGGATTCGCAGGAGCTCGGCGCCGCGGATGCGGCCGGCGACCACGTCGGCGTAGAGGGTGTAGATGACGGCGTCGCTCTCGACGTCGTCGCCGAAGAGCGTCTCGTGGGCGCCGCGCGGAAAGTCGCGGCGGTGCAAGAGCAGGCCCACCAGCTTGTACGCGAGCTGGGCTTTGAGGGCGCGCAATCCGCCGCGACGTACGTTCTGGACCGGGTCCTTGAGCGTCAGCCCGTCGAACTCCACACCGTCGAGGAGCATCTTCTTCTCGAGCACGCCGCGGAGCTTCGGCGGGCTCGCCGAGATGAAGTAGATCGGCGCTTCGAGCGGTTGTTTGCGTGGGCCACGCCGGAGCTCCTTCAGGAGCTGGGCGGTTCCCGGGAACGCACGCTTGTCGATCGCACCCTCGAAGGGGATGCGCATCAAGCCCTTGATCGAATCGAACGGTGTGTCGAGGTACGTCTTGTCGACGTCCCAGATGTAGACGTCGCCGAAGAAGTCGTCGGGAAGGCGGCGATGATTGACGCGATCGATGCCGAGCTCGTCGAAGGATGGCCCCGAAGCGAGAAACGCGTCGGCCGCCGTGGGCCGGGTCGCCCGCGGGTCGGCGAGGCTCTCGTCACGTGAGCGGGTGGGCATCGGTCTCCATGGTGGGCGGGCGCGACATGAGCCGCTTCAGCAGATCCGACGGCGCCGCGCCGGCGTAGAGCACTTCGTAGACGGCTTGCGAGAGCGGTGCGTCGATGCGCGCGCGCTCCAGCACGGTGTGCAGCGCCTCCGCGGTCGGCACACCTTCGGCGAAATGCCCCACCTCGTGCATCGCTTGCCCGAGGTTCCGCCCCTGGGCGATCAGCTCGCCCACGGCGTAGTTGGCGCTCTCGCGACCCATGCCGGAGCCGATCAGGTCGCCGATCCCGGAGATGCCGTTGAAGGTCGCGGCATCGCCACCCAGGCGCGTGCCGATGCGGATCATCTCGGCGAGGCCGCGAGTCACGATGAGCGAGCGGGTGTTCTGGCCCAAGCCCATGCCCGCGACCAGCCCCATCGCGATGGCGAGCACGTTCTTGATCGCGGCCCCCAGCTCGACTCCCACCACGTCGGCGCTTCCGTACACGCGGAAGAACGGCCGCACGAAGAAGCGCTGAGCGGTCGCGATCACCTCGGGATAGCGCGACGCGATCACGGCTGCGCTGGGTTGCTGCGCGAGCACCTCGGGGGCCAGGTTCGGGCCGGAAAGCACGCCGAAGCGCTTGCAGCAGGTCTCGTCGCGGA
>CAYUSL010000925.1:0-1824 GCA_964447125.1 uncultured bacterium | reverse complement strand
GAGCTTCTACTCCCGCTGGATGGAGAAGCTCGAGGAGCCATTCTTCGAGGACGACCCATGAGCCCGCACGGGTGTGATTGGGCGAGACCCTCCAAAATCCCGCCGCGGTGGCATTAGAATGCGCGCGCCCGACGCCAAGAAACACCGCTTCGTCGGGACCATCCTTGTTCCGACGATCCTTCTTCTGCGCGGCGCTCTTGGTCGCGGCCAGCACCGGACTGAGTGCCCGGGTGGCCCGCGCCATCGAAGCTCCGCCGCAGCCGGAGGCCGAAGGCCGAGCGGTGTTCGAGACCTTCACGCGCATCGTGCGCACGGTCGAGCCGGCGATCGTCGGCATCCGCCCCCGCACCGGCCTGGCTGCGGATCTCGCGGCGCCGTTCGACCGCATCGGCGAGAGCAAGGGCGCCGGCGAGACCGCCTGGAACGTGCTGCGCACCACCGTCGCTGTTCCCGTGGCCTTCGCTCGCTCGGTGCTGGGCGCAGCCCTCGACACGTTCAGCCGTACGCCGCGCACCGAGAATCTGGCCTCGGGCTTCGTCATCGGTGAACGAGGGCACGTGTTGACCACGCTGCATACGCTCCACGGCGTGGAAGCCGTGGAGGCCGTGCTCACCAACGGTCGCGTGGCGCCGCTCGAGATCCTCGGCACCGATCCGGTCACGGACGTGGCACTCTTGGCGCTGCCCCGCGACGTCGCCCGCGACAAGCAGCTCGCGCCCGTGGAGCTCGGCGATTCGGACGGCCTCGCCGACGGGCAGTGGCTCATGGTGGTGGGCTGCCCGGTGGAAGATCAGCGCACCGCGAGCGTGGGCCTGGTGACGGGGCTCTCCAAGGATCTCGGCATCGGGCCCTTCGACGAGTACATCCAGATCGACTCGGCGATCCGCCCCGGATCGAACGGCGGCGCGGTCTTCGACGAGCGAGGCAAGGTGGTGGGAATCGCATCCACACCGGCGATCGATCCCAGCTTGCGCAGGCGCAACGCCGGCTACGCCATCCCCATCGACGCCGTGAAATCGACGCTGGCCTCGCTGGAAGAGGGGCGCACGCCGTCTCGCGGCTCGCTGGGCGTGCGGATGATTCGCGTGAGTGGCGAGCGGCGCGCCGAGTTCGGCGTCACCGCACAGTCGGGCGCGCTCATCACCGGCGTGGACGTGGCCGGCCCTGCGGCGGTCGCGGGAATGATGATGGGCGACGTCATCATCGGCATCGGCGGGCGCGGCGTGTATCGCCCCCGCGACGTGATGCTGGCGTTGCGCGATCTCCCGGCAGGAGAGCCCACCAAAGTGGCAATCGACCGCAAGGGCAAGATATTGCTCCTCGAGGTGGTGCCGGCAGCGGATAGCGCGAACGCGAGCCCATGAAGACGAGCCCGATGAAGACTCAGCGACGATTCACGCTCGCTACCTACCGCACCGACACCGGTGTCCGCAGCGCGCTCCACCGCGAGGCCGCGGCCATCGTGATGGTGGGTGTCGCGATCTTCCTCGGCCTCGCTCTGGTCACATTCGAGAAATACGACCCAATCTTGTTCGAGACCACGGTCCCGGCACACGGCCCGATCCACAACCTCACCGGCCGCGGCGGCGCCACGCTGGCGCTGGCGCTGCGGTGGGCTTTCGGTCACGTGAGCTACGTGGTGCCGGCGACGATCCTCGCTGCAGGCGTGCTGCTCATGATCGGGCGCTCGGTGCCGCGGCCGGGACGCCGTCTCGCCGCGCTCGCGCCGTTGCTCGTGGGGCTCACCGGCATCTTCGATCGGGCCGCTCAGGGCCACGGCGGAATCCTCGCCGGTGGCGGCAAGCTCGGGCGAATCGTGGGCGC
>CAYUSL010000924.1:0-1827 GCA_964447125.1 uncultured bacterium | reverse complement strand
AAGCAGATCCGCCGCACACCCGCGTTGGCGATCATCTTGAAGCAATTCCAGCAAGGCGAAGCGGTGGTGTAGAAGCTCGCGCCCTCGATGCCCACGCCGTTTCGGGCTGCCTGGATGATCGCGTTGGCCTCGGCGTGGATGGTCGCGACGCAATGGCCCGAGTCCATCATGTGGCCGGCCTCGTCGCAGTGGGGCATCCCGCGGATCGAGCCGTTGTAGCCGGTCGAGAGGATCATGCGATCGCGCTCGATCACCGCGCCCACGTGCTTGCGATCGCAGGTGGCGCGAGTCGCGACCTCGCGGGCGATGTTCATGAAGTAGCGGTCCCAGCTCGCGCGCCGGCGCGGGTTGGCACCCTCACCGCTCGCGACCGCCGCCACCGCAGGCGCCGCGCGCCCGCCACCCACCTGAACCAGGCGCGCTTTGGTGCGCGCCCCACGAGCACTCTTTCCTCGTACCATCGGCCTCCCCCCGAGAAACGGCCGCCACGCTACCGCACGAGCGCGCCGTCGAGCCAGGTGCGGCGCAGCACGCGATCGCTGCGCTGCGTGGGCTCGGGGGCCGGCGTCTCGGGATCTCCCGGGTCGCCAGGCTCGCCCGGCTCGCCGGGCTCGCTCGCCTCCGGCGGAGGGCGGCCGTGCCAGCGTGTGGCGACGATTCGCTGTCGCAAATCCTTCACCCGCTGGTCTTCCTTGCCGAAGGTGTCGCGGGCCTGTTGGTAGTGATAGATGGCGAGCTTGCGGTCGCGATCGAGGATGGCCGCGTTGGAGAGCTCGAGCGACGCCTCGCCGGTGCGCCCTTGCTCTCCCAGCACCACTCCGAGCTGCTGATGGGCCTCGGCGTCCTGGGGCAAACGCTCCACCACCGCACGATAGACCTGCTCGGCCTCGGCGCGACGGCCCAGCGAGCGCAAGACCCTGCCGTAGACGCGTCCGATGTCGGGATCGGCCGCCTTGAGCTTGTGGGCGCGCTCGAGTGCCACCACGGCGTCGTCGAGACGCTGCGACGCCTCCAGGATCTCGCCGATCTCCGCCCAGCCGCGGGCGTACTCGGGCTGCGCGGCCATGACACTGCGCATCCAGTCGTAGGCGTCCGGCAAGCGTCCCAACGCCTTGAGCGCGAGCGCCATGCCGAGACGGTCGTAGACGGTGCGATCGTCTCGCTTGAGCCGCTCGGCATAGTAGGCGGCGGCAGCGACCGGTCCGTCGGACAGCACGCGAGCGCGGGCTTGCACGCGTCCCAGATCCCCCGCCGCCAGCGGTAGCTCGCCGCTGGTGCGCACGTGATCGGCCATGTCCTCGACCACGCTGATCCGCGACTCCACCTGCGGGTGCGTGAGCAGGTAAGGCGGCGCGAAGATCGGGCTGCGGCGCTGCTCTTCGAGCAGGCGATGGAAGAACGACGACATCGCCCGTGGGTCGTAGCCGGCGCTGGCGAGAATCTGCATGCCCTGGCGATCGGCCTCGTCTTCCATCTCGCGGGTGTGCTCGAGGATCGTCGCCTGGGCGGTGGCGATGCTCCCCATCATCCCGGCCTGGCCGAGTTGTGCCGCTTGGCTGCCGCCGCTCGACGCGATCACCGCGCTGGCGATCATGCCTGCCAGCATCGCGATGCTGGCCTTCTGCGATTTCTCGATGTTGAGGGCGATGTGACGGCCCCGCACGTGCGCGGATTCGTGGGCGAGCACCGCCGCCAGCTCGGCGTCGCTGCGGGCCGCGAGCAAGAGCCCCGTGTGCACGAAGATGTAGCCGGCAGGACCGGCGAAGGCGTTGATGCGCGAGTCGCGAACCACCGCGAAGTGGAGCGGGAACGGCCCCGGCCCCGCGG
>CAYUSL010000923.1:0-1830 GCA_964447125.1 uncultured bacterium | reverse complement strand
CATCGACGGTGGGATGCGGATGTGATCGTGCCCACGCCCTCGGCCTTCGCTCGCGCGACGCGTCTCCGGCGCGCCGCGTTCGTCTGCGCCGCATCCGTGTTCCTCGCGACAGCGTCCGCGCGCGAGGCCAAGGCGTGGGGCTTCGCCGGCCATCGCATCGTGTGCGAGATCGCGTGGAACGAGCTGACCGCACGTGTGAAGAACAACGTGCGCGAGCTGCTCGCCACCGATCCCGACCATCCGCAGTTCAACGAGACCTGCATCTGGCCGGACCTCGTCCGCGACGACGCGCGCTACGCCGACGACAAGCCCCGCCACTACCTGGATGTTCACGCCGAGCGCAGCGCACACGTCGACATCGACCTCGCCCGCGACTGCCCCGAGCACTGCGTGACCGAAGGCATCGAGCACTACGCCCGCGCCCTCATCGCAGCCGGCGAGCCCAGCCGCGGCTCGCTGCGCGCGCTCGCCTTCCTGAGCCACTTCGTGGGCGACATCCACCAGCCGCTGCACGTGGGCTTCGACCGCGACTCGGGCGGCAATCGCATCGACATCCGGCCCGCGGTGTCGAGCCGCCGCACCCTCACGCTCCACGAATACTGGGACACGACCCTGGTGGAAGAGATCCCCGGCTCGTGGCGAGATGTGGCGGCTCGGCTCGGCGCGCGCATCGGCGACGAAGAGCGCGCCATGGCCGGCACCCAGCTCGATCCGCTGGTGTGGGCACGCGAGACCCATCAGATCGCCACCGAGATCGCCTACGATCTGCCCGAAGACGGCGTGGTCACCAACGCCTACAGCGACGCGCGCAGACGCGTCGTGGAAGAGCAGCTCACCCGCGCCGGCGTGCGCCTGGGTGCCCTCATCAACCAGCTCCTCGAAAGCGACGCCACCGCCCAGCTCTTCATGACCGGCCTCGCCGCCCGCGAGCACAACCCCCTCATGGGCGACGACGCCCCCACCCCCGGCCCCAAGCCGGGGCGGTAACAGGCTGCTGAAAGGCTCGCAGCAGCGAGTTTTTCGAGCCTGTCGGTGTTTCCTCGAAGGGCTTTTCAAGCCCCCCCAGTCGACGCGCGTCGCCGCGCCGCTGACGCGTGCCTCCTCAGCAGCCTGCCATCCGCACGTTGCGCCGGAGCTCAACGCGGCCACCCCGCTGCGATCAACTAGACATATCTATATAGATGTCTTATGCGTCTCTCATGGTACGCATCCAGCTCCATCTCACCGAGGATCAAGACGAGCGACTCCGCAAGCTGGCGCGCGCGAGCCATGCGACGCGCGCCGAGCTGATCCGGCGCGGTATCGATCTGGTGCTCGCCCAGGGCACGAAAGACACGGATCCGCTACTCGGGCTGATCGGCGCAGCCGGACCCGCGGGGCGCCCGGACATCTCGGAAGAACACGATGCGGTGCTCTACGTTCGCGAGCGCCCAGACGACGAATGACGGATCATCTCTTCGTCGACACGGGTGCCTGGTTCGCGCTTCAGGTGCCCGACGACCGTTGGCATGCCGTCGCCACGGCGACGCTGCGGGAGCTGCTGCGTCGTGGGTACGCACTGACGACCTCCAACCTCGTCGTCGGCGAGACCTACACGCTGCTCGGCCGCACCCACGGGCATGCGGCGGCGTGGCGCTTCCTCGACACGCTCCGCGCGAGCACCCGTCTCGACGTAATCCACGTCGACGTCGACATCGAACGCGAGGCGTACGCGATCTTGCGCCGCTTCGCCGATCAAACGTTTTCTTACGTCGATGGCGCCTCCTTCGCCTGCATGCGTAGACGCAAGATTCAGCGTGCGTTCGCGTTCGATCGGCACTTCGCGAGCGC
>CAYUSL010000922.1:0-1835 GCA_964447125.1 uncultured bacterium | reverse complement strand
CGGGCATCGAGCCGAGCGACTACGACAACGGCGTGTGGTGGCTCTTCTGGCAGGCACCCTACGTTTTCGTGAGCGGTTCGAGCCGCGGGCTCTTCGTCGTCGATGCCACCGACCCGTCGAATCCGCAGGTGCTGAACCAGATCCCGGTGAGCCAGCTCGGAATGCAGCGTGCCGGCAGCGTGTTCGCGATCGGCAACCTGCTGGTGGTCGCCGGCAACGACGTGCCCGGGCTCGCGACGCTCGACATCGGCGATCCCGCGCACCCCGCGCTCCTCGACACCGACAACACCAAGATCCAGTACAGCGCGATGGTGAACGGCGACCGGATCTTGCTCGCCGGCTCGGCACTTTCGAACGGCCTCCAGGTGTTCTCGATCGCCGATCCGTCTCAGATCACGTTCACCGCCGGCAAGTTCCTGCTGGACAAGGGCGGCTATCTCACGGTGCAGGACAACAAGGCGCACCTCGGCGTGAGCGGCCTCGGTTACCACAAGCTCGATCTGTCGAGCGTGTTCCTGCCGGTGCTCGGCACGGGCGATTTCACCGAGCCGGAGGTGGATCTCGACTTCGTGTCGGCGCTCGGCAACCTCGCGATCCTGAGCGACGACCATGGCTACGGCACCCGCATCATGCCGCATCAGAGCGCACCCGATACGACGCCACCGGCGGTGAACATGCTGAACCCCGCAGCCAATGCCACGGGCCAGCCGATCACGAGCCGCGTGGGCGTCACCTTCACCGATGCCATCGACCTGCGCACCGTCACCGCAGCGACCTTCATCGTCGAGAAGGTCGGTGGCGGGCCGGTCGCCGGGAAATACAGCGGCCAGACCGGAATCGTGAACTTTGCACCCGATGCACCGCTCGAGCCGGACGCGACGTACCGAATCCGGATCCCCGCCGGCGGCATCCGTGACGTGGCCGGCAACACGACTGCCAGCGATTTCGTCGCGTTCTTCTCCACCGGACCCGAGATCACGCCGGTCGCGTGCGATCCGCCGCTGCATCCCGCGGCTTCCTTGGTCAACCAATCGGTGCTGTTTCAGGCGCAGTGCACGGGCCCGAGCCTCCAATACTCGTGGGAGTTCGGCGACGGCACCCCACCCACTCCGTACACGAGCGACGCGTCGATCGCCCATTCCTTCGCGAGCGCCGGTCATTACAGCGTGATCGTCCGCGCCAACGACGGCACGGTCGTGAACACCGCTACAGCACGCCACACGGTGCACCACCCGCTGACGTCGGTCGCGCCCGTCTCGGCGGCGAGCATCGTGCTCGACCCGAGCCGCGATCGCGCGTGGGCCGTGAACCCCGATGCCAACACCGTGGCGCTCATCGACGCGGCGACGCTCACGAAGATCCTGGAGACGCCCGTGGGCGCCGATCCGCGCGGCGTGGCGCTCACGCCGAACGGCGAGGTGTGGGTCACGAACACCGACGACGCAACGCTCACCATCCTCGACGCCGCGGATGCCCGCGTGATCGGCACGGTGACGCTGGCGCGCGCCTCACGCCCCCACGACGTCGTGATCTCGCCATCCGGCAGCGACGCGTACGTGACCCTGGAAGCGAGCGAAGAGGTCGTGCGCATCGACGTCGCGAGCCGCGCCGTGGTGGCGAGCGCGGCGATCGGCGGACCGCCGCGCGGCTTGGCGCTCAGCGGCGACGGCGGGCGGCTCTTCGTGGGGCGCTTCGTCTCGCCCGTCGATCACGGCGAGGTGGTGGAGCTCAGCGCCGCGAGCCTGACGGAGGTTCGCCGCTTCGCGCTCGTGGTCGATCCAGGTCCGGACACCGAATCGAGCGGCCGCGGCGTGCCGAATTACCTGCTGTCGCTG
>CAYUSL010000921.1:0-1836 GCA_964447125.1 uncultured bacterium | reverse complement strand
GGCGTGGTTCGGTGGCGCTCCGCGGCGTTGCTCGAGGCCAATGCTGCGCTCGACGCTCTGGTACGCCAGCGCACCCGCGAGCTCGAGGACGCGAACGCGCGGCTCGAGCTGCAAGCGCGTCAGGACGATCTCACCGGGCTCGCCAACCGCCGCCGTCTCGAACACTTCGGCACGGGCGCCTTCGACGACACGACGGCGCGGGATCGGCCGCTGTCGGTGCTGATGATCGACGCCGACCACTTCAAGGTGCTCAACGATCGACTCGGCCACGCCGCCGGTGATCGGCGGCTACGCGAGATCGCCGAGGCCCTGCGCCGCCACGTCGAAGGCAGCCACGAGCTGGCCGCGCGCTACGGTGGCGAAGAGTTCGCGATCGTGCTTCCCGATACGCCGCTGGCGGATGCGTACACACGCGCCGAGACCATCCGCGCCGCGGTGGCCACGATCACCCACGGCGTCCGCTCGACGGTGTCGATCGGGGTGGCCGAGCGGCGCTGCCACGGCGCGAGCTCGTTCGAGCACTTGCTGCGGCTCGCCGACGCAGCGCTTTATCGCGCCAAGCAAGCAGGTCGAGATCGCGTGGAGCGCGCCGATCCGGGCCGGGTGACCGAGCCGCTCACACGCGAAACGACTCCGTCCTGATGCCGCGCGCTGCGCGTCCAGCCCGTGCTGCCGTTTCAGCCACCACCGCCGCCGCGACGACGCTGAAAGGTGCGTTCGCGACCTCCGCTCACGCCGCCGGCATCGCGCTGCCGCCAACCGCTGCGATCGGTGCTGAAGCCGCCGCCGCGCTTGCCCTCACCGTCGGTGTGGCTTTGCCAATCCCAGCGGCCCTCGCCGTCACGCGCCGCGGAGCCGGTCGTGTCGGATCCCCATTCACGCCCGGCACGGCCCTGCCCTTCACGCTCGCGCTGCCACTCGACACCGTCCTCGGTCGCCTGTGCGCTGCCGCTTTCGCTGCGGGACCAGCTGCGTCCCTGCGCGTCCTCGCCCGAGCGCTCACGTGTCCAGGTGGTGCCGTCCTCGCCACGCTGGACGTTGCCGGAGAGGTCGCCTTGCTGCGTCTGGCCGTTGGGACCCGTGCGTTCGACTTCGCCCGTCCACGATCGGCTTCCGTCCTCGCCCTTGGTCACGGTCACGTCCTTGTCGACGGTGACGGACTTTCCGGCCTCGTTGGTGTAGGTCTTGTCACGCGAGTAGCTGGTCGTGCCGTCCTCGTTGTGCGTGACCGTGCCGTCGCGCTCGATGGTGCCGGAGCCGCCGTTGGTGGTGCTACCGGTGGTCGTACTGTTCCAGGTGCGACCGTTCTCGGTGTGCTGCCCCGAGCCTTCGGTCGTCGAGGACCAGGTGTTTCCCGCGGCACCGCTCACGGTGTTCTCGCGGGTCCATCCCGCGCCCGCTCCATCCTCGGCGCGGCTCACCGGCGCCAAGGCCTGAAGTCCGGCGAGGCACGAGCCTGCCAGCACCCAACGCCACCACTTCTTCGCAGTCGTCATCGACGTTGCCTCCAATGTGCCGCAGAGCCGTGCTGCAGCAGCCCATTCACCACGCACCGGTACCGCGCACGATCGCGGGCACCGTCTTCAGCAGGATCTCGAGATCCTTGAGCAGATTCCAGTTGTCGACGTACTCCATGTCCATGTGCATCCAGCGCTCGAAGTCGACCTGATTGCGCCCGCTGACCTGCCACGGCCCGGTGATCCCGGGTTTCATGCTGAGCCGGCGGCGCTGCCAAGGCTGATAAGCATCGACCTCGCTGGGGATCGGTGGGCGCGGCCCGACCAAGCTCATGTGGCCGAGCAACACGTTGACGAGCTGCGGCAGCTCGTCCACCGA
>CAYUSL010000920.1:0-1840 GCA_964447125.1 uncultured bacterium | reverse complement strand
GCTCGAAGCCGAGGCCAACGCCGTCGATGACCTCGGTCTCGTGGCCCGCGGCGCGGGTGCTGCCGGCCAGCAATGCGAGCCTGAGCGGCGGCATCGAATTGTTGCCGACACTCGCCCCCATCACGGGGTCGAAAGGCACCATCAAGGTCACGCGGGCCATGTCGAGGCTCTCGATCTCGGTTTCGTCTTCGAAGCGATGGCCGCGCGGCTCACGCGCTCGGTTGCACCGCGAGCGGCGTTGGAAGCGGAGCGCGCGAAAGCCGCAGCCTCTCGCCGAGCCAGCGTCGGACCTCGGCACGATAGAGCCGCGTGTAGCGACGAGGCATCGAGCGCACCGCCGGCCACGGTCGACGATCGAGTCCGGTGGCGTAGCGAAAGCGCTCGAGTGCTTGATGAGCGAGGCTCAGCACCACGTGGGGGAACGTGATGGTGAGCCCGAGGGTGGGCAAGAAGCGGTAGAGGCGGTGCGCCAGCGCCCAGCGATTGAAGGCGCGCGGCAGGAACAGGAGCAGCATCAAGAAGAGGTAGAGCTGGCGCTTCTCTCGCGGCGAGTCGGGGTCGCCGCGATAGTAGCTGCCGAGCTCCGCGCGCTCGGGCACGTGCTCGATGGCATCGCTCTCGATGGCTCCCAGCGCCACCGCTTTGTCCACCATCTCCGTGCCGGGATAGATCTGCAGCCAGTAGAACTTCGCGGTGTCCGGACGATGCTCGTTGTAGAACTCGGCCATCCGCACCAGATCGTCGTTGGTCTCGCTGGGCAGGTTGATGATGTTGTCCACGTCCACCCACACGCCCGCGGATCGCAGTGCGTCGATCGCCTCGGCGATGCGCGCGTTGCTCTCGTTGCGACGCAGCACGCCACGCCGCAGCTCCTGCGTGAGCGTCTGGACTCCCATGTCCACCTTCGCGCAGCCGGCGAGCGCCAGGAGGCGCGCCACTTCCGGATTCACGAAGTTCGGATGCACGAGCGCCAGGAATGGAACGCCGATCTCGTTGCGATAGCGCGGCGCGAACTCGCGCAGCCATTCGAGGTTCCAGGTGAAGATCTCGTCGCAAAACCACACTGCGCGATACGGGATCGCGGCGCGTGCGGCGCGCAGCTCAGCGAACAGGTTGTCCACGCTGCGGGCACGCAGGTAGCGCCCGCCGTTCTGGTAGAGCGCCTGTAGCCGGTTCTCGATGCAGAACGTGCAGCGGTACGCGCAGCCGCGGCTGGCGATGGCCAAATAGAGATCGTCCGGCGCCATCGGTGAGCCGCGAAAGAGCGTCTTGTCGGGGAAGGGGATCGCGTCGAGGTTCTGGTCGAGCGCACGCGGGGCGTTGGCGACGACGCCACCGCTTGTGTCTCGCGCCCACACGTTCGGGATGGCGGTGGTATCGGTGCCGCGCTCGAGTGCCCGCGCGAGGTCCACGGCGGCGTCCTCGCCTTCGCCGACGCACGCGTAGTCCACGACGTGCTCGGCCATGACCCGTTCGGGCGCGAGCGTCGCATGGGGACCACCGGCCAAGATGGGCACTCCAATGCGCTCGCGAATGGCACCGGCGAGATCCAAGAACCACGACCAGTTGTGGGTGAGCACCGAGAACGCGACCAGGTCCGGGCGCGAGGCGATCACGCGTTCGAGGACCTCGTCGCGGCGCGAGAAGAGCTTGCCGAGCGGCGCGATGGAGATCGCGCTGTCCTGGAAGAGCCGCGGATCGAAGACGAGCTGGGTCTCGTGCCCGGCGCGGCGGAGCGCCGCGGACACATACTCGATCCCGAGAGCCTCGTACTCGGGGTAAACGAACGTCACACGCACGGCGGCAGAATACGAACGCGTTCTCCGGGGGGTCAAGGCGA
>CAYUSL010000919.1:0-1842 GCA_964447125.1 uncultured bacterium | reverse complement strand
GGGCCGAGTGTCGCCCACTTGAGCACGCCCACGCGCCGTGGCGGGTCCTCGTCGGCGCGGAACACGGCGACGCCTTCGCCGACGGTACCCACGTAGGCGTACGGACCGTAGCCCTCCACCTCCAGCGTGTAGCCACCCGAGAACGTCTCGCCGCGAACCTCGAAGCCGTGCTCGGTGTGCTCCAGCACGCCGAACCCCACCTGCGAGTTCGCGAGGTAGACGTACTTGCCGACGACGTCGACATCCCACGCGTGGCCACCGCGATCGGCCGCCTCGAGGAACTCGGGCATGCCGCCCGGCACCGGTCGCGTGATGAGCAACCAGCCGAGGACGTCGGCGATCCAGAGCTGGTCGCCCACCACCAGCAGCCCGCGCGCCAGGCCCTCGGTCTTGCGGATGCCGATGAGCGAGGGCTTGGCTGGGTCGGCGAGCGAGTACACGTGCAGCCCGCCTGCACCGGCGGTGGCGTACGCCTGATCGCCGACGACGCGCACGCGGTGGAAGTAAGGCTTGGGCACCATCGAGTACGCGACACCGGGCACGCCTTGCGCGCGCCCGTCGAGCACGAACACTCCGCGGGGGCCGAACGCGAACGGCACCAGCCCGGGATCGTCGAACCGCACACCCGGTGCCGGCGGGCGAGGCGGTGCGGCCAGGTCGAGGACGTCGATCCAGCGCGGCGCGAGCGGATCGGACACGTCCGCGACGCGCACCGGGGTTCCCTCGGACGCGGCGAAGGCACGATCTCCCGCCACCGCGACCCAATCGCAGAAATCGATGCCTTCCCAGCGGTTCACGAGCTTGGGCTGGCGCGGATCGCTCACGTCCGCCGTCAAGAGCCCCCGGGCGCCATGCGAGAGAAACGCGTAGTGGCCCTTGATGGCCACGTGGCGTGGCATCGGATCGGTGGGCTTGGGCTTGGCCTGGTAGGGCACGTCGAGCACACCCATGAGCGCGGGATTCGCGGGATCGGCGAGGTCGAAGATCATGAGCTTCTCGCTGCCCACCGCGTAGGCGCGGTCACCCTCGACCACGATCTGCGCGTAGCTCTCGCCCTCGGCGATCTGCCGCACGAACTCGGGCGTATCCGGCTCGCGAATCCGGTACACGGCGAGCCCGCCGTGCTCCTTGAACGCCAGGTAGAGGTAGCCCTTGCCCATGGCGATGGAGAGCGCGTAGCCGAGCCCTCGATGGCGGCCCAGCTCGCGCATGTGCCCGGGCTCGGAGACGTCGATGGTGACCAATCCCTCGTAGCCGGCGGCAGCGTAGACGCGGTTGCCGTGCGAGAGCCCGGCGTGGGTCGAGTTGCCCACGTTGATCCGGGACGCGATCGAGAGCCGCCCATCGGCATCGGGGCGGAGCTCGACGATCGAGAAACCCATGCCCGCCGCGTAGCCACCGGGGACGGGTGTTGCGAAGCGGCAGATCTGCCCCCACAGCACCGCGATGCGGTCCTGCTGGGTGAGCCAGTTCCACGCCTTCTGCAGATTGCGCTGCATCCACACGAAGCCGTGGCTCTCGTTCGACTTGGCGTTCTCCGCGGCGTGGCTCGTGGGTGCGACGAGCGCGGCGAGCACGCTCGCCAACGCGATCGCGAGCAGGGTCGCGCGCGCCGCTCGCGTGACCGGGGCGCGGCGGGGATCGGGCATCGGGGCGAGCGAGCTGGTGGGATCGAGCCCGAGTGCCCGGTGCGCGGCACCGGGGCGCGCACGTCGCCGCCGAGCGGCGATCGTCGCGTGGGCGAGCGCGACTATAGTGCTCCCGTTCGCGCCGCTTCAAACCGGGCCTTAGCCTGGATCATTCACGAACATCGCTGCGGCCGCGACGGAGCGCGGCCCTCCA
>CAYUSL010000918.1:0-1846 GCA_964447125.1 uncultured bacterium | reverse complement strand
CAGGCCACGCACCTCTTCAAATACGACGTGCTGCCCGGCGACGGCCACGTGCACTTGGTGGCGTCGCCCATGTACCACATGGCGCCGCTCATCCACGGCTGGTATTCGCTTCACCTCGGCCACCCCGTGGTGCTCATGGATCGTTGGGACGCCGAGCAGACGCTGCGCCTGATCGAGCGTCACCGCGTCACCACCACCCATCTCGTGCCCACCCAGCTTCACCGGCTGCTAGCGCTTCCTGAGGAAACCCGCAGACGCTACGACCTGACGAGCTTGCGCTCCGTGGTGCACGCCGCAGCGCCGTGCCCGGTGGATGTGAAACGCCGCATCCTCGAGTGGTGGGGACCGATCGTCTACGAGTACTACGGCTCCACCGAGGGTGGCGGCACACTGGTGCGTTCGAACGAGTGGCTCGATCGTCCCGGCACCGTGGGCAGGGTGTGGGAGGGAGGCGAGCTCCGGATCCTCGACGAGGACGGGAACGCGTGTCCGCCTGGCGTCGTCGGAACCGTGTACATGCGCTCCTACTCGGACTTCGAGTACGGGGGCGATCCCGAGAAGACGCGCGCCGGCCGCCGGGGCGGGCTCTTCACCGCCGGCGACATGGGCTACCTCGATGCGGACGGCTACCTCTTCCTGTGCGACCGCAAGATCGACATGATCATCTCGGGCGGCGTGAACATCTACCCCGCCGAGGTCGAGGGAGCGTTGCTCGCCCATCCGAAAGTCGCCGACGTCGCGGTGTTCGGCATCCCGCATCCCGACTGGGGTGAAGAAGTGAAGGCCGTGGTCCAGCCGGAAGCCGAGATCGCGGCGGGCGATGCGCTGGTCGAGGAGCTGCTCGCTCACTGCGCCACGCGTCTCGCGCGCTACAAGATCCCGCGCTCGATCGATTTCACGGACGCAATGCCGCGTGATCCGAGTGGCAAGCTCATGAAGCGCAAGCTGCGCGATCCGTACTGGCAGGGTCGAAGCCGCGCCATCTGAGTTGCGGAGGGGGCCGAATGGATTTTCGCTACCCACCCGAGGCCGAGCGCTTCCGCGCCGTCGTGCGCGCGTGGCTGGAAGCGCATCTTCCCGCGGATCTGCACGGCGTCACGGTCCGCGACGACCTCACGCCCGAGCTGGTCGAACGGTTGCGGGCGTGGAACCGCACACTGGCCGACGCCGGCTACGCGGGCATGTCGTGGCCCGTGGAGTTCGGCGGTCGCGCCGCGAGCGTCATCGAGCAAGTGGTGCTCGCCGAGGAAATGAGCCGCGCCGAAGCACCGGGTCCGATCAACGTGATCGGGCTCTCGAACATCGCGCCGGCGATCATGAGCTACGGCACCGCCGAGCAGAAGGCCCGTTTCTTGCGGCCGATGCTGCGTGGGGACGACATCTGGTGCCAGGGTTTTTCCGAGCCCAACGCCGGCAGCGATCTAGCTTCCATCACCACCCACGCGCGCCGCGACGGCGACCATTTCGTGGTGAACGGTCAGAAGGTCTGGAACACCCTGGGCGAGTACGCCGATTGGTGCGAGCTCTTGGTGCGCACCAACCCGGTAGCCCCCAAGCACGAAGGCATCTCGTGCCTGCTCGTCGATCTGCGCAGTCCCGGCGTCACGGTGCGACCCATCGTCACCATCACCGGGGGACGCGAGTTCTCGGAGATCTTCTTCGAGGACGTGCGGGTGCCGGCCACCGCGTTGCTCGGTCCGCTCGACGGCGGGTGGAAGGTGGCGATGGCCACCCTCAGCCACGAGCGCGCGGGAGTCGCGTCGTTGCACCTGCAAGTGCGGAAGAAGGTGCGGCGGCTCATCGATCACTCCCGCACCGTCCAGCGGGACGGCGCGCCGCTCACCGC
>CAYUSL010000917.1:0-1855 GCA_964447125.1 uncultured bacterium | reverse complement strand
CGCGCCGTTCCGTCGAGCTGACCGGCTCCCGCGGGGCACGCCGGAAGCGCCCCTTGGACTGGATAGTTCGGTGCCTTACCATGTCCGCCGTCATGGGCAGCCGCTCGGGTATCCAGCTCCGCGAGCTACCGCGCTTCGAGACCACGCGGGCGCTGGCGCGCCGCTACTCCTCGATGGATCCCACGGGCGTCGAGGCGTACCTGTCGATCGTGGTCACCGGAAACTCGGTGGCACGCACCATCGAAACCTATCTCGCTCGCCACAACATCGCGCCGGGTCGGTTCGGCGTGCTCATGTATCTGCTGCGGGAAAAGGGGCGTGATCCGCTGCCGTCCGAGATCGCCGATTGGATGGGCGTCACGCGCGCCACCATCACCGGCCTCCTCGACGGTCTCGAGCGCGACCGCTTGGTGCGTCGGGAGGCCCATCCCGAGGACCGGCGCATGACGCTGGTATCGCTCACGCGGGAAGGGGAGGCGTGCCTCGATCGCCTCCTGCCCGACTATTTCCGCATGACCGCCACGATGGTCGCCGGCCTCACGGAGGCCGATCGCCGAGCGCTGGTCCGGTTGCTCGGCAAGGTTCGCGACGGCGTGACGCGAGCCTCCGAGCGATGATTTTTTTCGGCCATGTAGTTCGGTTCCAAACCATCTCGTGAACGAAGCGACGAGCGAGTGAAGCCGATGGATGCCGAGACCCCGTCCCCGAACAACCGAAAGCCGTGGCTGCGCTGGGTCGTCCTCGCCCTGCTGGTGATCGCCGGCGCGGGAGTCGGCGCGCGCTACGCCTGGCGAGCGCATCACTTCGAGTCCACCGACGATGCGTTCGTCGACGGCTCGGTGGTGCGCGTGGCTCCCCAGGTGCCCGGGCGTGTCGCCGCGGTGGCGGTGGTTTCCGACGAGCGCGTCGAAGCGGGAGCGCTCTTGGTCTCGCTCGACGCCACCGACCTCGAGATCGCGCTGGCACGAGCGCGCGCCGCACGCGCCGAGGCGGCGGGCCGAATGTCGCAGGCGCAAGCGCAGGCAAACGTCGCCGCGGCCGCGCTCGATCAAGCCCACGCCGCCGCGGTCGTGGCAGCGGTGGAGGCCTCCAACGCCGCACGGGATCTCTCGCGCTATCGCCAGGTCTCGACCGGTGCGGTGTCACGGCAATCCCTCGACGCCGTCGAGACTGCGGCCAAGCGCACCGCCGCGGAGACGTCGCTCGCGGAGAGCCGAGAGCGCGCAGCGCGCGCGCAAGTGACGCTCGCCGCGTCGCAGCTCGAGACGAGCACGGCCGAGGTGGAGAGCGCCGGAGTCGTCGTGCGGCAAGCCGAGCAGCAGCTCTCGTACGCGGCCGTGCGCGCTCCCAAATCGGGCCGCGTCACCATGAAGAACGTCGAGGTGGGCGACTTCGTGCAGGTGGGCCAGGCGCTCATGGCGTTGGTCGCAGACGATGTGTGGGTGGTCGCGAATTTCAAAGAGACCCAGCTCACCGAGATGCAGCCTGGCGAACCGGTCGACATCGAGGTGGATGCGTTCCCGGATCGAGCGCTTCGCGGCCACGTCCAGAGCATCCAGGCGGGCGCGGCCTCGCGTTTCAGCCTGATGCCGCCCGAGAACGCCACCGGCAACTTCGTGAAAGTGGTGCAGCGCGTGCCGGTGCGGATTCGCTTCGACGAGCCGCCGGAGAAGCTCGTGGGCCTGGCACCCGGCCTGTCGGTGGTGCCCCGCGTGAAGGTGCGATGAACGCGGCAGCAGCGGCCATCGACGGCGCTTCGGCACACGCCGGCGAGCCGGCGGCGGGGGCAGGAGCGCCGAGCACGCCGGCGATCTGGCGTCCGTCCCACAACCCGTGGGTCGTGGCGCTGACGGTG
>CAYUSL010000916.1:0-1858 GCA_964447125.1 uncultured bacterium | reverse complement strand
TAGAGGTGATTCGGGTAGATCGAACGATCCGGGATGGGGAACTCGGAGAACGGGATCTTGCGACCCGGGTGGGTGCGCCTGAGCTCGCCGCGGTCGCGATAGACGAGATCGGCGACCTTGTCGTAGCCGTCGCCACGCTCGAATGCCGGCAGGAACTCGGGCAGGAACGAGATCGATTCACCGGCGCACAGGAAGTCGTATGCCCCGTGCGACATGATCTCTTCGGGATAGACCTTGGCCTCGTATCCTCCCGTGAGGATCGGGATGTCGGTCTCCTGCTTGAACTTCTTGGCCCACCGGATCGCGAAGCGGAAGGTCTGCGCTGCGTGCGACGAGAACGCGATCAGGTCCGGATTCCACTCCTTGACCTGGGCCAAAACCTGGTCACAACCCCAGCGGCGCGCCAGGCCGTCGAAGAGCTTCACTTCCCAGCCGCATTGATTCGCGACTCGCGCTGCCCAGCCGAAGCCGAGGTGCGGAAAGAGCCCGAACTCGTCGTCGACGCTGGGCAGGTTCTCGTTGAAGATCTGCGTGTGGAACGTGGGATACACGAACGCCAGACGCATGGGCGGAGGATCTCCTGGGGATGCCGAGCCGACGTTCGATCGTCGTCGTGCTCAGCACGCCAAGCCGCGCGCCTGGACGGCGCGCGAAGACTCACGTAGCCGCGCCCGCGGGATCACGGGGTCGGCGGCGTGGAAGGGCGAAGGTGCGAGCGGGAAGCTCGAGGCGACCCGAGACTGCCGTGGTGTCTCCACAGACGCGTGTCGGGGTTGCCTATTGGCTTCTCGATTCACTCGACCGTCGCACTGGGTTTCGCACGCTCGAGGCGCTCGCGGGGGGAACTCGTGCGCACCCGACCGCACGGTACCACGCGATTTTCCGGAGGGTCAAACGTTCGCGACGCCCGTAAATCGCGGCCACCCGACGCGGCGCGTGGCGGCTCGCGACCGTGCCGCCGACGTGTGTGCGGCGGTCGATTCCTTGACGGTGTGCAAAGCGGGTTCGTACGTTAGGCGGCGTTCTCGACCCCCGACGAGAACCCGTCACCCGACTCGTTTCCGATGATCGACTTCGCGGGCCTCCGCGAGAATCTGCAGCTCAGAGCGCGGGCCGAGGCTGCGTTGCGGCGGGTCGTGCCGCGTCCGCAGCAGGTGCACATCAGCATCACGGACCGCTGCAACCTGAGCTGTGAGCATTGCGACATCTGGATGAAGCCCGTCCCCGGCGAGGTGCCGACGGAGCGCTGGCGTGAGGTCGTGGACCAGTGCCGCGAGTGGCTGGGGCCGTTCACGCTCAAGATCGTGGGCGGCGAGCCGCTGCTCAAAGAGGGCGTGGTCGATCTCATCGCGCACGCCAAGTCGCGCGGCTGCCGGGTGGGGCTCTCGACCAACGCGATCCCGCTCTCGAACCCGGATCGCGCCCAGCAGATGATCGACACCGGGCTCGACGAGATCCACATCTCGCTCGAGAGCTATACGCCCACCCACCACGATCAGATCCGTAAGCGCGTGGGAGCACACGCGCGCACCGTGAAGGCCATCGGCGAGCTCACCCGCCGCCGGACTCATCTTCAGATCAGCCTCGCGACCGTGGTGTGTCAGCAGAACCTGGACGAGCTGCTCAAGATGGTGGACTTCGTCCGCGACAACGGCCTCTACACCGTCAACTTCCAGCCGCTCTACGCGAACTTCGGGCGGCTCTTCGATCCACGGTGGTACGAGACCAGCCCGTACTTCCCGCGCGACGTCGACAAGCTCGATGCGATTCTCGACCGCCTCGCCGAGATCCGCACCGCCGAGTGGCTGGTCGGCAATACCGTCAACCAGCTTCAGATGATGAAGGTCTACTTCCGCAA
>CAYUSL010000915.1:0-1858 GCA_964447125.1 uncultured bacterium | reverse complement strand
CGACAGTCGGTGCGAACTCGGCGTGGGCGACGGGCACCTCGGAAGCCGAGCGAGCAGCGCACCCGTCTCGACTCCGCACTCTCGTGCGTGACCTACCTCATCTCCCACGTGGGCGACTCGCTCGGTCCCTTGCCCGTGGTCGCGATTGCCCCCCGGGGGGACCCAGATGCTCGGATCCACCGTTTCAGAACTGCGCCTGAAAGCGGGTGAGCAGCGCGTTCTCGGCTTCTCGATCTCCGCTCTTGGCACCGCCGTCGAAGTCGGTGTGGCTGAAGTCGAGTGCCAGCTTGAAGATCCGCGTGAGATGCCAGTTGCAACCGACGCCCCATTCACGCGCTTCGCGGGCGGCCTTAGCGGGATCGGCGAACGTGGGAAATGCCTCGTCTCCCACCTTCAGCGCGTCGTAGCGAGCTACCAGCTCGAGCGCGCTCCAATGCGACTCGCTCGGGTCGAACGGTGCCGTCGGCTGAACGCCCTTGAACGACGCCTTCTCGCCTGTGACGACGTAGGAAACCGTGACCGACCACGCGTCCGCATTCACCTTTGCTTTACTCGCCCCGAGCTTCACTTCTTGCGACGAGCGCACGTACTCGGCGAGGAGGCTGCCTGGTCCCCAGGCCCAGTAGAGCTGGGGCGTGAATCGGGTGCGCTCGCCTGCGGCGTACGCCGTGCCGCCAGCCGTCGCGGCGCTGGTTGCGGTGGCGTCGGTGCGATAGCGGAAGAACGTGTTCTGCCCGAAGGACTTGTAGCTCGGCAGATTGGGGCTCGCGAGCGTGCCGTGCTGGCTGCCGAACGAGCCTGCGAGGCCGACGTTCAGATCCTGCAGCGCCGCAATCTCGGTCTTTTTGAACGGTGTCGCATAGACGCGCGCCGCAACGTCCTTGTCGTCGAGGGATTCGATGTCGCCGCTGGCACCGTCGGCAACGCCGTTGAAGACGCCGACTTGGTAGCTCACCACTCCTGCGACGTCGCCGAAGAGCTGCGCTCCGACGTCGCGGTTCGGCACCAGCCCGGTGGGTAGCGCGGGCTCGATGAAGAGCGTGTAGGTGTCGTTCTGAAGGCGTTCGAGGCCCACCGGCGCCTTGAACTTGCCGGTGCGAAGCGCCAGCTCGGCGAGTGGCTTCACGTCGGCGTAGGCGTCCTGGATCAGCGCGGTGCCGCCGCCGAAGTCGGGAACGAGCTTGAACTCGAAGTACTTGTAGACGGTCCCTTCGACGATCGGGCGCGCGCGCCGCACCAGGATCGACGTGGCGAGGGGCGTCTCGTCGTCGCCGATGAACGCACGCACGTCGGTCTGCACCAGCCCGCTCAGCTTGAGGGCGAACGCTCCATCCGGGGACTTGATCGCGAAGCCATCCTTGGCGTTCGCAGTGATGATCGGCGCTTCGCCGCGCTTGGCCTCCGCGTCTTTATCGCGGTCGCGCTGCTGCTCGAGCGCGCGTATCCGCTGCTCGAGATCTTCGACGGACGCGGGTGACGAGGGTGATGATGCGGCGCCGCCGCCGAGCTGCGGATTCGACTCGGCGCGTGCGAGCAGAGGCACCCCCAAACCGGCAGCGACGAGCAGCGCCACCGCGACGGACCTCGGCAGACAGCGAACACGCGTCTTCATCGGGCAGCCTCCTGGGGCGCTCGCGGGGTAGAGAGCGCGCCAGCGTCGGCCATGCACGCGCCGCAACGCTCGCCTGCGGGCGCGGAAGCGCAAGCGCAGGGCGACCATGCGCGACGCGCCTTCGAGCAATGCCCATGCCACGCGCCCCTCGCGAATTCGCCGTGGATCGGGGCGGAATCTCGCAGTCGCGTGGAGCGCGCTTGCCGAGGCTGCGTGACGACCCGGCAAGTTCTGCCGAGTCTGCTC
>CAYUSL010000914.1:0-1860 GCA_964447125.1 uncultured bacterium | reverse complement strand
ACCCGCGACCGCACGATCTACCTCGCCAACTCGATGAACTCGCTGCGCATCGAGGGGCAGAAGACGGTCGGCATCGAGATGGTGCAGCAGCTCGATTGGGAGGTTCCGGACACCATCATCATCCCGGGCGGCAACCTGGGAAACGTGACGGCTCTCGGCAAGGGCTTCCTGATGATGAAGGAGCTCGGGCTGATCAACCGCCTGCCGCGGATCGTGGTGGCGCAGGCGGAGCGTGCGAGCCCGCTCTATCTGAGCTTCCAGAACGGATTCCGCTCGTTCGAGCCGGTGGTGGCGCGCAAGACGCTCGCCAGCGCGATCCAGATCGGCAACCCGGTGAGCGTCCACAAGGCCATCGAGGTGCTCAAGCGCTTCGACGGCATCGTCGAGATCGCCACCGAGGAGGAGCTCGCGAACGCGGCGGCGCGCGCCGATCGCACCGGCATGTACAACTGCCCGCACACCGGTGTCGCGCTGGGGGTGCTCGAGAAGCTCGTCGCTCGCGGCGTCATCGATCCCAAAGAGCGGGTGGTCGTGGTCTCGACCGCCCACGGGCTCAAGTTCACCGAGTTCAAGGTTCGCTACCACGAGGGCGTGCTCGAGGACGTGGTTCCGCGCTACCGCAACATTCCGCTCGAGCTGCCGGCCGACCCGGTGGTGGTGGGCGATGCACTCCGGCGTGAGATCGACCGTCGGCGAGCGAGCTGAATCCATGGCGAGCGATCGGAGAGGGGTGGGCACCCGCGCGGTGCACGGTGGCGAGCCCCGCGAGAAGTCCGGGCACGGCGTGACCGTGCCCATCGTGCAGACCGCGACGTACGCATTCCGGGACACGCACGAGCTCTGTGACTACATGGAAGGGCGCGTCGAGCGGCCCGAATACGGGCGCTACGGGAATCCGACGCAAGCCGTGGCCGAGCGCAAGCTCGCCGAGCTCGACGGCGGCGAGAGCGCGTTGCTGTTCTCTTCGGGCATGGCTGCCGTCACCACCGCCATGTTGGCGCTGGTGTCGCAGGGTCAGCACGTGGTGCTGACCAGCGACTGCTATCGGCGCACCCGCCAATTCTGCCGCGCCGTGCTGTCGCGATTCGGCGTCGAGTTCACGCTGGTGGAGCCCGACGATTGGAGCGGCCTGGAAGCGGCGATCCGTCCCACCACGCGCCTCATCGTCAGCGAGTCTCCCACCAACCCGTATTTACACGTCATCGATCTGGAGCGGCTGGCGGCGCTGGCCCGTAAGCACCGCGTCAAGACCCTCATCGACTCGACCTTCGCCACTCCAGTCAACCAGCGGCCCTTGGAGTTCGGCATCGATCTGGTGGTGCACAGCGCCACCAAGTACCTGGGCGGTCACAACGACTTGCTGGCAGGCGCCATCGTCGGTAGCGACGGGCTGGTGAGCATCATCCGCGAGCTGCAAGCGATCCTGGGTGCGGTGCCGGACCCACACGCGTGCTACCTGCTCATCCGCGGTCTCAAGACGCTCGCGATCCGCGTCGAGCGGCAGAACGCGTCGGCGCTCGCCGTGGCGCGCTTCCTGGCGGCGCACCCGCGCGTGAGCCGGGTCCACTATCCAGGCCTCGACAGCCATCCCCAGCACGCCGTCGCCAAGGCGCAAATGACGGGATTCGGCGGCGTGGTTGCGTTCGAGATCGACGGCACGCTCGAAGATGGCAGCCGCTTCATCGATGCGGTGCGCATTCCCTACATCGCCCCGAGCTTGGGCGGCGTCGAATCGCTGATCGAGCAGCCTGCGCTCATGAGCTACTACGAGCTCGCGCCCGAGGAACGTGCGGCCGTGGGGATCCGCGAGAACCTGATCCGGTTTTCCATCGGGATCGAGGATACCGCCGACGTGATCGC
>CAYUSL010000913.1:0-1870 GCA_964447125.1 uncultured bacterium | reverse complement strand
CGGGGGATTAGCTCAGTTGGGAGAGCGCTGCGTTCGCAACGCAGAGGTCGAGGGTTCGAATCCCTTATCCTCCACCCGATTCCGAAGTCAGTCGTGATCTGCTGCAGGCTCGAGTCGTGAGCACCGAGGCCGTCGTCGTGCTCCGAGCGTGATCGCGCGCTTTGCCGATCTGCCGCACACTCGCAAACCGCGATGGTCCGCGATCTCCCTTCACCGGTTGCGTCCGGTGAGCGGCTGGTCGAAGTGGCGCCGCTCGGATTGCCGCTCGGTGCACTGACGTATCGTGTTCCGGTGGAGACGCCGGATCCGGCGTTGGGCGCGGTCGTCACCGTCGCCGTGGGTGGACGTCGCGTGCGTGGCGTGGTCGTGGGGGTCGGTCACCCGATCGAAGGGCGTGCGCTCAAGCCCGTTCTCGCCGTGGTCGAGGACGCGGCGCCGATCGCCGGCGACGTGCTGAAGCTCGCGCGTTGGGCCGCGGATTACTACCTGGCGCCGCTCGGCGAGGTGTTGCGCCTCGCGATGCTGCCCGGGGCGGCACGGGCGGATGCCGCGCGGTACGCGATCACCGATGAGGGCCGCGCGCTGCTCGCCGAGCAGACGCTCGATGCGTCGGCTCGAGCGCTGCTCGATACGCTCGCGAGTCGCCGTCACGTGAGCGAGCGCACGTTGTTGCGTGGACGAGCGAGTACCGTGGAGCGTGCGGCGCTGCGGAAGCTCGAGGAGCGAGGCGCCGTCACGCGCACGGCCGGTGCGGCCTCGCCGCAGCATCGTCCGCGCCGGACCTACCACGTGGCGCGGGAGGTGACCGCGGACGAGGTGGCTGCGCTCGCGCGTCGCGCGCCCAAGCTCGCGGCTCTGTGGGAGCGTGTGATCGCTCGCGCGGATGACATCGAAGCGGCCGACCTCGGCGGTGTGGATGGTGACGTCGCGCCGCGCCTCGAGCGATTGGTGCGGCGTGGCTGGCTCTCTCGCACGGAGATCCTGGCGGGTGCCGGTGAACGGCACGTGCTCGAGCCCGCAAGCGACCGTCGCCCGGAGCTCACTGACGAGCAGCGCGCGGCGCTCGACGCGATTCGGGCCGCTGCCGATGGCGGGTCGGACGCGGACCCGATCGTGCTGCTCGGAATCACCGGCAGCGGGAAGACCGAGGTTTATCTCGCTGCCGTCGAGGCGACTCTCGCCGCCGCCCGCACGGCCTTGGTGCTGGTGCCGGAGATCGCGCTCACGCCCCTGGCGCTGGGCCGGTTTCGTCAGCGCTTCGGCGAGGCCGTCGGGGTGTTGCACAGCGGCCTGGGCGACGCCGAACGAGCCGCCGAGTGGGCTCGTGTGGTGCGCGGCGAGACGCGCGTGCTGGTGGGCACGCGGCTGGCCGTGTTCGCGCCCCTCGCCGAGTTGGGGCTGATCGTGGTCGACGAAGAGCACGACGGTTCGTACAAGCAGGAGACCGGTGCTCGCTATCACGCCCGCGATCTCGCGGTGGTGCGAGGGCGAATCTCCGGCGCCGCGGTCGTGTTGGGTTCGGCGACGCCGAGCATCGAGACCTACTGGAACGCGCGCTCGGGACGCTATCGGCTGGTCGAGCTCGTGACGCGCCCGGGTGGAGCGGTGCTCCCGACGATCGACGTGGTGGACGTTCGCCGCGCGGAGAACCGGCTGCCCGGCAGTACCCGGCTCTCGCGGCCCATCGCCGAAGCGCTCGCCGAGAACGCCATCCGTGGCGAGCAGTCGCTGCTCTTCCTCAATCGCCGTGGCTGGGCGCCGCTGCTCGTGTGCGAGAGCTGCGGCGATCGGCCCGGCTGCGCGCGTTGCAGCGTGTCCCTGGCGCTTCATCGCCGCCCCTCGCGATTGGTGTGCCATCTGTGCGGCGCCG
>CAYUSL010000912.1:0-1877 GCA_964447125.1 uncultured bacterium | reverse complement strand
ACCTGGTCCAGCTCACCGGCCTCGGCGAGCGCTATCCCCACGAGCTCTCCGGCGGCCAGCAACAGCGCGTGGCGCTGGCGCGGGCACTGGTCGCCGAGCCAGAAGTGCTGCTTCTCGACGAGCCGCTCTCCAACCTCGACGCGCGGCTGCGCGAAGAGATGCGCGGTGAGCTCGCCGCGCTCCGCGCCCGTCTCGGGGTCACGGTGCTGCTGGTCACCCACGACCAGAGCGAGGCACTCGCTACCGCCGACCGCGTCGCCGTGATGCGGGCAGGGCGGATCGCGCAGGTGGCTGCGCCGGCGGTGCTCTACGACGAGCCGGCCGATCTCTACGTCGCGCGCGTTCTCGGCGCCGTGAACGAGCTGCCGGTGAGCGCCATCCGTCACGCGCCCGAGGGCCCCGAGCTGGAGGTGGAGACCGTGGGTGGCGTGCGCATGCGCGTGAGCGCGCCGCGCCCGCTGCCCACGCTCGAGCCGGTGGTGATCGCGTTCCGCCCCGAGCACGTGGCGCTCGGCGAGGGACCGTTCGCCGCCACCGTCGAGGCCCGCGGCTACCTCGGCAGCCGCGTCGAGCTGACCCTCGCCATCGAAACGCACACCCTGCGCGCGAGCGTCCCCGCCGTCGCAGCACCCGGCGTCGGCGAGACCGTGCCCTTCCGCATCACGCGAGCGCGGCTCCTGACTCGGACGTGACACGCCGCCCACTCGCCGACTCCAAGTCATCGCACGCACTCCGCGAACGAGGCTCGCGGCGATCGAGCGAGGCGCCGTCATGACGCACGTACCCGATCTCAGAGGGCTCACCGAAGCGCTGGACGCCGCTCTTCCCAGCGTGTGGTCGATCCTTCGAGATGCGACATCCGAGCCACCGTACCTCTTCGAGATCGTCCACTCGGGCACGCCCCCCGGCTACCTCTTGGCGGCAGGTTCGTGGGAGCACGGCTTGCCGAGCCGCGCGTGCGAGCTCGCGGCCCATCGGCGCATTCCACTCGAGGCAGCCACGGCACTGGAACACTGGGAGAGCACCTTCGATTCGCCCGAGTGCCTCGATGCGTTCCGAGCCGTGAATCAGCAACTGAGCCCAGCGATCGAGGTGCTCGGCGAATACGCTGACGCCTGATGTGATCGCGATTCCGATCACGACGACGAGCCGCCGGACGACGACGGCCTCGACCCCTTCCTGCACGCCGTGCTGCGGGCCCGCGGCGAGTCGATGTCCCGACTCGATCGTACGGGGCTGTTCGGCAGGGGCGGCGAGCGCGAGTCCCGGGTGATCGGGCTGTGGGTGAACGACTCCGGGCGTCGCCATCGCCACGAGTGGGTCGAACGACTCAATCCGAGCGCGGCGCGCGAACGATTCGCGCTGGGGACCGCGCGGGCGGACCACGTGGACGTGTTCTGTCGCTCCCACTTCCGGACGCATCCGGAGCTGCTCACGCCCATGCAACCGATCGACGCACGGCAGTTTCTGGCCGATCCCGATCCCGTGTTGCGCGCCACTTGCGCGTGGGTTCTCGCGCGCGCCGCCGACGTGGGCTCGCTGCCGATCGCACGCCTGCTCGACGACCCCGAGCCGTGGGTGCGGGCCACCGCCGGATGGGTCGTCCTCGATGCCAGATGCGCTGACGCAACGCGCGCCAGCGCGGCCATCGACGCTGCGCTCGCCGATCCCGATCCCACGGTGCGCCGCTCGGCTACGTGGGCCGCCGCAGCGTGCGAGCTGACGCGGCTGCCGGCTCAGCCGTCGCTGGTCGCTCGGCTGGTGGACGAGGCGGACACGCTGGTGCGCCTGGGAGCCGCGCTCGCGCTCTTGCGCTCACGCGAGCCCGGAACGGCCACCGAGTGGCTCGACGTCGCCGAGCGCGCCGCGAAGCAGGC
>CAYUSL010000911.1:0-1880 GCA_964447125.1 uncultured bacterium | reverse complement strand
CGCGCCACCGCCGGGAACGCGGTGGAGCCGCCCACCAGATAGAGGCCGCCCAGCTCGCGAGTGCTCTCGGGGTCGATGCCGCGCGCCGTGAGGCTCGCGAAGAGCTTGTCGATGAGCGCCAGCGTCTCGTCCACCAGCGGCTGCGCGCGGACGTAGATCTCGTTCACGTCGAGGACGATGGGCTCTTCCCCGAGCAGCTCCGGATGCGCGGCACTGCGCGGGTCCACGAGCAATCGGCGGCTCGTGGGCTTGAGCGTTTCCTTGGCCTCGCGACACGCCTCGAGCAGCGCCACGCGCTGATTGGGCGCCAGCTCGTCCTCGGAGGCGCTCGCCTTGGCCAGCACCAGGTCGTAGATGATCTCGTCGAAATCATCGCCGCCGAGACGGTGAATGCCCTCACTGGCGAGCAGCGTGAAGCGCCGGCCTTCCAGCGACACCGCCGCCGTGTCGAAGGTACCGCCGCCCAAGTCGTAGACCACCACGTAGCGCTTGGGGCTGCGCGGACCGATCGCCTGCGTGTTGCGCTGCGCGAACTCGATGGCCGCCGCGGTGGGCTCGTTGAGCAGCGCCTGCACCAGGAAGCCGGCGCGGGAAAACGCCTCCATCGTCAGGTAGCGCTGCTGGCTCGACGCATTGGCCGGCACGGAGATCACCGCCTCCAGCGGCTCGTCCTCGCCCACCTCCACGTTTCCGTGCTCGAGAATCAGCGAGCGCACGTGGGCGAGATAACGGGCGACCAGCTCCACCGCGGTCACGCCCGCCTGCTCGAGCCCCGGCACCACGTCATCCGGCGCCAGCTCGGTGATCGCCCGCTTGATCGAGCGGATCGCGTGGTGCGGATGCTCGCCCAGCTCGGCGCGCGCCTCCCAACCGAAGACCAGCGAGCCGTCGTCGCGGATCGCAGCGATACCCGGCACGTAGTCCCGGAACACCCCGCCCACGTCGAAGCACACCACCGGGTAGCGCCCCTTCAGCGAGGCCGAGACCACCGTTCGTGTGGTACCGAAGTCGATTCCCAAGCGCATTTCCCACCTCCCGAGCCCGCGGCCGCGCCGCGCGTAGCCCTAGGGATAGTCACCCGAAACGCTCGCGCCAATCGCCGGCGACGCCGGCCCCGCCGATCAGTCGGCTGCACGACCGCGCGTCACGCGGCTGGCGACCCGCGCGCCACGCAGATGGAGGCCCCCGCACGCGGCTGGAGGCCCACCGGTCCCTCGGTGGGCCCGGTGGGATCTCGGGCATCACGACGAGCGCCGCAGCCGCGAACGCCGCCTCCCGACCGATCGATCCGCGCGGATACCAAGCCTCGCGCCACTCGACGGCGGGCGCTCCGTCGCCGCAGCACGCGTCGTCGAATGCTCGAAAAGGCCTAGCGCATCGCCCGTGCGGTGTTACGGTGGGGCGGCTCGCGACTCGCGATGGCCCCGGTAGCGGGGCTCGGGACGAGGCCGCGCGCGAAGGAGAAAACGGAAGAGTCAACGGCCGCATGGCCCCTCTTCCCGATTGACTTCCCACACGGGGGCGATTTGGGCTCGACGGGGGTGATGACGTCCGTGGTGGCACGCCGAGGGTCCCGGTCACCTCGTACAAAAGGCTGGAAAACACAACCGCCAACGACGGTTCTGCTTACGCGATCGCTGCCTAACCCGCAGTGATTCCTCTGGACGGCCCTCGCCCGCGGGTCCGTTCGGAGCAAATAGCGGGCTAGCAAGGCGCCGCGCCCGTCCGACGCCGAGCGAAATCAAAGATCGGGCTGGTCGACCGCGAGCTCGCTTCCCAGCGCCGCGGCCGACGACAAAAGAAGGGAAGCTACGCGTGTAGAAGCCTCGGATCGAGCACCTTCGGACGCGGGTTCGATTCCCGCCGCCTCCACCATTCGC
>CAYUSL010000910.1:0-1883 GCA_964447125.1 uncultured bacterium | reverse complement strand
TCACGCTGGCGTCCCGCCGCGGCACAGGATCGCGGGGCGGTGGCTCGCGCCGCCGCGTGCCGGCGGCGCTCACTCGCCGCGGAAGCTCGGGCGCCGTTTCTCGCGGGCGGCGGTGATGCCTTCGCGGAAGTCGGTGGTGCCGTAGTCGATCGATTGGCAGAAGGCTTCGCGCTCGAGGGCGGCGTCGAGCGTGACTTCGAGGTTGCGGTAGATGGATTCCTTGGCTTGCCGCACGGCGATCGGCGCGTTGCGGGCGATCGTCGTCGCGAGCTCGTGGGCGCGCGCCAGCAGCCGATCGGCGGGAAGCACTTCGCTCACCAGCCCGATCTCGCGGGCCTCGGTGGCATCGACGAGTCGGCCCGTGAGGATCAGGTCGGCGGCGCGCGCAACGCCCACGAGCCGCGGCAGCAGGAAGGATCCGCCCATGCCGGGGTGGAGCCCGAGGGTCACGAAGTTGAGGCCGAGCTTGGCGCCTTCGGCGGCGATCCGGAGGTCGCACGCCAGCGGAAAGCAGAGCCCGGCGCCGATGGCGTGGCCGTTGATGGCGGCGATGGTGGGGACGGGAACCTCGGCGACGGCGAGGAAGAGCCGGTAGAACCACTTCATCCGATGGCGGCGCTCTTCGGCGGGGAGCTTCGTCACGTCCTCGATGAAGTCGAATTTTCCGCCTGCGGCGAATGCCGAGCCCGCGCCGGTGACGATCATCGCGCGCAGCTCGGCGCGGGCGCTCGCTTCACGACACGCCGCTGCGACCTCTTCGCCCATGGCCGGCGTCATGGCGTTCCGCTCTTCGGGTCGGTTCAGCGTGAGCGTTGCGATGTCGTCGGTAATCTCGAAACGGATCTCGGAATAGCTGGGCATGTGGGGGCTCCCGACGTGCGATGTGGGGAGGGATCGCACAACGGGAACGCGCCTGGAAAGCGTACGAAGAGGATGCGCTGGCTGCACGCGGCGCATCCGGCGCGATGCGCGCCGTCGCGGGGAGATGCTGGATTTGCGGACGATTGCGCGAGCGCGTCACGAACCCGACTGGCGGGTGTCAGGCTCCGCGCTCGGCTCCACGCTCGGATTCGCGCCCGTTTCGGAATCGCGCACCACGAGCCGAAGCGGGCGGGGTGCGGCGGCGAGGCTGATCGAGACGATGCGGGAGCGATCGGTCAGGATCGTCCACGTCGTTTCGACTCCGCATGCGCTACAGCGTGATTCGCCGCTGAACTGCGTGGGCCGCCGGCTCAGCCCCTTGAGCGTCGATCCGATCGAATAGGTGCTTCCCGACGTGCTCGGCGCGTCCCAGCCGGCGGTACGATTGGGTGCGCTCCACCAAGTGCGGACGATGTGATGCTCGTCGGTGTGACCGCAGTCACGACACACGCTGCGTATCTCGAGGAAATCGAAGGCATCGACGGCTGACCTGTAGGCACGGCGGGCGCTCACGAAGCGATCCTCCTTGGCGAGTGCGATTCGAGAACCACCGCATACGCAAAGGTGGTGCCTTGAAAATTCCCGACAAACGCGAGGTTGCCGTACAAGGACGCGACTCGTGCTCGCGCAGGCGAATCGTCTGGCCCGTCGAGGGACCGACGGGCCTCCAGCCGATCTGCGCTACGGCCGCCCCGCTCGGCATCTGTCTCTCCGCGAGCCGCAAGCGCAGCGAGTCGCCGCGGGGGTGGGCCCCAGCGCGGCTTTGCGGCGCTGGGCGCGGGCGCTGGCGCACGGAATAGTCCGCGGCCGCATGGTCGAGCCGCCTGGCCCGTCGAGGGACCGACGGGCCTCCAGCCGATCTGCGCCACGGGCTCCCCGCTCACGCTCCATCTCTCCGCGAGCCAGAGGCGAGCCGCAAGCGAAGCGCAGCGCCTCGGGGGTGGGACCCTACGCGGCTTTGC
>CAYUSL010000909.1:0-1885 GCA_964447125.1 uncultured bacterium | reverse complement strand
CAGTACCGCGCCATGGAAGCGTTCGCGAAGTTCGGCAGCGACCTCGACAAGGCGACGCAACACCAGTTGAACCGCGGACAGCGTCTCGTCGAGCTCCTCAAGCAGGGTCAGTATCAGCCCATGCCCGTCGAGCGCCAGGTGGTCTCCATTTTCACCGGCACCACCGGTGCGCTCGACGATCTGCCAGTCGAGAAGGTGCGTTCATTCGAGGCGGGCCTGCACGAGTACATCGCCGCACGGCATCCGGAGATCTTCAGCAAGATCCGCGACGGCAAGACGCTCACCGACGAGATCAAGGCTGCGATCAACAAGGCGATCGGCGAGTTCAAGGCCGATTTCGCGCGCGCGGCGGCGTGAGCCGTCCCACCCGAGCGCGAGCCCGACTTTCGCGGAGGATTCGACCGTGCCGAGCCTGAAGGACATCCGCCGCCGAATCGCGAGCGTCAAGAACACGCAGAAGATCACGAAGTCGATGAAGATGGTGTCGGCAGCGAAGCTGCGGCGCGCGGAGGATGCGGCACGTCGTTCGCGCCCGTACTCCGGACAGCTCTCCAGCACGCTGACGCAGCTCATCGCCGGCCTCGGTGAGGACGCGCACCCGTTGCTGGCGCGCCGCCCGGTGGTCAAGAGCGAGTGGTTGGTGGTCACGTCCGATCGCGGCCTGTGCGGTGGTTTCAACGGCAATTTGCTTCGCCTCGTCGAGCGGGAGCTTCGCGACCAGCTCAGCCGCGAGCTCGAGCCGACGATCTGGGTGGTGGGGAAGAAGGCGCGCGACTACTTCGGACGCCGCGCCTACCCGGTGCGTGGAGAGTCGATCGGCTTCTCCGGAGCTCCGGCGCACGCGGACGCCGCCGAGCTCGCGAAGATCGCCATGGAGCGTTTCCTGGCGGGCGAGGTCGACGAGATTTCGATCGTCTACAACGAATTCGTGTCTGCCATGGTGCAGCGCCCGCGCATCGAACGATTGCTTCCCCTGGTCCACGAGGCCGAAGAGAACGCGACCCCGAACCTGATGGAGCCGCTCTTCGAGCCATCGCGCGCGGAGATGCTCGCCGTGCTGCTACCGCGTCAGGTCGAGAGCCGCATCTACCACGCGCTGTTGGAGAGTGCCGCCGCCGAGCACGCGGCGCGCATGGCGGCGATGGAAAGCGCGACCTCGAACGCGAGCGAGATGATCGAATCCCTCACGCTGCAGTTCAACAAGGCCCGACAGGCTGCGATCACCAAGGAGCTGATGGAGATCGTGGGCGGCGCCGAGGCATTGTCTTCGACCTGAGCCGCGGCCCGGCTCGACAAACACACGGCAACCCGGGAGGAAAGCGATGTCCCACGGATCCACCGCTCAAGCCGGCCAGCGCGTCGGAAAGATCTCGCAGATCATCGGCGCCGTCATCGACGTCGAATTTCCGAACGGCGATCTCCCGCCGATCCTGAACGCGCTCAAGCTCACCAATCCGGCGATCGACGATCGCGCGGGCAACCTGATCGTCGAGGTCGCCCAGCACCTCGGGGAGCGCACCGTGCGCTGCATCGCCATGGACACGACCGAGGGTCTGGTGCGTGGCATGCCCGTCGAGGACACCGGCTACGCGATCCGCATGCCCGTCGGCGCATCGACGCTCGGCCGCATCATCAACGTCGTCGGCGAACCCGTCGACGAAGCGGGCCCGGTCGAAGCCGAAGGCTACTCGCCGATTCACCGCATGCCGCCTTCGTTCCTCGAGCAGAGCACCTCGGTCGAGATGTTCGTGACCGGCATCAAGGTCGTCGACATGCTCGCGCCCTACTCGAAGGGCGGGAAGATCGGCCTCTTCGGCGGCGCCGGCGTGGGCAAGACCGTGCTCATCATGGAGCTCATCCACAACGTCGCGCAGGAGCACGGCGG
>CAYUSL010000908.1:0-1889 GCA_964447125.1 uncultured bacterium | reverse complement strand
AACGGCATGAAGGGCGCGAGCAGCCGCGCGAACGTGACCAGCACCTCGTAGAGTGTGGTGTACGCGGCGTGTTGGTCGGCGGGATCGTCGTTCTTCCAGAAGCGCGGCCGCGAGCGGCGGATGTACCAATTGGTGAGGTCGTCGATGAACTCGACGAGCCGTGGCACCACGGCGTAGAGCCGGTAGCTCTCCATCTCGCGGTTCACGTCGCGCACCAGGTGCTGAAGCGTCGATAGCACCCAGCGATCGATGTCGGGGCGGCCCGAGGGCGCGGGGCGGTCGACGGCGCGCGGGTCCCAGCCGTCGACGCTCGCGTAGGTCGTGAAGAATTGCAGCGCGTGCCAGGTGGGGAGCACCACGCTGCGCACGATCTCCTGAAGGCCGCGCTCGGAGAAACGCAGCGGCTCGCCTCGCACCACCGGTGAATCGATCAAGTACGCGCGCAACGCGTCGGCGCCGTACTTGGCGAGCACGTCGTTGGGATCGGGGTAGTTCTTCTTGCGCTTGCTCATCTTCTGGCCGTCCTCGGCCAAGATGAGCCCGTTCACCACCACGTTGCGGTAGGGCGAGCGGCCGAAGAGCGACACACCCAGGACCAGCAGCGTGTAGAACCAGCCGCGGGTCTGATCGAGGCCTTCGGCGATGAAATGCGCGGGGAAGAACGAGTCGAAGCGATCGCTGCGCTCGAAGGGATAGTGCTGTTGGGCGTACGGCATCGCGCCCGATTCGAACCAGCAGTCGAGGACCTCGGGAGTACGGCGGTAGGTCTTGCCGTCTTTCTGGATCACGATGGGGTCCACGATGTGCTTGTGGAGATCGGTGACGCGCACGCCCGACAGCGCCTCCAGCTCCGCCACGCTGCCGATGCAGATCGCGTCCTGGGGATCGTTTTCGTTGATCCACACCGGGATGCACGAGCCCCAGAAGCGGTTGCGGCTCACGTTCCAGTCGTTGGCCTCGCGCAACCAGTTGCCGAACCGCGCCGCGCCCACCGCTTCCGGGATCCAGTGGACCGCGTCGTTGGCTGCGACCAGCTCTTCGCGACGATCGGTGACCTTCACGTACCAGGCGTCGATGGCGCGGTAGATGAGTGGAGTCTCGGTGCGGTAGCAGAACGGGTAGGCGTGGACGACCGTCTCCTGGCGGACGATCTTTCCTTCGTCCTTGAGGCGGCGAATGATCCCGCGATCGGCGTCCTTGCAGTTTTGGCCGGCGAGATCGGGAGAGGCGGCGGTGAAGTTCGCCTCGGCGTCGAGTGGATCCACGAGACCGATTCCTGCGGCTTTGCCCACGCGGAAGTCGTCCTCGCCGTAGGCCGGCGCGATGTGAACGATGCCCGTGCCGTCGCCAGTCGAGACGAACTCGTCCACCAGCACCACGAAGGCGTTGGGTAGCGCGGCGAAGTAGGGGAAGAGCGGCTCGTAACGGATGCCGGCGAGGTCGCGACCGGCGATGCGGGCGACGATCTCGGCGCCCTTTCCTCCCGGGTAGTAGGCCGTGAGCCGCGATTCGGCCAGTAGGTAGTGATCGCCGCTCGCCGTGTCGCGCACGGCGACGTATTCGATCGCCGGACCGACGCAGAGCGCCAGGTTCGCTGGCAGCGTCCACGGCGTGGTCGTCCACGCCAGCATGTAGAGGTCGCGCGGCAGCCCGAGGCGTTCGTGGCCGTCACGGACGCGGAAGCGCAGCGTGATCGCTGGGTCCTGTACGTCCTTGTAATTGCTGCCCGCCTCGAAGTTGCTGAGCGGTGTCGTGAGCTTCCAGCTGTAGGGCATGATGCGGTGCGAGCGGTACACGCGGCCTTTGTCCCAGAGCTGCTTGAACACCCACCACACCGACTCCATGAACGCGGGGTCCATGGTCTTGTAGTCGTCGTCGAAGTCGACCCA
>CAYUSL010000907.1:0-1889 GCA_964447125.1 uncultured bacterium | reverse complement strand
TTGCCGAGGGCCGAGATGTCCGGCGCGACACAACACGCCCCGCACCTCGAGCATTCGATCAGCGGATGAGTCACGAATCTCCGCCTGGCGCGCGGCACTCGCCGGACTCACGCAAACGGTCGAGGATGAGACCGTAAAAGACCGCACCGGCCGCCGAGCGATAGCGCCAGCCGAGCTGAACGCTGCAGCGCGCGCACAGCGCCACGGTCCAGGCGAAGCCGGGAAACCACGTGTACGCGAGGACCTCGTGGCCAACGAGAACCACGCCGGGCGCCTCCGCGAAGCAGCCGATCTCGAATCGCTGACCCTCGGGATTCGCGAACGCGTGCACGTGAGCGCCCGAGCGCTCGGTACGCGTGGCGGCGTGGGTGATGCCGTGATCGCACGTCGCGCACACCAAATGGGGCGGCAGCGCCGCGGCTGGCGCTCGCTCCGCGACGGGCACGATCGCTCCGAGTGGGTCGTGCCGAGGGCCGCGATCGAACGCGTGCAGCGGGGATTGGAACATGTTTCAGCGCCTTGCTCGGGGGGGATCCGCGACGTAGCCTACCGCGCGAGTTCGTTCCTTCTTAAGCCTCGCGGTTCGTGGCACGGCGACCCGGGCGGCTCGTCGACGGGGCGTGTGTCTCCCACGCCATCGCCCCGAGGAGATCGCGCCATGACGCTCACGCTCCCCACCCCGCGGGATCCGGACTACTGGGATCGCGACAAGCTCATCGCCGAAGAAAAGCGCGTCTTCGAGGTCTGCAACGGCTGCCGCCTCTGCTTCAACCTCTGCCCGTCGTTTCCGGCGCTCTTCAAGGCGGTCGACGCGCTCGACGTGAGCGAGGAACTGCCCGCCGCGGAAACCGCAAGCGGGGACGTACACAGCCACGCCACCGACGCCGGCCACGGCGAGCATCACGTCGCGGAAGTCCGCGCCGACGTGAAGGGCCAGGTCGAAGCGCTCGAACGGCTGCCTCGCGCCGTTTACCAAGAGGTCGTCGACCTCTGCTACCAGTGCAAGCTCTGCGATCCGATCTGTCCCTACCAGCCGCCCCACGAGTTCGCGGTCGACTTCCCGCGGCTCATGCTGCGCCACAAGGCGATCGATGCGAAGCAGAACGGCGTCAAGCTGGCCGACCGTCTGCTCGGGGATCCCGATCTGGTGGGACGCGTCGGCACGCTCACGCCGGCGCTCGCCAACTGGGGCTCGAAGCTCGCTCTCGCACGCATCGGGATGGAGAAAGTGCTGGGCGTCCATCGCCAGCGGAAGCTGCCCGACTTCGCTTCCGAGACTTTCCTGGCGTGGTTCCGCAAACGCCACCCGAGCCAGCCGCGGCCGCAGGACGTGAGCGGGCCGAAGGTCGTGCTCTTCTACACCTGCTCGGTGCAGTGGAACGTACCCAAGGTGGGGCGCGCAGCCGTCGAGGTGCTGGAGCGAAACGGCATCACGGTGTTCGCCCCCGAGCTTCGCTGCTGCGGCATGCCGGCACTCGACGGCGGCGACGTGCCGCGCGCCACCTCGTGGGCCAAGCAGAACATCGAGACGCTCTTGCCGTACGTCGAGGCGGGCTGCGACGTGCTCTCTCCCGGGCCGACGTGCTCGTTCATGATGAAGAAGGAATGGCCCGAGTACGTGGGTAGCGAGTCGGCCGAGAAGGTCGCCAAGCGCTCCTTCGACTTGATGGAGTACCTCTTCCAGCTCCGCAAGGACGGGAAGCTGAAGGAAGACTGGAACGTGGATGTAGGCAGCATCGGTTACCACGTCCCCTGCCACCTCAAGGTCCAGAAAATCGGCTTCCGCAGCCGCGACGTGATGAAGCGCTTGCCGGGCGCCGAGGTCACGCTCGTGGACAAGTGCTCGTGCATGGACGGCACCTGGGGCATGAAGACCGAGTACTACGAGC
>CAYUSL010000906.1:0-1893 GCA_964447125.1 uncultured bacterium | reverse complement strand
ACGACGCCCGGGCGCCGCTCGGCCGACGGCACGGAACGCACGTCGAGCGCCACCAACGCGGCGAGATCCTTCCGCCGCCCGGCGAGCGTCTCGACGACGAGCCGGCCGATGTAGCCAGCGGCGCCCGTCACGACCACCGCGGGCTTCCGAAAGACTCGCCCCGGCGAGTCCTTCACGCCCGCCGATGTTCCCCCGGGGGTCTGTTCCAGCCCCCCGCCCCACGAAGAGCGCGGTTTTCGTGGGGCCCCACCCCCGAGTCGACTCGCGCCGCTCGTCGTCCCGCCTCTGGCGCGAGCCTCTGTCCGCCGCCTGTTCGCCGGTTGGGGACTCCCTTTCTCGCGCTGCGTCCGACTGCGTCTGCGGGGCGCATCACCGCTCGGCTTCGTCACGTTCTTCCGTCGCGTACGGGTCCGGGTCGCCATCAGCCGGCCGGCTCCTGGTGCATCGCCTTGAATTCCTGCAAGCCGGGGGCGAAGAGGTGCTGCATGGGATCGACGTCGACGTGCACCACCGACGGCCGCCCCTGGCCCACACAGCGCAAGAGCGCCGCGCGCAGCTCGTCGGGCGAGCTCACGCGCTCGCCGTGGGCACCCATGCTCTCCGCCAGCTTGTCGAACGCGATCTCGTGGAAGTCGGCGTTGATGACGCCTTCGGCTTCCACGCCGATCTGCTCGCGAATGGCCGGCAGACCCATGGTCTGCGTGAGCTTCACCATTCCCCATTGGCGATCGCAGAGCACGATGTAGGTGACGGGCAATCGATGGCGCACGGCAGTCTCCAGCTCTTGCGCGTGGAAGCCCATCGCACCGTCGCCGATCACGCAATAGACCTGCGCATCGGGCCGCGCGACCTTGGCGCCCAGCGCTTGGCTCACGCCCGCGCCGAGCATCCCGAACTTGAACGTGGAAAGCACGCCGCCGGGGCGCTTCACCTCGTGGAAGAACGTAGTCCAGACCGCGGTGTTGCCGCCGTCCACGACCACGATGGCGTCTTCGTCGAAGACCTGATCGCAGATGTGTGGAACCTGTGCGGGGTGGAGCGGCGAATCGCGATTTTCGAGCGCCAGCGCCAGCTCGGCGCGCGCCGTGGCTTTGGCGGTCGCGAGCTCGATCACGCGCGCTTCGCGAGCGCGCATGTGCTCCGCCGGCACCCGCTCGGCGCGCAAGACTTCGGCGAGATCGGCGAGGAACGACTTGGCGTCGGCGAGGATCGTGAGCTCGGCGGGCTTGTTGAGCCCCAGTAGCTCCTCGTCGGCGTCGACCTGCACCAGCCGCTGGGCGGCACCCCGCCCCCAATAGGGCGCCTTGCCCCACCAATCGGTCTCACCGAGCCGCGAGCCGATCACCACCACGACGTCGGCGCTGGCACGGCACTCGTTCACCACCGACATCAACGGCACCGGCAGCGCGAGCTTGTGGGCGTCCGGCATTACCGCGCGTGCGCCCCAGCTCGTGCTCACCGGCGCGTGGGCGAGCTCCGCCACCTCCAGCAGCTCGTCGTAGGCGAGCGCGTGCACGATGCCGCTACCCGCGTGCAGGAGCGGCCGCTCCGCCTCGCGCAGCAACGCCGCCACGCGCTCCACGTCGGCGGGCGCAGCACGGAGCGGCTCGGTGCGGCGGTACTGGTGCGGCGTGCGCACGCAGTCGTCGCCGGCGGGAAAGGCGTTGTTGAGGACGTTCTCGGGGAGATCGACGTGCACCACGCCGGGACGGCCGCGGTGCGCGATCCGGAACGCGCGCCGCATGAACTCCGGGATGCGGTCGAAGTTGGGCACGGCGCCGCTCCACTTCGCCATGGGACGTGTCACACCGGCCTGATCGAAGTACTGGTATGTGCCGCCTCGATCCGGGTACGCGATGCCCTGGCGGCGGCAGCTCGTGAGCAAGAGCACCC
>CAYUSL010000905.1:0-1900 GCA_964447125.1 uncultured bacterium | reverse complement strand
CGCATGGGCACCGACGTGTTCGCGTTCCACGGCTACGTGGAGCTCTGGCTCGGCGGACGCTGGGTCAAGGCGACGCCCACCTTCAATCTCTCGCTGTGCGAGAAGTTCCGCGTGAAGCCGCTCGACTTCGACGGCGAGCACGACGCGCTCTTCCATCCCTTCGACCGCGACGGCCAGCAGCACATGGAGTACCTGCGCTACCGCGGAGAGTTCGCCGATTTCCCCATCGACGAGATGCTCGAAGCGTGGCGCACCATCTACCCCTACATGTTCGGTGGGGACGCGAGCGCTGCGCAGGCGGCGGCCCGGGCGGCAGGCGGCGACTTCGAGGCCGAGGCGGCACGAGAAAACGCCCTCGACGGGAACGATACCGAGGCGTCCGCAGCGCATCGGGCCGCGGTGAACGAGGGGACACGCTGATGGCGCTCGATCCGTTGATCCTGCTCTCGGGCACCGAGCTCGCGTCTCGCATCCGCGCCCGGCAGCTCTCGTCGCTGGAGGCGGTGGATGCACACATCGCGCAGATCCAGCGCGTCAATCCGAGACTCAACGCAATGGTTGCGGAGCGCTTCGCCAGCGCTCGCGAGGAGGCGCGGCGCGCCGACGCCGTGCTCGCCGCCGCCGCCGATCCCTCCCAGCTTCCCCCGTTCCACGGCGTGCCGTGCTCCATCAAGGAGTGCTTCGCGCTCACCGGGATGCCGAATACCTCGGGTTTGGTGGCGCGCCGTGGCCAGCTCGCTTCCGCGGATGCCACGGGCGTCGCGCGCCTGCGCGCCGCGGGCGCGATCCCGCTCGGAGTCACCAACATCTCCGAGCTCTGCATGTGGATGGAGTCGAACAACCGCGTCTACGGCCGCTCCAACAACCCGTACGATCCGCGCCGCACGGTGGGCGGTAGCTCGGGGGGCGAGGGTGCGATCGTGGGCGCGGGCGGAGCGCCGTTCGGCCTCGGCTCCGACGTGGGCGGGTCGATTCGCATGCCCGCGTTCTTCAACGGCGTCTTCGGTCACAAGCCCACCGGCGGGCTCATCCCCAACTCGGGCCAGTTCCCGATGCCGACCGGCGACGTGCGTCGCTACTGCACCACCGGGCCGCTGGCGCGTCGCGCCGAGGACCTCATGCCCCTGGTGCGCATCCTCGCCGGACCGGACGGCATCGACGGCGGGTGCATCGCTCGCACGCTCGGCGATCCCGCCAGCGTGCGGCTCGCGGGTCTACGGGTGGTGAGCATCGAGGACAACGGGCTGATCCCGGTGAGCAACGATCTGCGCCAAGCGCAGCGCCGCGTGGCCGAAGCGCTCGCGGCGCGCGGCGCGCGCGTGGAGTGGGAGCACGTGCCGCGCCTCAAGCAATCGCTCGAGATCTGGTCGGCGATGCTGGCCTCCTCGGAAGGCGGCGACTTCGCGACGATGCTCGGCAACGGCGTCCCCGTGAACGCGTTCCTCGAGCTGGTGAAGTGGGGCTTCGGCCGCTCCGCGCACACCCTGCCCGCGATCATGCTCGCGCTGCTCGAGAACGTGCCGAAGTGGACGCCTGTCCGCACCCAGCGCCTGGTCGCGCTCGGAGCCGAGCTGCGCGCCGAGCTGGTGAAGCTGATCGGGCCGAACGGGGTGCTGCTCTATCCCCCCTACGCGAGCGTGGCGCCCCGCCACGCGTTCCCGCTGGCACCCCCGGTGTGCTGGGCGTACACCGCGATCCTCAACGTGATGGAGCTGCCGGTGACGCAGGTCCCGCTGGGGCTCGACCCCGATGGGGTGCCGCTCGGCATCCAGGTCGCCGCCGTCCATGGGAACGACCACGTCACCATCGCCGTCGCTCGCGAGCTCGAGCGCGCGTTCGGTGGGTGGGTGGTGCCGTCGCTCGCCGGGTAAGGTGCCCGGCTTTGTAATTTGTACCGGCT
>CAYUSL010000904.1:0-1903 GCA_964447125.1 uncultured bacterium | reverse complement strand
TCCACCATGGTGCAGAACTGCGACAGCACCATGCCCTGGGTGTTGCCGTAGGTGCCGTTGGTGGTGAGGCTCGAGCGGCGGTCGGAGGCGCTGTAGTCGAGGCTGAGCTTGTCGCCGGCGACGGTGGCCTTGCAGTGGATCTGGATGTCGCGGTTGCCGCGGGTGTCTTGCTCGACGAACGAGCGGCCTTCGTAAACACCGTCGGGCCAGCTCGCGATGGCCTTCCGCACCTGCCGGCGCGTGAGCTCGATCGAGTAATCGATGGCAGCGCGGATGGTGTCGGCGCCGTAGCTCGCCACCAGCTCTTTCAATCGCCGTGCGCCCAGCGTGGCGGCACCCATCTGCGCCTTGAGGTCGGCGCCATAGGTGGGCAGGCGATTGTTGGTGCGCAGCAGATAGAGGACGTCCTTCCGCTCCTTGCCGCGCTCCACGAGCTTGATGGCCGGGACGCGCAGCCCCTCGGCCCACACGTCCACGGCGTTCACGCTGTAGCCGCCGGGCGTGTCGCCGCCGGTGTCGCCGTGGTGGCATTGGATGGACGCGATGAGCACCAACTCGCCGTCCACCACCACCGGCGCGAACACGTTCCAGTCGGGGAGGTGGCCGCCGCCGTGGTAGGGGTCGTTGGCAGCGAACACGTCGCCGTCCTGGAAGCCCTCGGTGCCGAAGAAGTCGAGGGCGAAGCGCACCGGCCCGCGTGACGCCAGCATGAACTGCGGAATGCCCACCGAGAGCGCCGCGAGCCGGCCGCGGCTGTCGAGGATGCTGGCGTTCCGCTCGTTCGATTGATTCAAGATCGGCGTCACGGCGGCGAGGCTCACGTGCATCGCCATCTCGAACGCCACCGTCTCCATCGCGCCGCGGATCACCTCCGCGGTGATGGGGTCGATGCGGCGCGCGTCCGGCGCTGGCGCCTTCTTGCCGCTCGGCTTCCGCGCCGGCGGCTTCCGCGCGGTGCGCTTCTCGGCGGGGCGTGCGGGGGAGCGGGTGCGCGTGGATCGGCTGACTGCGGTCATGCTCACCTCTTCCGCGTGGAGGAACGCCGCGCGGCGCTCGTCTTGGCGCTGGGCTTCCGCGCCGGTTTGCGGGCGCTGGCCTTGCGGCTCGTGCGCCGTCGCGTGATCACGTGATTGCCGTAGCGGTCCACCGTCGATTGCTGCTCGGGGTGGACCACGATGGTGGAGAAGGTCTCTTCGATGATCGCCGGTCCCACGATCGCGTGGCCGGCGGCGAGACGAGTGCCGTCGTACACGGGGGTCGAGACCATGGCGCCGCCGAAGTACGCACGACGGTGGCCCACGAGCGCCGACCTCGCTGGCCCGCGGGCCTTGGCGATCCGCGGCAGCTCGGGCTTGGGCGCCACACCCACGGTGCGCACCGTCAGCTCGGCCACCACCACCGCCTCGCTGGGAGTGGCGAACGTGTGGAGCTGCTCGTGAAGCTCGTGGAAGCGCTGCGCGATCCCGGCCACTGCCTCGCGGGTGATGGCGCCCTCGGAAACTTCCGCGGGAACGCTGAGCGTGAAGGTCTGGCCGGGATAGCGGCAGCCGAACGCCACGTGATGGACCACGTCGCGCCCGGTCACACCCACCTGCGCCAGCTCGACCTCGGCGCGGCGGCGCAGCTCGGCCAGCTCCACGTTGACTTGGTCCACGTCCAGGAGCGCCGTCTCGGCGATGTGCGCGTGGACCTGGTTGACCACGAAATCCGCCGTGAGCGTGCCGTACGCGGAGAGCACCGGTGAGAGCCGCGGCACCACGATGCGATCGATGCCGAGCTCCAGCGCTTGCGCGGTGGCGTGCGTGGGACCGCCGCCGCCGAACGCCACCAGATCGAATTTCCGCGGATCGTGGCCTTTCTCCGAGGACACGCGGCGGATGGCGTTGTTCATGTTGGCGTTGGT
>CAYUSL010000903.1:0-1910 GCA_964447125.1 uncultured bacterium | reverse complement strand
CCGCGTTGGCAATCGATGACTCCCGACTTGGAGCTGCCGAACGAAGGATGGGAGCAACCCTTCGGCGTGGACTCGGCGCCGCCGGGCGCGTGGGATCGAATCCTCGCAGCGATGGCCCTCGATCGCGAAGCGGGCACCGCGCGCTCGCTGATCCTGCGCCGCGAGGCTGCGCCGTTGCCAGGCGCAGGCGAGTCCGACCCTGGCACGACGCCAGAGCTCACGGTCCACAAAGTCCACGTGACGCCGACCACGCTCACCATCGACCTTGAGCTCGACCGCGCCGCGTATGTGCGCTTCGCTCAGTCGTACTATCCGTACCAGCGGGTGTGGCTCGACGAGCGCCGGGTGCATGCCGTGCCGGACGTGACGCACGCCACGGTGATCTCTGCGCCCGCCGGCGCGCACACGGTGCGATTCGAGGGCGGTTCGTCCTGGTTGCGCCGGTTGCTGGGTGCGTTTTCCCTCGCCGTGTTGTGCGTCGCTGCCAGCTTCGAGGTGCGTGCGCGGCTCCGCGCTCGGGGACGCGCGTGAAGACGGCGATCCTCGCCGGCGGCGTCGGTGGCGCGCGCTTCGTTCGTGCCGCGAGCGCCGAGCTCGGCGCCGAGGCCATCACGGTGATCGTCAACACCGGCGACGATCAAGCGTTCCACGGTCTCGACGTATCTCCCGATCTCGATTCGATCGTCTACACCCTCGCGGGTGTGAGCGACGTCCAGCGCGGCTGGGGGCTGGCAGACGAGAGCTTCCGGGCCTTCGAGTCGCTCAAGCGCTTCGACCCGACGGCGTGGTTTCAGCTCGGCGATCGCGATCTGGGCACGCATTTGTTTCGCGCGCAGTCGCTCGCGGCGGGTGTTCCGCTCTCCGAGGTCACGCGCCGCATCGTGGCGGCGTTCGGGCTGCGCGAGACGGTCTTGCCCATGAGCGACGATCCCGTGCGCACGCAGGTGGATACCGAGCGCGGGACGCTCACGTTTCAGGAGTACCACGTGCGCGAGCGGTCGCTGCCGCGCATCCACGGCGTGCGATACCTCGGTGCGGACGCGGCGCGTCCGGCGCCCGGCGTGCTCGAGGCGTTGCTGAGCGCCGACGTGATCCTGGTCGCGCCGAGCAACCCCCTGAGCTCGATCGGCCCGATCCTCGCCATCGCCGCGATCCGCGAAGCGTTGATGCGCACTTCGTTGTCGATCGTGGCGCTCAGCGGTTTGCGCGGCGGCGCCCCGTTTCGCGGCGATGCCGATCGCTTTCTCGTGGGTGCCGGCCACGAGCCCACGGCGCTCGGCGTGGCGCGGCTATATCGCGACTGGATCGATGGCCTCGTGCTCGACGTCGCGGATGAGGCGCTGGCGCCCGAGATCGAGCGCCTCGGGATTCGCGTGGCCGTGTGCGACACCGCGCTCGAGCCGCTGCACGTGGGGCGTGCGGTGATCCGGAGCTGCGTAGCCTTGGCCGGTGCCCTTCGCGCGGGCTGACCCAGCCCCTCGTGGCGCTCTCGGCTGGCGCGCGCCGAATGTGCTACCCCTGGCGCGGTCATGAACGTGGTGGTGGTGCCGATCAAGGCGCTCGCCTCGGCGAAGAGCCGGCTCCGCGCCGTGCTCGACGACGGTGAGCGCGAACGCTTGGTGCTGGCGCTCGCGGAGCGGGCGATTCGCGCAGCGCTCGCTGCCGAGGCCGTCGACGAGGTACTGGTGGTGAGCCGCGATCTGCGCGCACTCGCGTTGGCGCGCGACTGCGAGGCCACGGCGGTGCTCGAAACGACGCCGATCCGCGACCCGCGGGCGCTCAACCTCGCGTTGGATCAAGGGCGCGAGCGCGCGCTCGCCCTCGGTGCCACGGCACTCGCGGTGCTGGTGGCCGACCTGCCGACGATCGAGCCCGCGGACGTGCAGGCGCTCTTCGACGTTGCGGCGTGC
>CAYUSL010000902.1:0-1942 GCA_964447125.1 uncultured bacterium | reverse complement strand
CGCCGGGCGAGATCGAGGACGTGCTGCTCGAGCACGACGCGATCGCCGACTGCGCAGTGGTCGGCGTGCCGAGCGAGCAATGGGGCGAGGCGGTCGCGGCGGTGGTCGTGACCAAGCCCGGCAAGACGGCTTCCGTCGACGATCTCCAAGCGTGGGTGAAGACGCACCTGCGCTCGTCGCGCACGCCCGAGCGCATCGAGTTCTGGGAATCGCTACCCTACAACGAGACCGGCAAGCTGTTGCGCCGCCAGGTGCGCGCCCAGCTCGCGGGCGGCTGAGAGACGGAAGCGACCGGTCGATGCGCTCGTCCTCCACCGCGCGCACAACGACGACGGGAACCGACCACGTGGCGAACCAGGCCTCGGTCGGGCTGCTGACGCGGAGCGAGGCGCTCGCCGCGCTCGCGGCTCCCGGGGTCGCCGAGCGTCACTCGCCGCTCGTGGGCACGCCCCTCTTTGTGGTGGATCTACGTGGTGGTGAGGCTCCGCTCGGCAGCGAGGAGCGGGCGGCGGCGCTCGCGACGCTCGCATCCTTGCCGTGTCCGACGATCGGGTTGACCGAACCGTCGATCGCGACGCACGACGACGATCCGTTCCGCACCAGCCTCGACGTGGTGGTCGAGTCCGTCGAGGACCTCGATCGGCTCGCTCGTGCAGTCCGCGCGGCTCCCACCGCCGCCATGACGTTGGTGCAGGTGTTGCGGCTCGGAAAGCACCTGACCGTGGACGAGGCGCTGCTCGTCGAGTCGCTCGCGTACGGGACGTTGTTGGCGGGGCAGGAGCATCGCCGCTGGCTCGTGAGCCGCGGCCGCCGGCCGCCCTTCGTGGTGAATCCCGAGCCCGCGGTGCTCGTTGCGCGTACCGACGAGCGACTCGACCTGGTGCTCAACCGTCCCGAGAAGCGCAACGCCTATTCGGCCGAGATGCGCGACGCGCTGGTCGCTGGGCTCGAGCTCGCGCTCGCGGATCCTGGCCTCACCGAGGTGGTGTTGAGCGGACGAGGCTCCTCGTTTTCGGCAGGTGGCGATCTCGACGAGTTCGGGACCCATCCCGACGTGGCCACCGCGCATGCGATCCGGTCGACGCGCAGCGCGGCGAGGCTCGCCGCGTCGTGCGCCGGACGGCTCCGGGCCGAGATTCGCGGTGCGGCGATCGGCGCGGGGATCGAGCTCAGCGCCTTCGCGGCGCGCGTGGTGGCGACCGCGGATGCATTCTTCCAGCTTCCCGAGCTCGCGATGGGACTGATCCCGGGAGCCGGCGGGACCGCCAGCATCCCCCGCCGGATCGGCCGGCAGCGTGCCACCTGGATGGCGCTCTCGGGCGCGCGTGTCGATGCGCCGACAGCGCTTCGGTGGGGCTTGATCGACGCAATCGAGGATTGAACCTGGGCGGAGCGCCGGCGGCGCTCGCAAACCCGAAAGGGGTGAGGTCATGGCGGATACGACGAACTGGGACGAGACCGTCGACGTGGTGGTGGTGGGCTCGGGTGCGGGAGCGATGACCGCGGCCATCACCGCCCACGATCAAGGGGCCACGGTGATGGTGATCGAGAAGAGCGATCGCTACGGCGGCTCGTCCGCGATGTCGGGCGGAAGCTTGTGGATCCCGTGCAATCACCTGATGAAGGGCGTCGGCGTGGCCGACACGCCCGACGAGGCGCTCGCCTACCTGCGCGGCGCGACCCAGGGCACCACCCCGGACGATCGGCTGGTGATGTTCGTCGAGTGGGGCGCGAAGATGGTCAAGTGGGTGTGCGACAACACCCGCCTCAAGCTCGAGGCCATCGCCGGCTACGCCGACTACTACCCGCGCGTGTCGGGCAGCAAGCCGGGAGCGCGCACGGTCGAGGCGAGCAGCTTCGACGCGCGCGTCATGGGAGACGAGCTCCTCAAGATGCGCGACTCGGGCCTGCAGACGCTGATGATGGGCCGGATCAGCTTCAC
>CAYUSL010000901.1:0-1946 GCA_964447125.1 uncultured bacterium | reverse complement strand
TGGAATTTCCCGTTCCTGATGGCGGTGTGGAAGATCGTTCCCGCGATCTTGATGGGGAACACGGTGGTCTTGAAGCCCGCCAGCGTGACGCCGCTTTCGGCGTGCTTGCTCGGCGAGATCATCCGCGAGAGCGGCATCCCGAAGGGCGTGGTGAACGTGCTGCCGGGTCTCGGCAGCGAGGTGGGCGAGGTGCTCTGCACCCACCCGAAGGTGGCCAAGGTGGCGTTCACCGGCTCCACGGAAGTGGGGCGCCACGTGATGAAGCTGGGCTCGGCGACGGTGAAGAAAGTGACGCTCGAGCTGGGCGGGAAATCCGCCAACATCGTGCTGGACGACGCCGACCTCGATCTCGCCATCGACGGCGCTTTGTTCGCGTGCTTCCTCCACTCGGGCCAGGTGTGCGAGTCGGGCACGCGGCTGCTCTTGCCCGAGAAGCTCCACGACGCGTTCGTGGAGCGCCTCGCCAAGCGCGCCGGCGAGATCCCGATCGGCTATCAGCTCGATGCGCGCAGCAAGATGGGGCCGGTGGTGAGCGACAAGCAGCGCGCCACCGTCGACGAATACGTGCGCCTCGGAAAGGACGGCGGCGCGGAGGTGGTGTGCGGCGGCGCGCCCGCCACGGTGCCTGGATTCGAGGAAGGCTACTACTACCCACCGACGATTTTCGCGGGAGTGCGCAACGACATGCGCATCGCCCAGGAAGAGATCTTCGGGCCGGTGCTGTCGGTGATCCGCTACCACGACGTGGACGAGGCGGTGGCGATCGCCAACGACAGCGAATACGGCCTCGGCGGCGGCATCTGGTCGCGGAACCTGGCGCGCGCCGAGTCGGTGGCGGCGCGCATCCAAACAGGCACCACGTGGATCAACGACTTCCACGCGTTCTCCGACATGGCGCCCTTCGGCGGCTACAAGCAAAGCGGCATCGGCCGCGAGCTGGGCCATCAGGGTCTCTCGGAGTTCGTGCAGCTCAAGCACGTGCACGTGGGCTTGAGCGCCAAGCCCGAGGACAAGATCGGTTTCCACCTGCTGCTCAAGGAGCCGAAGAGCGCCGCGTTCGCGTACTCCGGGCCTACGCGCGTGTTCTCGGGACCGCGCTCGCTGGCGCGTCTCGACCTCGAGGTGCGAGCACTCGGCGGCAAGCGCGTGCTCTTGGTGACCGACGCCGGTGTCACCGGCGCTGGCTTGGTGGAACGGGTGCGTGACGTGCTCGGACCGCGGATCGCCGCCACCGTCGCCGACGTCCCGCAGGATTCCGGTCTCGGCGTGATCGATCGCGCCGCGGACGTGGCGCGAGCCGCAGGTTGCGACTCGATCGTGGCGCTCGGCGGCGGCAGCGTGATCGACACCGCCAAAGTGGTGGGTGTGGTGCTGAGCGAGGGCGGCCGTGCCATCGATCACATGCGCGTCGGCGGCCTCACCAAGAAGCCGCTGCCCCTGGTGGCGATTCCCACCACCGCCGGCACCGGAAGCGAAGTCACCAACGCCGCGGTGATCAAGAACGAGCGCATGGAGAGCAAGGTCTTCGTGGTCGACGAGAAGCTATTTCCCGATGTCGCCATCCTCGATCCCGAGCTGCTCGCGACGCTTCCCAAGCGCATGACCGCGTCCACCGGGTTCGACGCGCTCACCCACGCCATCGAGGCGGCCACCAGCCGCGTCGCGAACCCCATCTCCGACAGCCAAGCGCTCCACGCCATCCGGCTCATCGTGCGCTGGTTGCCGGCGTGCGTGGACGACGGCACCGATCTGGAAGCACGCGGTCAGATGCAGGCCGCTGCAACCCTGGCCGGCTTCGCCATCGCGAGCGCCCAGGTGGGACTCGTGCATGCGATGTCGCACGCCATCGGTGCCCGCTGCGGCGTCCCGCACGGCACCGGAAACGGCATCCTCTTGCCGCACGTGATGCGCTTCAACGTGAGCGCCTGCGTCGACAAGATGGCGCG
>CAYUSL010000900.1:0-1950 GCA_964447125.1 uncultured bacterium | reverse complement strand
ACGATGCTGCTCGGCACGTCGTTCCGCGGTTTCTGGGAGCGGCTGCTGCAACCCCTCATGTACGAGATGATGATGTTCCTGATCCCGCCGGATCAGGTGAACGATCCCGCGTTCCCCGACGTGGCCATGGCACCGGGACCGTTTCTGCTCTTCCGTCGCGACGCCTACGACGCGATCGGCGGCCACGGCGCGATGAAGGGCGAGATCGTCGAGGACCTGATGCTGGCGCGCAAGGTGAAGGCTTCGGGCCTCGGCTTGGTGCTGGCCGATGGTACGCGCATGGCCAGCCTCGCCCGCGAGGTGACCTTCGCGCGGCTCTGGGAAGGTTGGAGCCGGGTCACGTTCAAGGGGCTCGACCAGCGCCTGGCCGTGGTGATCGGCGGCACGCTCGGTGTGACGGCGATGATGCTACTGCCGTGGCTGCTCGTGCCGATCGGGATCTGGCACGCCACCACCTCCGCGGCATCGTTGCCGGGCGCCCTGCTGGCGTTCGTCGGCTTCACGACCGTTGCTGCGCAAGCAGGCTGTCGCTGGCTGCTCGATCTCTACTACGGCATCGACAGGAAGAGCTTCTGGCTGACGCCGCTGGCTGCGCTGTTCGCGATCGCCGTGCTCTGGAACTCGGCGCTGGTCTCGCGTGGCAATCGCGCGGTGGTGTGGAAGGGCCGCGTCTATACAGGCGGCGCGGGCGCGTGAGCGCGGACTGCCATCGCGAGGAACCGACACGCCTCCAAGAACGCGATTCAAGCCCGTGTCACTCGCTGGCAGGCCCGGCAGAAGTACGTGCTGCGCCCGGCATCGCCTTGGCGGCGGATCTCGAGGGGGCGCGCGCACACCAGACACGGCTGGCGATCGCGGCCGTACACCCAGTAGCGCTGGCCGCGCGGCTCGAACACCGTGCGGCGCGGCGCGCCGTCCAGGTTCTTCCGCATCTGGTCGCGCGCCTCGATGAGGATCGCGGTGAGGGTCATGTCATCGAGCTCGCCCACCTTGGTCCACGGGTCCAGTCGCACCGCGAACAGCACCTCGGACTTGTAGACGTTGCCGATCCCGCTCACGAGCTGCTGTCGCAGCAAGGCCTCACCGATCGTGAGCTCGCTCGCGCCGCGAAACCGCGACGCTGCCGCGGCGGCGTCGAAGCCCGCGCCGAGCACGTCCGGCCCGAGACGCGCGAGCCCGTGGTGCCGGCGCACCGCTGGCTCGGTGAGCAGCTCGACCACCGGCGCGCTGAAGCACACGGCGACGTAGCGTCTCGTCTCGATCACCAGACGCGCTCGCACTGCCGGCTTCCACCACGTTTCGCCCGGTTGGTAGAGGTGCCACGAACCCGTCATCCGCAGGTGAGTCAGCACCGAGCGGCCGTCGTCGAGCTCGATCAGCAGGTTCTTGCCCTCGGCGCGCACGGCGCTCACGCGGCGCCCCACCAGCGATGCCGCGTCGATCGCCGGGGCGCTGCGCCACGGTCGCGCGTCCGCGGCCACGATCGTCTCGCCGGTCAGCGCCGCGCCCAGCGTCGCCGCGGTGCGGTGAAGGGTGTCACCCTCGGGCATCGCCCTGGCTGTCGTCCTCGGCGGCGTGGCGTCGGCGCACCAGCCCAACCCGAGTCGCCTCGAAGCCTGCCGCCCGCAGCGCGTGCGCGAGCGCGTGCTCGCCCGCGGCCTCGCCGTCGATCTCGGCCAGGTGAAGGGGTGCGATCGTGCCCGCATCCACCGCCGCGGCGAGCGCCTCGGCCAGCCGCCTCGCCTCCTCGGCTCGCTCGACTTCGTCCTCGGGCAGGAACGTGAGCAGGTGGCGCGCGCTGCGGCCGATCCAGCCACGTAGTGCGCCATCGATCGTCACCACGTGGGCACCCGCCGCCCGCTGCGGCCGCGCGGACACCGTGCTCTTCGGCCACTCGATGATCACGCCATAGGGGTTCGCGGGATCACACGCCGCGATGACCCTCGCCTC
>CAYUSL010000899.1:0-1955 GCA_964447125.1 uncultured bacterium | reverse complement strand
TCGAGGCGGAAGTATTGGTACCACTTCTCGCGGCCGAGCTTCTGGGCGAGGCGGTGACGCTCGTCGTTGGCCCAGAGCTGCATGGTGGCTTCGTCTTGCCAGTGGATCACGGACAGCCGTTCGCCGTCCTTTGCCGCAAAGCTCTTGAAGTCGACGAAGCCGGGTGTGCGCGTAGCGCGTTCCACCATTTCCGCAGCCATCGCGGAGTAGTCGTCGCCGGCCTCGCTGGTGAGGCGGGACCAGAAGAGCACCACGATCACGTGGGCTCCGCAGTACTCGGTCGCGCCTCGGGCGCCGGCGCATGGAGCACTCCGCTCACGAGCAGCAACGCGACACCGACGACGATTCCCACGTCGGCGACGTTGAAGGTGAAGTAGCGGTAGCGCCCGAATCCCACGTCGATGAAGTCGATCACGCCACGGCTGGAACCGGCGCGGTCGATGAGATTGCCGATGGCGCCACCCAGGATCATGCCGAGCGCCGCCGCCGAGCGGCCGTCGCGTCCGGCGAGCTGGGCGTACTGCCACGCGATCACGCCCAGCGCCACGATGGAAACCGCGATCAGCACGCCGCGCCCGAGCGGCAGCCCGGTGGCGCCGCGGGTGTTGAACGCGAGCGTCAGGCGCACCAGATCGCCCACCACGTCCACGGGCTGACCCACGCCGGGAAGAAGCTCGACGGCGAGCTTCTTGGTGGTGCAGTCGGTCGCGAGAAGCAGCGACGTGGCGATCGCGAAGGCGCGGGCTTTGCGGGTCATGGGTTCACGAGACTGAAAGCGACCGCGTCACTCGTGCCCGGAGCTCGACTTGGTGGCGTTGTCGATGATGTTGCCGATCGCGTCCTGGGCCTTGCCCACGCCGCTGCGCTCCCACAGGAAGCACATCGGGCCGACCTCGGTCTTGCAGGTGTAGCCGACCTTGCCGGCTTGCGCGGCGCCGAGCAGTCCCCACGCAATCACGGCTCCCACGAGCCCGATCAGGATGGCGAGATTCTTCATGGTCCCCTCCGCGGAAAGCGCGGCGGATGCCGCGCGGGCCGAAGCATGGCATCGGGGCGGGGCGGGGATCTACCTGCGAAGCGTGCGTCGCGATCTCGCTACATCGGACTGGACGCTGCAGGGTCGCTCGAGCGTGCCGGACAGTCTGGGCCGCCTCGCGGCCACCCCGACGAGAGTCGTGTGCGTGAAAGCGCGCGACGGAACTTCGAACCGCGGTGTCACTTCGTCACGGCGAGCGCCTTGGCGGCGGCGATCGCCAGCTCTTCGTCCTGTGCGGCGCTCTTCGCGCCGCTCACGCCCACGGCGCCCACGATCTGCCCGTCGACCTCGATGGGCACGCCACCCTGAAGCGGCGTGAAGTCGGGCAGCGCCGTCATGGCGGTTCGCCCATCGTTGACGATTTTCTCGAACACCGACGTGGGCTTCTTGAAGAGCGCTGCGGTGCGCGCCTTGCCGATCGAGATGTTGGCGCCGGCCGGAAACGTGCCGTCGATGCGCTCCACCGCCATCAAGTTGCCGCCGTCGTCCACCACGGCGATGACACCCGTGGTCTCGTTTTGCTTCGCGAAGCTCACGCCAGCAGCGATCGCCTTGCGCGCGCCATCCAGCGTCAGCGCTCGTTTGGGGCTCACGTCCTCTGCCGCCGCGGGCAGCGCGAAGTTGAGCGTCACGAGTGCCGTGAACACCATCCGTGTGCGAGCTCCATTCATCGGAACCTCCGTGGTGAGCGAGTGATCGAGCGGGTTTCGTCCGCGCGCCAGCGGTCTCCCGATCGGCACGCTAAGCTACGGTCGCTCGTGGCGCGCGTTCGTTTCAGCGCCAGATTCCGGGCACTTTTCACGTACTCCCGCATCGCATCGAGGACGGATCCACTCATGTCTGCGACACACGTTCCTCCCTCGCTCGAGAGCTTGCGCGCGCCGTTTGCACCCGGCGGCCCGCTCGAGCTCGACGCCGA
>CAYUSL010000898.1:0-1956 GCA_964447125.1 uncultured bacterium | reverse complement strand
TGGCGTGGCTCCAGTCCTTGGTGCCGGTGGTGTTGTAGACGTCGTCCCAGAACGGTGTAGCGAACGAGGGCCAATCGGGCACACGCAGCGGGTCGAGAATGTCGAAGAGCGAGATCGAGCGCACGAGCTGGCCGCTGCGCGTGAACTCCACGATCACGTCTCCCACCACCGGATACGTGTTGCCGTCTTCGTAGGGGCCGTAGGTGCGTAGCTCCGAGCCCAGCGAAACCAGGTTTCCGTTCGGCAGCTCGTCGAGGAAGTGGTGGAACCCGGTCACGCCGAACGTGGCACCCGACCACGTGGCGGTGATGTTCCCCATCATGTCGACCTCGATCACCTTGCCCGCGGCAACGTACGCGATGCGGCCACTCGCGAGGCGGTGCACGTCGGCGACTCCCTGGTACGTGGGCCGGTAGTACCAGACCAGGTTCCCGGCCGCGTCCACGGCGTAGAAGGTCGAGGTGATGAAGACACCGATCGGGCCGTTACCGCGGTTGTCGGTGAACATCGTGACGCCGGGCTGCATCTCGGCGGGCTGGCTGGTGAGCACGGTGATGGGCGGCGGCGGCATGTCACCGGGCAAGGGACCCGCCGTGAACGCCAGCGACGAGTCCGAGATCGTCCCGCTGGGGCGCGTCGCGCGCAGGGTGAACGTGTAGTTGTCGCCGAGCTTGAGGCCCAGGATCGAGACCTTGTGCTTGAAGCCCGGCACCGTGGTGGTGATGCCCGAGGCGGGCACCGTCCACGAACCGCTCGGGCCATTCACCTCGACTGCAGGCGTTGCCGAGAGGGAAGTGTCGAAGCTGATGGTGGCGCTCAGCACGCTGTATGGATTCGGTGTGAGCGTCAGGTTGCTGAGCGCAAAGGTGTTCTCGACGCGATGGCTGAGTGTCCCCGACAAGGCCCCGCTCTTCCGCACTTGCACCGAGTAGGTGCCGTTCGGCTTCCCGGCGGGGACCACGGCCACGATCGCGGTATCGATCCACGAGGTGGTGGCGATCTCGGCGCCGTCGTAGAGCACGGCGTCGGTGCCCGACTTGGTGCCGAAGCCGGAGCCCGTGATGGTGATGGCGTCGCCAGGCGCCGCCGGATTGGGCGCAACCGCGGTCGCCGTGAGACAGCCGGCGAGCCAGATTGCGGTCAAAAGCAGAAAAGCCGCGGAGCGCGGTCGAATCACCGATGAACCTCCTCGCGAGAGCGTCCGGCCAGCTTCACACGCCGTCTCCACGTACCGCAAGCGGGCTCGACGGTCGGTAGTGTCTCGGCTTCGTTCGCTGGGCCGCCGAGAGACCGGCGGCCCTCCAGCCGCAAACGTGCGAGAAGCCCGACTTCGATGATCGCTTCGACAGGCTGGAGCGCGCGCGCTCTTTCGCGCGCGAGGCCAAAGTGAGACACCACTCGACGGTCGGTGGGGCGTCACTTCGACCGGGACACACAGGTCGAGTCGCGCGGGGCTGCGGACCCGCACGCCTCGAGCGGATTCAGCCTCGCGTAGCCACGGCGCGGGGGGGCGGTCATCCGGCGGGGAGCGAGCGGGAGATGGGTGGTATCGGGGCCACCGCCACAACTCGCGCCGAATCGCGCACGGTCGACTAGCTTGCCGTGCTCTGCGAACGCGTGGCGGACGCTCCTCGCGATGCGAGCGATCGTCGTCCGCCCGCCCGAGGACTCGATGAGTCGCGTGCTGAGTGAGCTGCTCGAGCTGCTGAAGCTGGAAACGATCGAGGAAAACCTGTTCCGTGGGCGCAGCCAGGATTTGGGCTTCGGCGCCGTCTTCGGCGGGCAAGTGCTCGGGCAGGCGCTCTCGGCGGCATCCCACACCGTGCCCGCCGACCGCGGTGCGCACAGCTTGCACGCCTATTTCCTGCGGCCCGGCGACGCCACCCATCCGATCGTCTACCAGGTCGATCCCATCCGCGACGGCGGCACTTTCACCACGCGGCGAGTGGTGGCGAT
>CAYUSL010000897.1:0-1961 GCA_964447125.1 uncultured bacterium | reverse complement strand
ACGGCGCGGACTTCCTTGATCACCTGAATCTTGTTGGCGCCGAAGTCCTTGAGGACGACCGTGAACTCGGTCTGCTCCTCGGCTGCCGGCGCAGCACCCCCAGCCGCTCCACCCGCAGCCGGCGCCGCCACCACCGCAGCTGCCGCGGTGACGCCCCAGCGACCCTCGAGCTCCTTGGTGAGCTCGGCGAGCTCCAGCACGGTGCGCTTGTCGAGCCACGCCAGAACGTCTTCCTTGGTGATCTCTGCCATTGTCCCTACTCCCTTTCGCGCTTTCGTTCCCCGCCTAGCGGTTCTGGATACGTTGTGCGACGTCCGCTCCACGCGGAACGACGCTCGGACTCATACTCAGCTTTTCGATCAAGCAAGCGGCCGTCTTCGATCCCGCCCAGGCACCTCGGCCTGGCTGGTCGGACCCGTCACGCCGGCTCACCCACCCTCACCCAGCGCCTGCCCTCGGGCGTGCAGCACCCCGACCATGTCTCGACCTGGCGCCTGAAGGACGCCCAAGAACTTCCGGGGCGCCGCCACCAACAGACCCACGAACTTGGCGCGCAGCTCGGGAAGGCCCGGCAATGTCGCGAGCGCCTCGACATCCTGCGGCGCAAGCTTCGTTCCCGCGAGCAACCCACCGCGGAGCGTGAGCGGCTTCTCGTCCTTCTTGGTGGCGTATTTCGTCAGAACCTTGGCAACGGCGACCGGATCTGCTGCCGTCATCGCGATCACGGTCGGTCCCCGGAACGAGTCGCCCAGCACCTCGACGGCAGTGCGCTCGGCGGCCTTTCGCGCAAGGCGATTCTTCACGACGTGCAACTCGCTGTTCGCGGCGCGCAGGTCGACGCGCAGACGCGTGAACTGGTCGACCGTGAAGCCTTGGTAGTCGGCCACCACGAACAGCGTCATGGCTTGAAACTTCTGGTGCAGCTCGTCGACGGACGCGACTTTTTCGGTTCGGTTCACCGGGAAGCCCTCCTGGTTTCGGTGCGACTCAGGCCGTTACGCGGAACTCAGCCGGATCGACCTTGACTCCCGGCCCCATGGTGCTGCTGAGCGCAATGCTCTTCAGATAGATGCCCTTGCTGGTCGAGGGCTTCATGCGATTGATCTGATTCATCAACGCCACGAAGTTGTCGCGCACCTGCTCGCGCTTGAACGACTTCTTGCCGATTCCCGCGTGGACGATTCCGGCTTTGTCGACCCGAAACTCGACTTTGCCCGCTTTGGCCTCTTCCACGGCTCGCTTCACGTCGAACGTCACCGAGCCCGTCTTGGGGCTCGGCATCAATCCGCGGGGGCCGAGCACCTTACCCAGCTTGCCCAGATCCTTCATCATGTCGGGCGTGGCGATGAGCTTGTCGAAATCGAGCCAGCCGCCCTCGATCTGCTTGAGATAATCGTCGTTGCCGACGAGGTCGGCGCCGGCGTCGCGCGCTTCCTTCTCCTTCGCGGCGTCTCGCGCGAGCACCAGCACGCGCGCGCCCTTGCCGGTTCCGTGCGGCAACACCAAGGCGCCGCGCACGTTCTGGTCAGCCTTGCGCGGATCGACGCCGAGCCGGATCGCCACTTCGAGCGTCTCGTCGAACTTCGCCGTTGCAGTGGCGAGGAGCGTGTCGATCGCTTCGTCCACGGGATAGCCCTTGTTGCGGTCGACTGCGGCGAGGGCGTTCTTGAATCGTTTGCTGTGTGTCGGCATGTCTCACCTGGACGCGGGCGTCAGCCCGTCACCTCGATCCCCATGCTGCGCGCCGTACCCGCGATGCTGTTGACTGCTGCCGCGAGGCTGGCGGCCGTGAGGTCCGGCATCTTGCGCTTCGCGATTTCCTCGACCTGTGCGCGGGTCAAACGGCCCACCTTCTCGCGCTTCGGGTCGTGGGCACCCTTGACGACACCTGCGGCCATCTTCAGCAAGACCGACGCAGGCGGCGTCTTGGTCACGAACTCGAACGAGCGGTCCGAGTACAC
>CAYUSL010000896.1:0-1965 GCA_964447125.1 uncultured bacterium | reverse complement strand
GCGCCAGCGTCGCCACCGGCAAACCCCTCGACTACTACGCCGTGCGCTCCATGGAACACATCGACTGGTCCGTGAAAGAGACCCTGCGGCTCCATCCCCCGCTCATCATGCTGATGCGCGGCGTGATGCAGGAGCTGCGCTACAAAGACTGGGTGTTCCCCAAGGGCACGTTCCTCTTGGTGAGCCCGCTCGCGTCGGGGCGGCTCGCGAACGTGTTTCCCGATCCCGACGCGTTTCGCCCCGAGCGCTTCGCACCGCCCGATCCCGTGGACAAGATCCCGTTCGCGTGGATTCCCTTCGGCGGCGGACGGCACCGCTGCCGCGGCATCTCGTTCGCCCTCAACCAGATCAAGACCATCTGGGCGCGGATGCTGCACCATTTCGAGATCGAGCTGGTGGAGCAGGACTACCCGCCCGATTACCAGGCGATGGTGGTCGGCCCCAAGCACCCGGCGCGCATCCGCTACCGCCGGATCGCCTGAGCGGACGCGAACGCCGCGCGAGGCCGCCGATGCGAGTCGTCGTCAATCCCGTGTTGTGCCAATCCCACGGGGCCTGCGTCGAGGAAGCGCCCGAGCTCTTCGAGGTCCACGGCACCAACACCGTGAAGGTGAAGCTGGAAACGGTGCCGCCGGATCTGCTCGAGCAGGCCAAAGCCGCCGTCCGCTTCTGTCCCACCGGCGCGCTCAGGCTCGTCGAGGAGTGACCCGCTAGGCTCGCTTGACCCTCTTGCGCCGCGGCTTTAGCGTGGTCGAGTCATGGCGCCCGAATCGGCACGATCGACGTATACAGCCACCGAGTACCTCGCGCTAGAGCGGGCGTCGGAGACCCGCAACGAGCTCGTGAATGGCCAGATCCTGGCCATGACCGGAGCGAGTCGGGCGCACAACTTGATCGCGGCAAACGTCATCGCCGGGCTACACGGCCAACTGAAGGGCCGTCCCTGCGAGGCCTACCCGTCCGACATGCGCGTGAAGGTCGCGGCGACCGGGCTCTACACCTATCCCGACGTCGTCGTGGTGTGCGGCAAGCCCGAGCTGGAAGACGAGCACGGCGACACGCTCCTCAATCCGACGGTGATCTTCGAGGTGTTGTCGCCCAGCACCGAGGCCTACGATCGTAGCGAGAAATTCGCCCACTACCTGCGCCTCGAGTCGCTCCGCGAGTACCTGATGGTTGCCCAGGACAAGCTCCGGATCGAGCACTACGTGCGCCAGAGCCACCAGTGGGTGCTCACCGTCACCACCACCCTCGACGAGGTGGTCGAGCTGCCTTCGATCGACTGCCGCCTGATCGCACGCGACGTCTACGACCGCATCGAGCTCGATCCCGCGAGCTTCGCGTCGTAACGAGCTCATCGATCCGACCCGCATCCCCCAGGCCGGACGGAGGCTGCTAGAGTCCCGGCTGCGGGGACTCGCAGATGGGCTCATCCGGTCGAGCGTCGTCGGATCGCGATTCGTTGCAGCTCGCGCTCTTCGACGGTCCGCATCTCGCGCGTCAGCGCGCGATCGCTCAGATCCTCGCCGCCGAGCCGGACGCGGCGCTGCGCACGCTCGCATCCAGCGACCCCGCATACCAGCCCGACGAGTGGAAGGCGCTGCGTGCGTTGGCGCAGGCGGTCAGCGCGGCACTGGCGGAGCTCGGCGAGCGGCCACGCGATCCGTGCCCAGCGCTCGCAACCCACACGGCGATCCTGGCGGCGATCGCACGCGATCGACTTCGCTGGCCCGAGGCCTCGATCGCGCCCTTGCGCGCCGCGCTTCACAGCCACGCCCTCGCCGCCGTCAGCGAGCTGCGGCCGCCATTCCTCGACGACGGCACCCCGCTCGGCTGGCTCGCCCTCGAAGCCGGTGACCCCGAGCGCGCGCGCGAGCTGCTCTTCGCCGCCCGCGACGAACGGCCCGGCGACGGCCGCGTGCTCGGCTACCTCGGCGATGCGTTCGCGCTCGCGGACCGCCGTGC
>CAYUSL010000895.1:0-1969 GCA_964447125.1 uncultured bacterium | reverse complement strand
TCGCGCTGGGTGAGGCGCGTGCCCGTGAAATCGCCGCCCTCCTCGAGCACCACCACCTCTCGCCCCGCTTCGGCGAGGGTGCGCGCCGCGGTGGCGCCCGCCGAACCCGAGCCGATCACCAACACGTCGAGCGAAGCCGCAGAGGGGCGCGCATCACGCGAGAGATCGAGGATCGCACCAGCCATCGCTCAGGCCCCTGCGGGACGGGCGGCGGCATAGAACGACGGCCCCGGATAACCGATCCCGGGCCACACCGCCTCGCTGTCGTAGTAGACGAGCGCCAGGAACTTGCGGAACGCGAACGCCACCTGACGGCGCAGCAGACTCGGGCCGTCGGCCCAAACGTTCTGAAAGTGCGCGTGAGCGTCGGTGCTCGAGAGCCGCGTGAACGTCGTCATGCGGCGCTCGAAGAGTAGCGGCCCGAGCTCGAGGAGAAAGAGGGCCTTGGCAAGATCCGCTTGATTCCAAGGCGGCTCGTCGGCGAGAAAGCCGTCGAAGGCCCGTGCAAGATCCAGATCTTCCGCGCCGACGGCCGGCGAGCCGCCGCGCGGAAAGAGCGCCCGTGCCAGCGCCGCGAGCGTCGCGTATTCGCGCGGTGTGAGCTGTCGTAGTCCCTGGACCCGCGGCACCGGGCCACGCAGCGCTCGCCACGCGCCAGCGCCGCCGGCGATCGCCACCCCAGCGCCCAGCGCGATCCGCAGCCACCGGCGCCGCGAGACCACCTCGAACCCGAACCGATCGCCTCGATCCCCCTCGCCCATCACCGCCCACTCTTACCACGGCCGTGCGGGCGATCCCCGACCGAAGTCACACTCGCGCGCTGGGTTGCGCATCAGCCCGCATGGGCGGTGACGCACACATCTCTTCGTCAATTCGGTCTCCTTGCATGGATTGCTAGTCGGCAGGCACGTTGCGACAGTCGGTCGACTCGAGTCGCCAAAGTGATGGGAAACGGTGACGACTACCGATCCGGGGGACACATGTCGACGCTCGCGAAGCGCCTAGCGGTGGCGATCGTCGCGGTGACGGCGATGTCCTCGGCCGTTCGAGCGCAAGAGCTGATCGCGAACGGAGAGTTCGACGTGGGCGTCGCCGGTTGGGCGAGGTACGGGGCCGGCAGCGAGCCGATGTTCATCCTCTTTGGTGATCGTGACGAGTGCGCGAGCTCGGGCGCCGCAGAGTTCGCTGGCAATACGTTGGACCAGTACAACTGGATGCGAACCTGCGTCTCGGGGCTATCGCCGCTTTCCGCCTACTCCCTGGCGGGAAACGTCCGATTCATCTCGGGCACCACGGACTCGGTTCTCTTGGGCATCGAGTGGCACGACTCGACGGCCGATTGCCTCGGAGCAATCGTCGGCGGTTTTGCCACGACGGACACGCTGTTCGCCGACGGGAACGACGCTTGGACACTGCTCTCGAACTCGAGCATCGTCTCCCCGGCGAGTGCCGGAAGTGCTTATGTTTCGTTGTTGCTGCAGACACCATCCCTTGGGCTCGCCGTGGTTCGCGTCGATGGCGTGCATCTCGTGCCTGGCCACGGATATCTGTTTGGAGACGGATACGAGTCGGGCTCGCTCTGCCGATGGTCCAGCGCCTCGCCCGCCTGAGCGCTCCCTGTGGTCGGGCCTCGGCGGCAAAGATGCGCTCGCGGAGCTACGCGGGATCGATCCATTGCTTCGAACCTGCCGCAGCCGACTCACCAACGGCATCGTGGTAGCGCTTTTCGTTGAACCAGCACACACGATGCTGCTCGGGCTGGACGTCTCTCTCGAAGAGCAGCGCACCGGGCCAATCCTCGGTTCGCCCGCTACTCGGAGATCCAGGGCAGATTCCGGCCCCACCACACGCGCCGCCCGCTCACTTACGAATGCCCCCCGTCGGTAGCGGGTCAGTTTGCCAGGCATGCACCGGTGCAGTCGCGAGGGTCTGGGGACTCGTCGGCGGGCACGGCTCGCCCTCGCTCGAC
>CAYUSL010000894.1:0-1971 GCA_964447125.1 uncultured bacterium | reverse complement strand
CCCCGGTGCCATGCCCCGATCGACCCCGCCCACCACGATTGCCCGGAATGCGGCCAGCGCATCCCGGTGCGCGATCCGCTCATCGGCTACGTGTTCGACGGGCGCTACCGCGTCCTCGACCTCCTCGGGCGCGGCGGCATGGCCGTGGTGTACTGGGCCGAGGATGCGAGCGTTCCCGGCGGACGCGACGTCGCCCTCAAGCTCCTGAAACCCGACCTGTTGCAGGACTCGCGCGCTGTCGAGCGCTTTCGCCGCGAGTCCGAACGCGCTAGCCAGATCCATCACCCCCACGCCGTGCAGGTCTTCGACCACGGCGAGTTCGCGGACGGGATGCTCTTCCTGGCGATGGAGCGGCTCAGCGGTGTGGCACTCAGCGAGCTCATTCGCCAGGGCCGCGGCCTGCCCGAGGCGCGCGCATTGAAGCTCTGCATCCAGATCGCGAGCGCGGTCGGGGAAGCACATCGCATCGGGCTCGTGCACCGCGACCTGAAGCCCGACAACGTGATGATCGAACCGGGCCCGACGGGGCAAGGCGAGCGCGCCGTGGTGCTCGATTTCGGCATCGCCAAGTCGATGCGCGACGCACCCGAAGCACCCCGCCGGGGTCTCGCCCGCTGGCTCGCTCGCGAAGCCGCACCGGCACGCGACGCAGCAGGCGTACCGCTCACTCGCGACGGCTACGTGATGGGCACCCCGGACTACATGTCCCCGGAGCAGGCGGCGGGCCGGCCCATCGATGCACGCAGCGACGTGTTCTCGCTCGGCCTCATGCTGTTCGAGATGCTCGCCGGAGAGCTGCCGTGGGAGCCGATCCACGATCCCACCACCGCCACCGCCGAGCCGACGGAAACGCCTCGCCGCCTGCGCTCGCTTGCCGAAGTCCGTCCCGACCTGCGCGTGAGCGCGGACATGGAGCGCATCCTGGGGCTGGCGTTGGCGCTCGATCCCGGCTGGCGCTACTCGGACGCACAAGCCCTCGCACAAGACCTCGAGCAACTGCGACGCTCGAGCCTCTACGAGGACTTCAAGGATCGCACCAGCCGCGTGGTCGAGAAGCGCACCACCGGTCCCTCGACGCGAGGCGTGAGCGGCCGCACCACGGGCGGCGTCGGCAAGCGGCGCGCTCGCCAGCAGCCGCGGGCCGCGCTGGGGCTCATCCCGCGGGTGATCGGTGCGGTGCTCCTGCTGGCGGCCACCGGAGGTGCCGCGTGGGTTGCGACCAGCGAAACGGCGCGTGGCGATGCGCTGGCGCTCTTTGCGCGGGTACGTGGGGCGTTCCGACCGCCGTCGGCGTCCGCGCCGCCATCCAGCACGGCGAGCGCGAGCGTGCCCGCGCCCGCGAAGGCGAAACGCACGCCGAGTCAGCTCGTGACCGACGGTGAGCGCGCCCTCGAGGAGCGACAGTGGGAGCGCGCGCGTGCGGCATTCGAAGAAGCGATGGACCGCGATCGCCCTTCGGCGCGCACCTGGCTCGGGCTCGCCCGGGCACAGATCGGGCTCGGCCGATCCGACGACTCGCAATACTCCTTCACCCGGGCCATCGATCTCCTCGCCAGCTCGCAGGAAAAGGGCGCGAAGGCGCGGCTCGCCGAGGTGAAGCTACAAGCACTCAAGAACGCGCGGCTCGACGAGCTCCCCGAGAGCGGGCGGCGCTACGCCGCGCTCGGAGACACCGACGGCGCGGTGGCGGCGTACACCGAGTACCTCGCGGCGCGCCCCTGGGACGGCGGTCTCGAGCTCAGGCTGGGGATGCTGCTGGCGCGCGCCAATCGCATCACCGAGGCCATTCCCCATCTCGAGAACGCCGCTGCGCTCCTTCCCGACGCACCCGACGCGCACCTGGAGCTGGGCACGGCGTACTTGCGGGTGAAACAAGCGAGCCAAGCGCAGCACGCACTCGCCCGCGCCCTCGAGCTCGACCCGACGAACGTCGAAGCGCGCCGTCAGCTCGACATCGCCCGCCGACTCAGC
>CAYUSL010000893.1:0-1971 GCA_964447125.1 uncultured bacterium | reverse complement strand
TCATCGCCGGCAACCACGACTTCGAGCTCTGGCACACCGTCGAGCACGAGGTGAACGTCATCGACCGCCTGCGCCGCGGTCTCGATCCACGGCCGTTCCGCTGGTCGGTGCCGGCGGTGATCGACGACCGCACCGACGCCGCGCACCGCGGCCTGCGGCTGCCCGACGTGAATCCTCGCGGCGAAGTCGCGGATGAATACGGCGATCTCTTCCTCGAAGGGCTGACGCGCGACGCCGGCGATGGCGAGCGGCTGCCGCTCGCGTTCGCGTACCCGAACCTCTACGTGGTCACGGCGAGCGGCGAGACCGTGCTGGTGACGCACGGCCACTACTTCGAGAGCTACTGGGCGCTGCTCTCGAATCTGGCGATGCGCATCGTGCGCGAGGATCTGGGCCTCGCCGAGCGATCGCGCGAGCGAGCGACGCTCACGATGCGCGAGCTGGTGGCGATCAACTTTCCCCTCACCCAGCTCACCAGCTCGGGACTCGGGCAATCGGGGCCGTTGAGCCGGGTCGTGAATCACGTGCAACGCGACGTCGAGCGCCAGGAATTCGGCCGCGTCGAAGCGCTGCTCACCCAGCTCCTACCGGCCTTCACCACCGGCGCCCCGTGGTACCTCGATGCGCTCGCCAAGGCCGCGAGCGCAGCACTCAGCTCGCGTGTGATCCGCTCGTTGCGCGATTACCAGAGCGGCTCGTTCGCCCACGATCTCGGCAATCACGCCGGCACGCGGGCGCGCTTCCTCCAATTCCTCGACGCCTCACTCGACGAGATCGATCGGCTGCTCGAGGAGCACCAGATCCACGTGCCGTTTCCCCGGCACCTGATCTTCGGCCACACCCACCAGCCGCACGGCTGGCACGAGGCGAGCCCGTGGACGGAGCCACGCTCGGGCATCGAGCTTCACAACTGCGGCGGTTGGGTGCACCTGCTCGCGCCCGACGGTGCGTGGCGCTTTCCTGGTGCCCACGTGTTCCGCTACTCGACCGAGCGCGGATTCGACTCGCATGCCGTGCTCGCCGATCCGCCGCGCTCGCGTGCCGCCGCGTGAACGGCGCGGCTCACGGCTGGAAGAGCTCGGCCATGTTGGGCACGCCCTGGGCGCGACCGATTCGCGGCAGACCGTAGATGTCCTCGACGGTGGCGAGGAAGTTGTCGTGATTGAACGGCGTCGACGAAACGTAACCGGGCTTCGCGTAGGGCGAGATGGCGATGAACAGGATCTGGTCGAGGAGATCCAGATCGCCCTCGTCGAAGGTGACGAAGATGACGCCGCCGCTCTTGTACTGCGGGCTCTCCTGGATTTGCGCGACGACTTTGCCCAGGAAGAGATCGCCTTCCGCCACCGAGCCGTCGTGCATGTTGTAGCGCTGGTCGGGCGTGATCCAGTAGTAATCCATCGCCCGCTTGCCCAGATCCCAGTAGAAGTCGCCCGATGGGTAAGGATCGTTGGCCGTGCCCAGAAAATCCCCGAACGGGTGGACGCGGTTCACGCACACCGGAACGTGGTCCGGGTCGAGCGGATTGCCGAACTCGTCGCGCTCGCCGTACGGGTCGGTTTGGGTGCCGAAGACGTCCTGAAAATAGAGAAAGGGCACGTGTCGCGAGACGTAGAGCCCCGAGTTGTTCATGGTGCAAGGGCCGAGCTTGCTGCCGGGGGTCGAGTCCTGACCGTACGCACGCCACTCGACCCCCGCGGCTTCGAGCTGACCGCCCAGGCTCGGCTCGCGGAAGAGCCGGTTCGGGTTGCTCGTGATGAGGTTCGAGGCCGGCTCGTCGCGGACGGTGAACGAGCTGTGCTCGTCGTTACAGCCGCACGCCATCTCGATGTAGTTGGGCAACGACGGATGCGTGATGTCGCTGTAGTTCCCGGCCACGGAGTAACTCGACGCGAGCTCTCGAAAGTTCTTCGCGTCGGCGTGATTCAGCATGTACACGTCACCGTGGTTCTCGAACACGATCACCCACAC
>CAYUSL010000892.1:0-1972 GCA_964447125.1 uncultured bacterium | reverse complement strand
CCCACGAACTCGAGGTGGCTGGGGTTGAAGCAGAGCGAGAGGTGCACGCTGCGGCCGGCGGTGGTCTTCCAATCGCTCGAATAGCCGAGGTGGTACTTCACGTCGCCGCGCCCCAACGAGAGCTCGGGTGTGGAATCTTCGAACTCGGCGAAGATCTCGGCAGCGCTCTTCCCCATGATGTTCGAGAGCACGTTGAGGCGGCCGCGATGGCTCATGCCGATCACGACCTGCTCGACGCCCTGGTCGCCGGCGTGCTCGATCGCCAGATCGAGAAGCGGGATGAGGCTTTCCGAGCCTTCCAGCGAGAACGACTTGGCACCCTGGAAGCGCTTCTGGATGAACTCTTCGAAGATCACCGCATCCGTGAGACGGCGCAGAATGCGGAGCTGCTCGTGCCTGCCGAGCACCAGGCGGTTCTCCGAGTGCTCCATGCGGCTCTGCAACCACGCTTTCACGCCGTAGTCGGTGATGTGCATGAACTGCACGCCGATCGAACGACAGTAGGTGGCCTGCAAGCGGCGCAGGATGCGGCGTAGCGTCAGCTCGCCCTCGGTGGAGATGGTCTCGCTCGAGAACACCCGATCGAGGTCGGCGTCGCTCAGGTTGTAGAAGCTCGGATCGAGCTCGCGCTGGTACGGCCGCGGAAGTCCCAGCGGATCCACTTGGGCGATCAGGTGGCCGCGCAGGCGATAGGCGCGGATGATCTGGTCGACGCGGTCCTGGAGGATCTGGATCGGCTCTTCGGGACGCGCGCTCGGCGCGATCGCGAGCGCGTGATGACCGTTGTTGCCGTAGGAGCGGAAGATCGACCCGCCGGGCGCGGGGGCGCCGAGGCGCGGTGCGGCAGCGAACTCCGTCTCCGTGGGGATGGTGGCGAAGTATTTCCCCCAATCGGTGTCGACCGATCGAGGATCGCGGAGCCAGCGCACGTAGAGCTCCTCGACGAACGCGAGGTTGGACGGATGCGGCCAGCTCTCCGCTTCAGCCATGAGCGACGAATCCTTCGCGATGACGGGTCGGGCCCGGTGGGAAAAACGATTTCAGAGTAACGCTCGGCCGTGGTCCGTACAACCGCGCACGGGGCGAAATTGCCTGATTCCACGAATACTTCCGTCGTCTGCTATGGTTCGCGACATCCACCACGAGAGCGCGGGCGCCGACCACGAAACGCGGCGACCCGGCGAGAGAGAAAAGGGAGAAACCATGGGCGACGCGTGGATCCTCGATGCAGTGCGAACGGTGCGTGGGCGCGGCAAGAAGGACAAGGGTGCGCTTTCGGGCATCCATCCGCAGGAGCTCTTGGCGCAGTGCTTGCGCGTGCTGCCGAAGCGGACCGGAATCGATCCCAAGGACGTCGAGGACGTGGTGGTGGGAGTCGTTTCCCAGGTGGGTGAGCAGGGCTCGTGTCTGGCGCGCCAGGCGGTTCTGCTCGCCGATTGGCCGGAGGAAGTCACGGGCGTGAGCCTGAACCGCTTCTGCGGCTCGGGTGCGCAGGGCGTGAACTTTGCCGCGATGGGGGCGATGTCGGGTCAGCAGGACTTGGTGGTGGGCGGCGGTGTCGAGAGCATGTCGCGGGTGTCGATGGGAAGCGACGGCGGCAACATCGACGGCAACAACGAGTTGCTGCGCAAGAAGCATTTCCAGGTTCCCCAGGGAATCAGCGCGGATTTGATCGCGACTCTCGAAGGTTTCTCGCGGGAGGACGTCGACAAGTTCGCGGTCGCCTCGCAGCAGAAGGCCGAGGCCGCGCAAAAGGGTGGCCACTTCAAGAGCGCCCTCGCCGTCATCGATCCCGTCAGCGGACAGGTGGTCCTCGACAAAGACGAGCACCCGCGCGCCGGCACCACGCTCGAGGCCGTCTCGGGACTCCAGGCCTCCTTCGTGAGCTGGGGCGCCATGACGCTGGGCCCGAACGGTGAGACGCTCGACGAGATGGCGCTCAAGAAGTACCCGCAGGTGAAGGAGATCAACC
>CAYUSL010000891.1:0-1980 GCA_964447125.1 uncultured bacterium | reverse complement strand
GTGTCGCTTCGCACCGTTCGCCGGTACGTCGAGGCGCTCGGCGGACACCTCGAGCTCGCGGCCGTGTTCGAGGACGGGGAGCGCCTGGTGCTCGACGTGTGAGGGGGCGACGACAGCGCAGGCGCGCGCCAGACCCGCCGAGTGCGTACCGGAAGGCACGAGACGTCCGAGTCGCTACGCGCGTCCTCCGGCATCTCCTCATCGACATGGAGCAACGCCTCGAAGCGCTTTGATCACGCAACGGCTCGCGGGACGACCAGTCGCCTGCCCGGTCTCGGCGGACCTTGGAGTCAAGACGCTTTCGGATGCGGCGATCCCGATCGCGTAGGGGGCGCTCCTCTCCCTCACCGACCCCGACTTCCCCGTTCGCTCCTGCCCGTCAACGCTCGCGCTCAGGCTCAGTGCTGAACTCTGCTCGCCCGGTGATTGGGCTCGATCGTGCCCCTCACCCACCTCCGCCGCTCGTTTCTGAGCGTCTGGCGTAAGACCTCCGCCAGTGTCGGTGGGGACATCACGCGGACTGGGGGCCGGCGCCGAATCCCAACAGCTCGCGGGTGGAACCGCGGCGGTAGAGCTGGACGCAGGCACGCTCGCAACGATCGAGCGCCGCCGCGAAGTCGGCGCTCTCGGCGACAGCGCGGAGCGTCGCTTCGTCGGGGCTGCCCACGGCCGCGGTCACTGGGTAGGTGAGTCGGTTGGGGTCGTTGGGGCGCGGATCGAGGACGAAATCGAAGTCGAGGCGCACCACCGATTCGTACACCACGGGTAGCTCGGCGCGCGTCGCGACGGCGCGGATGGCATCGAAGAAGGCGGCGGGATCGGCGGCACGCACGTGTGCGGCCAAGACCCAGCGGTGGGTCTCGACGCCGCTCTTCGGATCACGTGGCTCGGTGAATGCGAGCTCGAGGCGAGCGGTGCCGCGCTCGCGGAAGCGGTTCACGAAGGCGTAGTAAGGATTCGCGATCATCGCGAGCATGCGCCGGTGATTGCGATAGCGCACCAGCATCCAGGTTTCGCAGGGGCTCGCATCGCGCCAGGTGGCCATGCGATGGCCCACGAAGAGCGGCCCGCCGCCGGTGGCCAAGAGCACCGGCGCGAGCAGCCGCGCATACCAGCGGTACTGCGCGAAATCGGCGTAGGTGAGGAAGTTGGGGCAGTCGGTGGGGCTGAACGTGGGCGCCGCATACACGCGGCGGAAGGCCGCGGCGTCGAAGCGACGGGCGAGGCCCACGGCGAGCGCCGCTCAGCCGACTTCCGGTTGTTCGGGCCAGCCGTGGAAGATGCTGCCGGCGACGTTGTGCAGGTTGGTGTAGCCCTTCTGGTTCGCCAGGAACTCGCAGGCCGCCGATGAGCGCGCTCCCGCGGCGCAGTGCACCACCACGTTGGGCGCGTCCTTGGGCACCTCGGACCAGCGCTTCTCGATCTGATCCACGGGAATGTGGATGGCCCCTGCCACGTGACCGGCGCGCCACTCGTCGTAGGTGCGCACGTCCACCACCACGCTGCCGGGCGTGGCCTTCACGAGCTGGTAGGCCTTGGCGCCGTCGATATCGTCGTAGAGGCGGCCTTCCATCACCATGGATGCGCTCACGGGCTTTCCCGCAGCGAGCGCCGACACCTGGGCCTTGAGCACCTTGAGGTCGGCCCGCACCTCTTCCTTCACGTTGGTGATCTGCGAGTCCTTGTAGCGCAGCTCGCTCTCGAGCTTCTCGATGCGTCCTGCCACGGCGGTAGCGGTCTTGAACGCGTACGCGGCCGCGACGATCGCAGCCACCAGCAACAACGTCGTCATGATGAGCCCCTCCCCTGAATCGAGTCCGGCGAGGGTAATCAGCGCCAACTCCACGCCGCAAGGCACAAATCGCCTGCTGAGCGCGGTCACGGCAGGCGATCACCGCGGCGCCTTGTACCGGCCCACGGCTGGACGCTACGTTGCGCGGGGGTCGTGACGTGAGATTCTCGGCAGCGCGCCGCGCTTTC
>CAYUSL010000890.1:0-1981 GCA_964447125.1 uncultured bacterium | reverse complement strand
CGGTGACACGTTTCCGTTGGCCCCTGCCGCGTAACCCGTGAGCGTATCGAGACCAGAGCCGTTGGTTCCGGAATTCGCCACGAGGATCTCGGCGTTGGTCGTGCGCACGATTCCCTCGGGGTAGTCGAGCGCTGTCGCCGCACCGTCGATGCCGCGCAGCGGCGCCACGTCGCCGGAAGCGGTGCGCGGGAACGTGAGCACGCGGTCGTCGTTGCTCGCCACGGTCAGCTCGTTCGTGGAGAGGTCGAGGAAGAGTCCCGACGGTCCGCCGAGCTGAGTGCTCTCACCAGCCAGGGTGCGCGACGGTGGGATGTCGCCGGAGGAATTCGAGTTGAACACCTTCACGCCCATCTGATCGGAGACGAAGAGATTGTGGTGAACCTTGTCGAGAAAGAGCTGCCCCGGGCCGAACAGCGTCGTGTTCCCTCCGGCGATCGTCCGAAGCGGTGGCTGATTGCCGTTGGCGCCACGCCGAAACACCGTGATCGAGTCGCCGTCCCCGCTCGCGACCCAGATCTCGTCGGCGTCGACGTCCACCACGATCCCATTCGGCGAGGAGAGCTGCGTCTGGTCGCCGCTGATGTCGCGCAGCGGCGCGACGTTTCCCGAATCGCTCATCGCGAAGACCAGCACGTGCGAGTTGTTCGTCAGCCCCGCCGTCACGAAGACCTCGCGGTTGACGAGATCGAGCGCCAGCGAGTGCGCGACCCCGAGCAGCGTCTCGGCCCCCTGGATCGAGCGCTTGGGAACGGCATTTCCGTCGGCCGTGTCGGCGAACACTCGGACGGAGGTGTCGGTGACCACGAACACCTCGCCTCGCCCACGCCCGGGAAAGCCCCATTCGGCGGTGCTGGCCACGAGCACCGCCATGGTCGTGAGCGCGAAACGACTCCGCTTCCATCGCATGCACTTCCCTCCGTGCCGCGGATCCTACACCGAGTGTCGCGCCGCGCGACCAGCCCCGGGCGCCGCCTTGCGCGGCAGGGTCGCGAGTCGTCCCGAACGAAAAGAGGGCGACCCTTGCGGGCCGCCCCCTTCTTGGCTCACGTGCGAGCAGCGCTCGCGCGAAGCGATCTCACATGCCGTAGTCGCCGCCGGGCATACCGCCGGGGCCGCCCTTATCGTCCTTGGGCTTCTCGGCGATCATGACTTCCGTCGTGAGCAGAAGGCTCGCGACGCTCGCGGCATTCTGAAGCGCGGTGCGCACGACCTTGGTGGGGTCGATGACGCCGGCCTTCACCAGGTCCTCGTACTTCTCGCTGGCGGCGTTGAAACCGAAGCCGCCCTCGCCGTCCTTCACCTTCTGCACCGTGATCGAGCCGTCGGTGCCGGCGTTCTCCGAGATCTTGCGCAGCGGCTCCTCGAGGGCGCGACGCACGATGTCCACGCCGTGCTTCTGCTCGGGGCCCGAGACCTTGAGCTTCTCGAGCGCCGCGATGGAACGGATCAGGGCCACGCCGCCGCCCGGCACGATGCCCTCTTCGACGGCCGCGCGGGTCGCGTGCAGCGCGTCCTCGACGCGGGCCTTCTTCTCCTTCATCTCGGCTTCGGTCGCGGCGCCGACGTTGATCACCGCCACACCGCCCACGAGCTTCGCCAGGCGCTCCTGGAGCTTCTCGCGGTCGTAATCCGAGGTGGTCTCCTCGATCTGGGCGCGGATCTGCTTGATGCGGCCCTCGATGTCGGCGGCCTTGCCGGCGCCCTCGATGATCGTGGTGTTGTCCTTGTCGATCGCGACCTTCTTGGCGCGACCGAGATCTTCCATGCCGACGTTCTCGAGCTTGATGCCGAGCTCTTCGGCGATGACCTTGCCGCCGGTGAGGATCGCCATGTCCTGGAGCATCGCCTTGCGGCGGTCACCGAAGCCCGGCGCCTTCACCGCCGACACGCGCAGCGTGCCGCGGATCTTGTTCACGACGAGCGTCGCGAGCGCCTCGCCCTCGACCTCTTCGGCCACGATCAGGAACGGACGGCCCGACTG
>CAYUSL010000889.1:0-1990 GCA_964447125.1 uncultured bacterium | reverse complement strand
GTCTCGGCGGCATGCCGACGGTGGCCGAGGACATCATGGTGGCGCGCGACGTGGCACTCGCCGCCTACACCGGCTCGCGGGTACACATCGCGCACCTCTCCACGGCAGGCGCCGTGGACATCGTGCGGCGGGCGAAGCGTTCCGGGATCGCCGTCACCGCCGAAGCGACACCACATCACTTCACGCTCACCGAAGAAGCCGTGGGCGAATACGACACCCACGCCAAGATGAATCCGCCACTCAGGGCGCGGCGCGATCGAGAAGCGCTGCTGGCCGGGCTCGCTGACGGAACCATCGACGCCATCGCCACCGATCACGCTCCCCACGACGCGACCTGCAAGCACGTCGAGTTCGGGCTGGCGGCGTTCGGGATCGTGGGTCTCGAGACGGTGTTGCCGCTGACGTTGGATCTGGTGCGTCGCGGCGTGCTCACGCGCTCGCGGGCGGTGGAGCTGCTGGCGCTCGGCGCATCGCGCGTGCTCGGCATCGCCAAGGGCACGCTCGCGGTCGGCGCCGCTGCGGACGTGGTGATCGTCGATCCCGAGCGTGAGTGGGTGGTGCCGGTCGACGGGCTCAAGACGAAATCACGCAACAGCCCGTTCGCCGACTGGAAGCTCTGCGGCCAGGTGATCGCCACCCTCGTGGACGGTCGCGTGGTTCACGAGGTCCCGCGTTCCACCGAGCGCGAACGTTGACGGGAAAGGACGAAGCGATGACGCGGGCGCGACGCCCACTCAAGCTGGCCCTGGCCGACGGCACCGTCTTCGACGGTTGGGGATTCGGTGCCGAGATCGAGTCGGGCGGCGAGCTGGTCTTCAACACCGGCCTCACCGGCTATCAGGAAGTGCTCACCGATCCCTCGTACCGCGGGCAGATCGTCGCCATGACGTACCCGCACGTCGGCAACGTGGGCGTGAACCCCGAGGACATGGAGTCGGCCAAGGTGCATCTGGCGGGCTTCGTGGTGCGCGAGCTGAGCCCGGTGGCGAGCAACTGGCGCTCGCGGCAAGACCTGGGCTCGTGGCTCGCCGACCAGGGCGTCGTCGGCATCGAGGGGATCGATACCCGCCGCCTGACGCGCAAGCTGCGCGAGTCGGGATGTGTGATGGCGATGATCGGCGACGGTTCGATCGCGAGCGACACGCTCGTGGATCGCGCCCGCGCCCTTCCTGGGTTGGAGGGACGCGACCTGGTGGCCGAGGTGACGGCTGCGAAGGCCTTCCCGTGGACGCAAGGTCGCTGGGAGCTCGGTCGCGGTTACGTCGAGAGCAAGGCCGAGCCCGGTGTCGCGCCACACGTGGTCGCATTCGACTTCGGCATCAAGCTCAACATCCTGCGCGGGCTGGTCGCAGAGGGTTGCCGCGTCACCGTCGTGCCCGCGAGCACCACCGCACAGAGCGTGCTGGCGCTCGAACCGGACGGGATCTTTCTCTCGAACGGGCCCGGAGATCCCGCGGGCGTTCCGTACGTCGTGAAGACCGTTCGCGAGCTGATCGGGAAGCGCCCGGTCTTCGGGATCTGCCTGGGCCACCAGATCCTCGGCCTGGCGCTCGGCGGCGAGACGTACAAGCTGCGCTTCGGGCACCACGGCATCAACCATCCGGTGCGCGACGAGTCCACCGGCAAAGTCGAGATCACCTCGCAGAACCACAACTTCTGCGTCGACGTGCAATCACTCGCGGGACGCGCCGTGGTGACGCACGTCAATCTGAACGATCAAACGGTGGAAGGCCTCGAGGTACCGGACGCGAACCTCTTCTCGGTCCAGTACCATCCCGAGGCTTCACCCGGGCCGCACGATGCGGGCTATCTGTTTCGCCGCTTCCTCACGCGCATCGAAGCGGCGCGCTGAATCACCCGAGACGAGCACAACGAGCGATCCCGAGACATGCAGTGGACCACGACGGCAGGCGCCAGAGGCGCGCCGACGAGCGCAGCGAGTCGACTTGGGGGTGGGGCCCCACGAAAACCGCGCTTTTCGTGGGGCGGG
>CAYUSL010000888.1:0-1990 GCA_964447125.1 uncultured bacterium | reverse complement strand
GATAGTCAGCCCGCACCGCGCACTCGACGCGCTCGCCGCCGACGTAGACGTGCGCAGTCCCGTCGATCTGCGCGTCCAGCACCTCGAAGCCCTGGGCTTCGAGGGTGCGCACCGCCTCGCTCTCGGCGACGCGGCCGGCGCGAAAGCGCGCACGAAGACGGGTCCGTCCGCGCTGCCGCTCGGCGCGCGTGCCCAGCCATCCGCCGAGCGCGAGCCCCGCCAGCAAGGCCGAGCCCGCGATCGCGAGCAGCCCGAGGTCGGGGTGAATCACGCCGCCGACGACGACCTCAATAGAGCAGCGTGGTGATCACGTTCGCGTACTGCTCCGCCATGACGGCGTAGCCTTCTGCATCGGGATGCAACCCGTCGTCGAGCAGGTGCGGAAGCCCCCCTGGCGACGCAGCGAAGGCCGCCTGCATGTCGACGAGCACCGCCCCCGTGTCCAGCGCCACGGACGCCAGTGCCGCGTTGTATTCGTCGATCTCGGCGTTGCGCACGTCCTCCGGTGGACCGACGCGCCCACAGCAGACGTGCGTGACGTTGGAGATGATCGGCTTGGCGCCGGCGGCCTCGATGCGTCGCACGATGGCCTTGATGTTGTTCGCGAAGTCGTAGACCGACGTGCCGTTGAGGCTGTCGTTGGCGCCCCATTCGATGATGACCACGTCGGGGTGCGTGGCCGAGAGATCGGTGTCGATCTTGTCCACGCCGTCGGCCGACTCCGTGCTGGGGCGGCCACGATTGAAGACGTTGCCCCGGGGGATTCCGAGCGCGTCGGCGAGCCGCGGCAGATAACCGGCATTCTCGGGATCGCTCTTGTAGACGGGATCGCCGACGCCCGCCGTGATCGAGTCACCGACGCCCGTGATGCGGCTGCCGGGTACCGCGCCGTTGCAGTTGTGATCGACCGGCTGGCCGAAGACCTCGGGCGCGCCAGGGAAGATGCTGGCGTCCGCGTCGTTGCAGTCCGGACCGGGATCGGTGCCGCCGACGAAATGCAGGAAGGTATCGCCGTCGTCGTCGTTGGCCTGGACGCCGTCGCAGTCGTTGTCGATGCCGTCGCTCAGGATCTCTTCCGCGCCGGGGTGAATGCTCGCGTCTTGATCGTCGCAATCGGTACCACCTGCGAACGCCGCGCTGGGGAACCGATCGCGGTCGGCATCCGGGATGTCGAATCCATCGCAATCCTCGTCGATGCCGTCTGCGCCGATCTCGATGGCGAGCGGCGAGATGCCTGGATCGCCGTCGTTGCAGTCGAGGGGCGTCGCCACGAGGTCGCCGTCGCCGTCGATCGAGAAGTCCGTGATCGGCTGGTAATCGAGCAGCTTCTGGCCGTCGAAGATCGCCAGCCGATCGATGAGCGCAGCGAGCTTGCCCCGTTGCGACGTGGCGAAGTGGACGAGGTTCCCTTCGACGGTAGGCGCGCCGAGCAGCGCGCGCGCGTCCACCAGCAGGTGAACGCCGCCACGCGTGGTGACGAAGATCTGCTCCTCGCCTGCGCTGTACACCAGCTCGAACACCTCCTCGGGCGCGACCACGATGTCGAATGCGCCCTTCTGCGGCCCACGCACGATCGAGAAGGGATCGGGAAGCGGCGGCAGCGCGCCCGCGTCGTAGGCGATGGTCGCATCGGCATTGGCGCCGAACGCCAGTGCCAACGCGAGGGGGCCGAGCTGTGCACCGTGGCCGGTGGTCTCGACGTGGCCGTCGTCCTGGATGCGCGCGAAAGTCACGTCACCCGAGAGATAGATGGGGACGTGGCCTGGTCCCGCGTCGCCGCCGCCACCGCCCGATCCGCACCCCGCGAGCGCAGCAAGCACCACCACCGCCCGCAGCATGGGATGGACCGACCGGACGAACGAGCACCGAGGCGTAGTCGACCGCATGAAATTCCTCGTACGAATGAGACGTCGGCGACGATTCCGGCGCCGAAACTGGAAATGAGGAGCCGCCGAGAATAGCAACATCGCGCACGTTCGGCACGAGCCAC
>CAYUSL010000887.1:0-1996 GCA_964447125.1 uncultured bacterium | reverse complement strand
GTGAGCAGCAGATCGGCGCGGCTGCCACCCGCGGCCAGCTCGCCGTCGAGGCGCGCGGCGACCTTCTCGCTACCGGCGACGAACCACTGCGGGTCCACACCGGGGAGGCGCTCGCGGATCGATCGGTCGAGATCGTCGACGACGTGGCGATAGAGCGACGTGTAGATCCACACCTGGCCGGACGGGACGTCGCTGGGATCGCTCGCTGCGCCGTGACGGCTTGCTCCAGGTGGGCCGAATTCCACGCGGCAGCCTGACGTGATCGCGGCCGCGGCGATCGCGATCACGACGGCCAGTGTGCGTCGACGGGCGATCGGTTCGAGCATGCGGCGGTTCATAGCACGGGCTCGTGGCGCGCACGCGACGCGAGCGCCGCGGGCGGGGCGGAGCTTCGCGCCGATGGCGCTCCAGTGGATCGGACCCGAGGCGCAGGGCGTGCGTTCTCTCGCACGCCCCTGCCCCTTCGGCGCGGCGAGCGACCGCCGCGCCTCCACTCATTCGCTCACGGCGGGCAGAGCTGGCCGTTGTAGGCGCACTGGATCGAGGCGTCGTACTTGGTGTGGTTGTACGGGTCGTTCTGCCACACCGTCGGCAGGTCGAGGCGCGGGATCGCCGTGCCGAGCGTCGAATTCATGGCGTCCGTGAGCCCGATCATCGTGGCGCCGTTCATGGTCTGCGAGAGGTGCAGGTGGTCCATGCTGAAGACACCGCCGTATTGGGTGAAGCGGCGCTTGATCGGCTCGCCACCAGGCCCGAGCTCGTATTCGTAGAAGAGATCCTGGGTGCCGTAGTCGCCGTCGAGGCCGAGTGTGAGATCCGGTTGATTGCCCTCGAAGATCTGGCGCTGGTTTTCCAGCGAGTCGATGAGCACGAGGTTGTTGGGACGGCCGGCGATCGCGAACGCTTGCTGGAAGAGGCTGTAGAGCCCGAGTAGCTCGGCGTCGATGGCCTCGGCGTACTGATCGTCGCCGCCGCCTGGCTCGCCGCCCTGGCCGGATGACGACGCAGAAGGCCACGGCATCGTGCCGAGCAGCACCGCCTTGGGGTTATCGCTCGGGTCGTCGGTGGCGAGGATGTTCGCGATCACCTGCGCCGTGAGCTCGTTCGTCGCCGGGTCGTTCGGGTGGATGTCGATGATGCCGTTGCCGTTGGTGTCCGCTGAAGCGGGCACGAGACCGAGCCCGATCCAATCGACGACGTAGCCCTCTTTCTTCTCGCCGAGCGACGCCATCACCTGCTTCAAGCTCTCGGCGGAGCGGATGCCCACGCTGCTCGCATCGCCAGGACACACGAGCGCCGCGTCGCAGCTCTCGAAGAAGCCCTGGTACGGCTGATACGTGTGCGTCTGTGCGCCGTCCGTCGAGATGAGCGGCACCCGCCAAGCACCGTCGTTGGTTCCTGTCGGGCACGGCGTGCCTTGGTAGTACTGGCTGTTCGAGAGCACCAACATGGTGAACGCGAGCTGATGAACCAGATCGTCGCGGGGCGGCTGTCCGAAGAGCACCGAGTCGAAGAACCAGTCGTAGCCCACCACCAGGTCCGCAGGCGGGCTCATGTCCGCGATCATCTTCACCACCGGCTCACCGGTGCAGAACGGATTGCGGATCGTGGCTAGCGGGTTGTTGAAGAAGTCCTGGAGGTACGCGAAGCCGAGGCTGGTGCCGTACACGAAGCCGTGCATCTGCTCGCCGGGGATCGCCCAGTTGCGGTTCTCGATCTCGCCGTCTTGGAAGAGCCCGCCTACCAGGCCCTTGCCTGCGAGGATGCCGGCCAAGATCTCGTCGATGAGCTGCCCCACCAGGTCGAGGATGGGAATCGAATCGAGGCTCACGATCACGGGGTTGCAGAGCTCGCCCGGTGCTGGCACGAAGCGCTGCCCCGAAGCCGGGATGTAACACTCGCGGACGCCGTCACCGACGAACAAGAGATCCGTCTCGTGCGGCGACTCGATGGGCGGGATGCCGCCCTCGATGACGATGCGCTGCGGGAAGTAGAG
>CAYUSL010000886.1:0-2001 GCA_964447125.1 uncultured bacterium | reverse complement strand
TCAGGCATTACTTGGCGTGGTCCTCGTCGCCGAGTGTCCTAATTCGGACAGCACCTGCGCGTGCTTTTCTTGGCTTGTTTTTGGGCCGCGTGGTAGCTTCCGCGGCTTTCCAGCGGAGAATTCCACGGTGACGATCGAGCGCAAAGACGTCGTGCACGTTGCGAAGCTCGCGCGCCTCGAGCTGAGCGACGCCGAGGTGGAGCGCATGACGCTCCAGCTCGATGCGATTCTGAGCTACATGCGCTCGCTCGACGCGCTCGGCGCCCTCGACCCGAACGAGGTGCCACCCACGGCGCACGTGCTGGAAGTCTCGTGCCCGGAGCGCGCGGATCTGCCCTGCCCGTCGGGCCAGGACGAGGCAATCCTCGAGCGCGCGCCATCGCGCCGCGAGCGCTTCTACACGGTACCGAAGGTGATCGAGTGAGGGGCGCACCGCGGGCGCGCATTCGCACGCACCAGCCCATCGCCCACCACCACGATCCTCGTTCGACTCGCCCGAGCCCCTTCGAGACTTCCGCGACATGACCTCCGAGCCCATCTGGAAGCTTTCGCTCGCCGAGGTGGCGCGGCGCATTCGCGCCCGCGAGCTCTCGGCGGAAGACGCAACCCGGGCCGCGCTCGATCGGGTGGGCGCCGTCGAGGAGCGCGTGCACGCGTTCATTCACCTCGACGCAGACGCAGCCCTTCGAGACGCTCGCGCCGTCGATGCGCGTCTCGCGAACGGCGAGGACGTGGGACGCCTCGCTGGCGTACCGATCGCGCTCAAGGACGTGCTCGCGGCCACCGGCACCCACACCACCTGCGGCTCGAAGATCCTGGAGCCCTTCGTCTCGCCCTACGATGCCACCTGCGTCGCGCGCCTCAAGCGCGCAGGCGCCGTCTCGCTCGGCAAGCTCAACATGGACGAGTTCGCGATGGGCTCGACCACCGAGCACTCGGCGTACGGCCCCACGCGCAATCCCTGGAGCCTGACGCACGTGCCGGGTGGCTCGAGCGGCGGCTCGGCAGCAGCCGTGGCCGCGGGCGAATGCTTCGCGTCCTTGGGCTCGGACACCGGCGGCTCGATCCGTCAGCCCGCGTCCTTCTGCGGGGTCGTCGGCATCAAGCCCACCTACGGTCGCGTGAGCCGCTTCGGTCTGGTGGCGTTCGCGTCGAGCCTCGATCAGATCGGTCCCCTGGCCCGCACCGTCGAGGACACGGCGCTCATGCTTGAGGTGATCGCCGGTCACGATTCGCGCGATTCGACGAGCCTCGACGTCCCGGTGGGCCGGTGGTCGCAGGACGTATCCACGGGCGTTCGTGGGCTCAAGCTCGGCATTCCCAAGGAAGCGTTCGGTGCGGGTCTCGATCCCGAGGTGGATCGTTCGGTGCGCGCCGCCATCGACCGCCTCGCCGCCGACGGTGCCGAGATCGTCGAGGTCGAGCTGCCGCACACGCCCTACGCGGTGGCCACGTACTACGTGCTGGCGCCTGCCGAGGCGTCGTCCAACCTGGCGCGCTACGACGGCGTGCGCTACGGCCTGCGCACCGGCGAAGACGGTTCGCTGGTCGACATGTATCGCAAGACGCGCTCGGCTGGGTTCGGCGACGAGGTGAAGCGCCGCATCCTGATCGGCACCTACGTGCTCTCGGCCGGCTACTACGACGCCTACTATCGGCGTGCGCAGCAAGTGCGCACCCTGGTGCGGCGCGACTACGAGCGCGCGTTCGAGCGCTGCGACGCACTGGTCATGCCGGTGGCTCCCGAGCCGCCCTTCAAGCTCGGCGAGGCGAGCGGCGATCCGCTGCGGCTCTATCTGAGCGACGTGCTCACCATCGGCGTGAATCTGGCTGGCCTTCCGGGCATCAGCGTGCCGTGTGGAGCGTCCGCGGGAGGATTGCCGATCGGCCTCCAGGTCGTCGGTCCGCCGCTGCGTGAGGACACGCTCTTCCGGGTGGCCGGCGCGTGTGAGGACCGCTCGGGCTGGAAGAACCGCGTCGCCCCGCTCGACGGCACCGCGG
>CAYUSL010000885.1:0-2005 GCA_964447125.1 uncultured bacterium | reverse complement strand
GCGAGGTGCCTGTCGCCGTGCGCGGCACATTTTGCGACAGGCTCCTCGCGGCGGCGCGTCATCAACCGCCGGCAGGCTTCTCTGCGGTCTCGACGTGGATGGGAAAGGGCGGTGTGGAGCCCTTGCGTCGAAGCGCAGCCTTGCGCGATCGGTTCTGGCGGCGGGTCTTCACTTTGCGGCGCCGCTCCGAGATCTGGGTGGGGGAAGCCATGGTTTCGTCTCCGTCGATGAGTGGTCCGAATCCGGCGCAACCTAACGCCCCGCCCTTTTCAGCGTAAAGGCGAGTCCTCGACGGACACGCGTCGAAGCGCGATGGCTCGCTCGGACGGCGCCGGAGGGGTCGGTGGTGGGACGAGCTCCCAGCGTAGCTCGTTGATCCCGTCCCGAACCCGCTCTGGGGGTAGCGCGATGCGCTGCGCAGTGAACTCCGTGGCGAGCGGCACGCGTGCAATCTCGGCGCGGTTGAGCCGCACCACGACCTCGGGTGCGCTACCGCCCTCGCCAGTTGGGGGCACGGCGTCGCCGACGGCACGAAGCTCGAACGTGAGCGCGCGTCCCCGCAACATGCGTCCTGGGCCGACGCGGCGGTGCGCCGCTGCCACCCAGCCGTCCGCGGGCTCGACCAGCTCGACCACCGTGCTGCCCGCGTCGCTCCACACCGGGCGAATCCAGTCGAGGTGCTCGTCGAGAGCGCGCTTCACGCGTTCGCGGGCGTGGTAATGGCCGCGCATGCGAAAGCTCGGTTCGCTCGGGCTCACGTGCAGCACCACGTACTTGAGCCCGAGGATCTCGGCGAGCGCTTCGCGGCTGTCCTTGCGCGGGAAATCGTCGAGCACCTCGAACAAGAGGTGGCGGTGGTACGCGTCCATGAAGCTCGCATTGAAGCCGTTGACCAGGTCCTTCCAGTGATAGGTCGAGTACACGAGGTAGAACGCGTTGAGCTGCCAGGCGGTCGGCAGCTCGACGATGGCGAACGAACCCGGTTGCTGGGCCAGCCAGCGATAGACCGGTGGCGGAGGATCGTAGCGATAGGTGTCGTCGCCGACGGGATCGAACGTCTCAGCCCACTGCAGCAGCACCACCGCTACCGCCGCGGCCAGCGCTCGGCGCGGTGCGCCGCGCGCGCCGCCTTCCGCGATTGCGGCAATCGCGAAGCCGGCCAGCCCCGCCATGCCGAGGAGCGCGACCAGCGTGAAACGCGACGGTGCGCGGATCATGTGCAGCGGGCCGACGTGCTCGAAGAGGAAGCGGTAGCCGGGCAGGTGGATACCGAGGCTGAGCAGGAAGCCGCCCACGGCGAGCCCGCCGAAGAGCCAGGCCCACGGGCGCTCGCGCCGCCGGCGCGCCGCCACGATCAGCCCCGCCAGCATCGCGACACACGGTGCGATCCCCGGGAAGAGCGCGCTCTTGGCGGCGTCATCTGCCTGAGGCGCGGAGTCGTCGGCGACGGCGCCACGCAGCCAGCGGTGCGCAACGCTCTCGGCGTGAAGCAGATCGCTCGGGTTGGGGCTCTGGCGCACGACGTCGTTGATCGAGCGGGTGCGATTGCGATCGCTGGCACCCGCGAGATAAGGCTTCGCCAGGGGATAGAAGAGTGCGCCCGCCGCGACGATCGCGGCCATCGAGAGCGCGGCACCGCGCCAGCGGGTCTGCGGTCGCGACAGGGTGAGCACCACCACTGACCAACCCAGGACCATCGCCGCGAAAACCGCCTGGTGCCCGCCGCAGGTGATGGCGAGGAAGAGCGTGCCGGCGAGAACGCCGGCACGAGGAAGCGTCGGCCGCTCGAAGAGCCGACGCGCCACCAGTACCAGCCATGGCAGCCAATGGATCGCCAGGATGTTGAGCTGGCCGATGCGCCCGAGATGCAACGGGTTGAACGCGAAGATCGCCGCCGCGACGACCCCCGCGACGGCACGGCCCGTGAGCGCCCGCATGAGCGCGAACGCTCCCCACGCGGCGATGGCGATCGAGGCCAGCGCGGTGAGGTTGTAGAGCGCGAGCG
>CAYUSL010000884.1:0-2020 GCA_964447125.1 uncultured bacterium | reverse complement strand
GTACCGCGGCTTGCCCAACCCCGCGCAGCCATTCGACACCTACGTCGACCGGCTCGCGGCGTTCCTCGGATCCGACGTGGGCACGGGCACGATCCTCGAAGAGAACGGCCAACCGATCCCACCCTACTTCTACTCGTTCGCCATCTGCGACGAGACGGCGCTCCCCTATTGCAGCAGCGCCGATCAGCTCTTCGTCGCCTCCTATCCGGCCTTCACCGGCGCGATCGCGATTCGGGCGTTCCTTGCGTACTACGCGTACTCTGGTGACACGGACGCCCGCGCTCGCGCCATCCAATTCGCCGACTGGGTGCTCTCCCACCTCACTTCCGGCGGCGACGTCTACGGCAGCTTTCCCTACTCCACCACCGCCAACGGTGTCTTCGGCGCGCTCGATCCGGACGTCTTTCCCGACGGTCCGTCGATCGAGTTGGACAAGGCGGCGATGTTCGCCGACGCGCTGCTCCACCTCTACGAATCCACCGCCTCAGCGAGCTACCTGAACGCCGCCACCGTCATCGGCGCGACACTCGCTGCTCATCAGCGTCCGGATGGCTCGTTGCCGTTCAAGGTGATTCCCACGACGGGCGCGGTCTACGTGGATTACACGAGCGATCAGATCGCCTTCTACCGCCTATTCCAGCACCTCGCCGCTCTCGGCGGCGGTGCCAGCTATGCCGACGCCGCGAACGCGAGCTGGGCGTGGATCCTCGCGCATCCCGTCGTCACCAACGACTGGAACGGCTTCTACGAGGACGTCGACGACCCATCGAGCAAGATCAACTTCGACGCGTTGGAAGTGGTGCGCGAGCTGGTGGCGCGCTCGGGCGAGAACGCGAGCTACCTCACCGTCGCAGACCACGTGTTCGACTGGATCGAATCCACCTTTCTCATCACCTCCGGGGCCTACGTTCCGCTCATCCCGTCGATCGGCGAGCAGACCGGGTTCGTCCTCGACGGCCAGCAAGCGGGCACGTGCTCCTCGACGATCCAGTGGGCGCTCGCCGGCTTCGATCTCGGCACGGCCACCAGTGACACCTTCCGCGTACGCCATGCCGCCGAGGCCGCCAACGTCGTGAACTCGGCCCAGCAGTCAGACGGCCGCTCGTTCACCGTCATCCGCGATGCCAACGGCGGAGGGCGCGTCTACCCCATCTCCTGGTACGAGCAGGAATTCATCCCGCTCTGGATGACCCTCGAATGGCTCGCTCGCCGGCCGGACCTGGCACCCGCGGACGAGAACCGCCTCCTAGCCGCGGCGAGCACCGTCACCAGCATCACCTACGCCCCGCACGCCGTGACGTACTCGACACGCGCGAGCGGCACCGACGTGCTCAAGCTCGTGGCCGAGCCGACCGCAATCACGTCGAACGGCGTGAGCGTGCCGGAAGTCGCCGAACTGAGCTCGGTCAGCGAGGGCTACGTGTGGGACGCGACCACCCATCTGCTCACGCTGAAGCACGCCGGTACCAGCCAGGTGCTCACGCTTCCGTAGCGGGCTCGCCTAACGCTCCCGATCGCACAGGAGGGGACCCATGCGTGTACGTTTGCCGTCGCTCGCCGCGTTGCTCCTGATCGCCGCCGCCAGCGTGCAGGCCGGCACCGACGGCCCGCTGGACACCACGTTCGGCAGCTCGGGCTGGGACATCTGGAACCCCTCGTTCGCCACGAACGTGAGCGTGCGAGATCTGGCGGTGCGGCCCGACGGCAAGCTGGCGATCACGGGCCGAGTGTTCGCCGTTGCCAACCGCGAAGAGCTCTCGTGTCTGCGCAACGCCAACGGCAGCGGCGGTACGTGCATCAATCGTCCTTACGACTTGGGCGGCTCCAACAACAACGACGGCGCTGGCGTCGCGGTGCAGTCCGACAACCGCACGATCATCGTCGGCGACGCAGACGGCCCGGCTGCCGATCCAGATTCCGTGCTCACCCTGGTGCGGATGACCTCGGCGAACGCCATCGACAGCACGTTCAACGGCAACTCCGGTGCGTCCCATCTGAACGCGGCGACCAACCTTTCCGG
>CAYUSL010000883.1:0-2030 GCA_964447125.1 uncultured bacterium | reverse complement strand
CACGTCTCGTGCAGGTCGCGATCGGCGCCGCGACGGTGGTCGCGATCTTCACCCTCGCGCGAGCGCTCTTCGGCTCGCGAGCGGCGGTCATCGCCGGTGGGATCGCGGCGCTCGACCCGTTCTTGATCTTCTACGACTTTCGCGAGTGGTCCGAGTCGCCGTTCATCGCGCTCTGCACGTGGAGTCTCGTGCACTTCGAGCGCGCGCTGCGGCAGCCATCGAGGCAAAGCGTGCTCGCGGGCAGCGCGTTGCTCGCGCTTGCTGCGTTGGTTCGTCCCGACGCCCTCTTCTTCCACGCTGCGGTGGCCTCGCTGGTGCTCGTCCGTGTCCGCCCGCTCGCACGAGCCGGACGAACGATCGCGACGCTCGCCGCGTTCACGCTGGCGCTCTTGCTCCCGTGGTGGGTGCGCAACGCGCTCGCGTTTCGCTCCTTCATCCCACTCACCACCGACGGCTCGTTCCTGCTCTGGCAATTCAACAACGAAGAAGTGCTCTACGATCGAGAGCTGCGCGGCTTCTTCTACACGTTTCCGGGCGATCCTGCAGCGCGTGATCCGAGCACCTTCGATCCCGACGTGGCATTCGAGCGCGACCCGCGCTTCGCCGGCGCCACCACCGAGGTCGAGCAAGGCCGACGCATGCGCGGATTCGTGTACGCGTTCTGGCGCGAGCACGCTGGCGAGCTGCCGGGGCTGGTGCTGGCCAAATGGGCTCGCTTTTTCGCGCTCTCCCCCGCGTACTCGTTCTGGCCTCCGCTCTTCACGTGGGTGAGCCGCGCCTGGTACGGGCTGCTCCTACCCGCCGCCGGCTTCGGGCTCGCGGCGGCGATCGCGCGACGCCGCCCCGTCGGGCTGCTCGTGAGCGTCCTCGCCTGGTTCTTCCTACGAGGTGCGGTCTTCACGATCGTCCACCGCTACCGGCTGCAGGTCGAACCAGCGCTGATCGTTCTCGCCGCCTACGCCCTCGCGTCGGCCCTATCACGCGCTACACCCCGTCGCGACACGGATCCGGCCACACGCGTGAAGTGATCCTTGCGGCGCGGCCCGATCCAAAGATCGTCACGCGACATCACCAGCGGATCGGCGTACCAACCGTCGTAAGGGGGACCGGTGTGGAGCCCGCACGTGGCCGGGCGTTCGAGCGTGTCCTCGACGACGTGCATGTCGAGGACGTATTCGTGGAAGAGATTCGAGGTCACACGCCACGTGCCGCGCGCGGTGTGCCCGCGATCGTCGCTCCAGCGCAGCACCCGCTCGCGATCGAACGTGAGGGTCTCCACCCACCCGCATCGGTTGGTACCCCGCCAGGCACCGAGAATGGCTCCGCGGTCGAAGGTGGGGATCTCGATCAGCGCCATCGACGCGAGCGACAACACCACCACCGTACGGGCCGCACCCACGGGCGCATCGCGTCGCAGCTTGGGTGGGCCGATACGCGCGAGCAGCGGCAGCGACGCGCACATCCCGAGCGCTGCCGAGACCCAGTTCAGCACCACGTCGCTGGCACCGTAGTAGCGGTTCGGCAGCAAGCCTTGCAGCAGCTCGTCCCACGTGCCGAGCGCGATCGCCGCCGCTCCCCACAGCAACCAGCCCGACGATCCACGGTGCTCGGTGCGGATCGCGAGCGCGAGAGCGAAACCGAGCGCGCCATAGATCAGGATGTGGAAGCGTTCCGCGGGCAGCGTGAGCGATCGCCCGATGAGGAGCGCGAGCACGAGGCTCACCAACAGCGACGGCGCGGCATCCCGAAGCGAGACCCCGGCGCGGCGGTGAATTCGCCACGCCACGTGAGCGAGTGCTCCGACCAGACCGGCACCGACCAGTCCAGGACCAATGCCCAGCTCGCGCGCCCTGGGCGCACCCACGCTCGCCGCGAGCGCCGTGCCGTAGACCGCGAACACGATCGGCCACCAGGGTCCGAGGCGCGCCGCCGACCACGACCGAAGGCGTGCGAGCAGCACGCCCAGCGGGGTCATGCTGGCGGCGCGAGCCGTGTGACGCCACCCATCCAGGGGACCAGCACCTCGGGCA
>CAYUSL010000882.1:0-2033 GCA_964447125.1 uncultured bacterium | reverse complement strand
CCTGGCTCGCTCGAAAACTGGGACCAAGAGACCTTCGTCTACGACTTCGCGGCGCTCGGCGCCGAGCCTCCATGACGCTCGCGTGGGACGCGCCGCCACCGCGCCCCACGCCGAGCTGGAGCGTGCGACTGCCGCTCGAGCTCCTCGGCCTCGCGCTACTGGCCCAGATGCTGGCCGCGCAAGCGCTGCTTCCCGAAGGCGGCAAGCTCGCGGGCTGGCGCATCGCCGTACCGATCTCGGTGAGCTACCTGCTCTTGCTCGCGTTCGTCAGCGTGAACGCGCGGGCGCGCTTCGGTGTGCCCTTGCGCGAGCTACCGGGGTTCGGCGCGACCACGCGCCGCCTGCGCTGGCTGGGAGTCGCCGTGGGTATCGCGCTCTACGGCTTCAATCTCGCGTTCGCGAGCGTGGTCGATCTGGGCGTCGAGAAGACCGATCTCTACCATGCCGTTGGCGGCTACACCGATCTACTGACGCTGGTGATTCCGGTGGCGGTGCTCGCACCGGTCTTCGAGGAGATCCTGTTTCGCGGCTTCTTCTACGGCGCCTTCGCGCGCCACGGCCGCGGGGTGGCGATCGGGCTGAGCGCGCTGATCTTCGGCGTGGTCCACTTCTTCACGTACGCCAAGGCACCACTCGCCGTGGTCCCCGTGTTCGCCGTCGGCCTCGCCAACGGCTGGCTTCGCGATCGAACCAACGCCCTCGACGCCTGCATCACGAGCCACGCCGCGTTCAATCTCCTCGGCCTCGCCTCGTGGGCCGCCCAGCTCGCGGCGAACGGGTGAGAGCTGCTCGAGACGGATCATGGAGAGCGGTCGAGTCGCCCTCGGATCTGCGGCATGGCTCGCCGCACTCCTATTCGCTCCAGCCACGGACGCCCACGCATGCCAGTGCAAGGCCAGTTTTCGCGGTGGGTGGGAGATGGCAGAGGGTGCCGACACCATCGTCGTCGCCAAATTCCTCCGCGAACTTCCCGACGGCAACGACGCGGATTTGCCTCCCGCCGCCGATCGCTGGGCCGAAGCCGAGGTCGTGGAGGCGATGAAGGGATCCTTGAACCTCGGCACCCATTTCGCTGTCCACGCCACGCTTGGCGAAGCAGAGAAGGTCGATCGCGAGCGAGGATTTCGCTTTGCCTCCGCCGCCTGTGAGCGTTGGCGATTCGAGCCAGGACTAGCTGACCGTCCGAGCCTTCACCTCCTGTTCCTCTCAACGCAGGGCAAGGGGCAGCGCGCGCAACCGCCGCGCGCCCTGCCGCCGGAGCTTCCGGTGCTCTGGCGCATCGCAGGGTGCGAACAACCCAACGCCGAGCCGATCACCGGCACCGACGACCCGTGGTACCGCTACGTTCGGATGGCCGTCGAGGCACAGGCGAAATCGCCGCGGATGCCGTCACTCACCTTCTTCGAATCGCTGACCTCCGATTCGAGCTGGCTGATCCGGTACGAAGGGTACAAGCGCCATCCGCGCCAGGAGTTCCGAGCACGCGGGCTGCTCGATGCCGATTCGAGGGTGCGCCTGATGACCGCGCGTTTGCTTTATGGCGAGATGCTCGGCGCTCTCGACGAGAGCGTGCCGATCTTCCACAACGCGTACGGCCGCGATGCGCAGCGTGGCGACATGGTCCCGCTGAGCGAGATCGCGGCCAGCCGCTTCGAGAACACCTATCGGGGCCGAGCGGCGCCACGCGTCGAGCGAATGATCGCCGATCCCTGGGGACAGCCTTTTCGTCTACGTGGTTGCGACGCGCGCTGGAAACACCCCTGTGAGTTCGTCTCGATCGGCCCGGACGGCCTCGTCGGAACACGCGACGACTTCTCGTCGCGCGAGTTTCCCGACGATGAGCAGTCCTGGAGCGCGTACGTCTGGTAGCGGCGCCCAACCTCGGCCGCGAAGGCGCGATTCGACGATTCCCGAGGCTTGACGCCGTGAGCAGCGGAACGCACATTCGCGCGCCGTCACGCCCCCCCGCGATACGTTGCCATGATTCACCGCGCTCGACTCCGCCGAATCGGCACGCTCGCGTCTGCCGTGCT
>CAYUSL010000881.1:0-2040 GCA_964447125.1 uncultured bacterium | reverse complement strand
TCGACTTCTACAACCTCGCGCCGCGCGTCTTGCTCGAGCCCGACCCGATGTACACGTCGGTGTTCCTCGCCAACCTCGGCAGTCTCAAGATGGGCGGCGGCTTTCACCATCTCTACGAGTACGGGAATTGCCCGATCTTCGGCGTGATGGGGCAGATCGAGACCATCCCAGTGGTGGTCGACGAAGCGCGTATCGAGCCGCGCACGGTGTGCAAGGTGCGGTGGAGCTACGACGAGCGCATCGAGGACGGCCTCTACTGCGCGCGCTCGCTCGAGCGCTTGAAGCAGCTCGTCGAGGATCCCGCCACCTGGGCGCGGTGAGCGGGACGCCGACGGAGCGTCGTCCTCCATCGCGGACGCCGTGCGCCGCTCGTGAGCGGTGCACGGGCATGCATGTCGAACGTGGGGCGGCTTCATCGCCCGAACTTCGGTCCCCCTGGATCCGGTAGGGGCGCTTTCGTGGCTGCCCGCAGGCGGCCGCCGGCTTCTCACTCAGCGCCACCGAGTGAGCATCGCCGCGAGCTGATTGCCGAGGTCCCGGCCGCAAGCAGCCCGTGAGGCGGAAACTGCGCGAAGCCGCTCGCCGACGTCCAGGATCGCGATCATCTCGTACGCCGATCCGCGCGCGCTCTGGAACTAGCGCCGCCGATCGGCCGGTGAACTCTTGCCGCATCCCTCGGCGAAGTTGAGGACCACGCTCGCCGAGGCGCGCCGGATCTGATCCGCCAGGAAGCCGTAACCGTGCGGCAGCTCAGCGAGGATCTCGCGGGTGAGGTCCACGAGTGCTAGGGCCTTGTGGTACAGGATCGAGTCGGTGAAGTGCATGGGGTGTCCCTCCTGGTTCGTCCCGAGTCGGGGTCTCACCCCGACGGGACCCCGACGAGGGACGAACCATCGAGGGACACGCGCGGAACGATCGGCTCACGGCGAAGCACCGCGGGCGGATCGGGGAGGGCCGACTCGGACGGCGAGGCGGAGCAAGAGACCGATCGAGATCCAGAGGGAGAGGAAGATCGAGAACTCGACGCGGATCGCTTTGCCATCTGCCACCGCATCTCGCTCTCCTTCTTCCTCCCCCTGTCCTTCTGCTTCTTCTCCCCTGGTGAGACCCCTGGCGGCCCGCGACTGGATCAGCCCGCGGTGGGATCGATCACCAATACGCCGGTGCCGTCGATGCGGTCGTCGGCGAGACGAACGAGCGCGTCGTTCGCTTCCTCGAGCGCGAACGTCGTGACCTGCGGGCGCAGTGGAATTGCCGCCGCCTCCGCGAGCAGCCCCTCGCCATCGGCGCGCGTGTTGGCGGTGACGCTGCGAATCTCCTTCTCGTAAAAAAGCTCCGTTTCGTAGCGAAGCGGCGGCACGTCGCTCATGTAGATGCCGGCGCACGCGAGCACGCCGCTCTTGTCGAGAGCGGCCATGGCGGCGGGGACGACGTCGCCGACCGGCGTGAAGTTGATGGCGGCGTCGAGCTTCACGGGTGGTGGGTCGGTGGTGCCACCCACCCAGGTGGCACCGAGGCGGCGCGCGAGTGCCTGGTGCGACTCGCCGCGGGTGCAAACGTAGACCTCGGATCCCCGCGCTCGCGCGAGCTGCAAGACGATGTGCGCCGACGAGCCGAAGCCGTAAATCCCGAGCCGCCCGCGCGCCGCGAGACCGCTGCGCGCCAGCGCGCGGTAGCCGATGATCCCTGCGCAAAGGAGCGGCGTCGCCTCGCGATCGTCGAACGCGTCGGGGAGCCGATACGCGAAGCGCTCGTCGACCACTGCCAGCTCGGCGTAGCCGCCGTCGTGGGTCCACCCGGTGTACTCGGAGGCCTCGCAGAGATTTTCCTTGCCGCTCGCGCAGTACCGGCACGCGCCACAAGTCCGACGCAGCCACGCGATCCCCACGCGCGTGCCCACGGGGAACCGTGTCGCGCCGGCGCCGAGGGATTCGACCACGCCCACCACTTGATGGCCGGGAACCAGCGGCGAGCGGCGCTCGCTCAGCTCGCCTTCGATCACGTGCAGGTCGGTGCGGCAGATCGCGCAAGCGCGGACGC
>CAYUSL010000880.1:0-2042 GCA_964447125.1 uncultured bacterium | reverse complement strand
TGGTGTCGTCGTGGCTCCTCGATCTCAGCGCCGCGGCGCTGGTCGCCGATCCCGCTCTCGACGGCTTCTCGGGCTTCGTCCAGGACTCGGGCGAGGGTCGCTGGACGATCGAGACCGCGATCGCCGAGTCGGTGCCCGCGGACGTGCTGTCGGCGGCGCTCTACGCGCGCTTCCGCTCGCGGCGCGAGCACACCTTCGCCGAGAAGCTGCTCTCGGCGATGCGCGCCCAGTTCGGCGGCCACCGCGAGCCGGAGAAAAGCTGAATGGCTTCCAGCCGAGATGAATCGCCATCACGACCGCGAGTGCCGCGCATTCGCGTGTGCGCGCGTAGCCCGTTGAAACCGGCACGCGCCAGCGGCGCGTCGACGAGCTGCGCGAGCCGACTCGGGCGTGGAGCCCTGCAACAACCGCGCCCCATTCTTCTGAAACACGTGCGGGGCGGGGGCTTGAAAAGCCCCGATTGGCGATCGCGGACGTCGCGATCTGCATCGTGGTCTCCACGCTCGCCGTCCGTCTCACCGCGTGCCAGCGGCACGCCACGAGCGAAGCGAGTGACTTGGGGGTGGGGCCCCGCAAAAACCGCGCTTTTTGCGGGGCGGGGGGCTTGAAAAGCCCCCCGAGGAGGCATCGGCAGGCGTGAGAGACTCACATCAGCGCGTACTTCGGCAGTCGATCAGGCGCGATCGTGGCTGATACTTCGATCACGCCTGTCACGCCGCGCCCGGTCGATCCGTGTACGTTCGTGATCTTCGGGGCGGCGGGTGATCTCACTCGCCGCAAGCTGGTGCCCGCGCTCTACAACCTGCAATGCGTGGGGCTCTTGCCGGATTCGTTCGCGATCCTGGGCGTGGCTCGTCGCGATCAGGACGACGCGCGCTTCCGCAGCGAGCTGGCCGAAGACCTCGCGCGCTTCACGTCGGCACCGATCGACGGCGATGCGTGGGCGAGACTCGAGAGCCGCATCCACGTCCTGCGCGGCGATTTCGACCAGCACGACACATTCCATCAGCTCGGCGCGGCCATCGAGTCGTGTGCCAACACCCACGGCTCGACGCGCAACGCGCTCTTCTACCTGGCCACGCCGCCCAGTCAGTTCTCGCAAGTGGTGGCGGGTCTCGGCGCCGCCGACCTGGCGCGCGAGGACGCCGGCCATTGGCGGCGGGTGGTGGTCGAAAAGCCGTTCGGACGCGACCTCGAATCGGCCCAGGCCCTGAATCACGAGATCGGCGCGGTCTTCGACGAGGACCAGATCTTCCGCATCGATCACTACCTGGGAAAAGAAACGGTCCAGAACATCCTGGTGTTCCGTTTCGCGAACGGGCTCTTCGAGCCGATCTGGAATCGGCGTTACGTGGATCACGTCCAGATCACCGTGGCCGAGGACCTGGGCGTGGGCTCGCGCGGCAAGTACTACGAAGAGTCGGGCGTCCTGCGTGACATGATCCAGAACCACATGTTCCAGCTCTTGGCGCTGGTGGCGATGGAGCCGCCCATCTCGTTCCAGGCCGAAGCGGTACGCGACGAGAAGGTGAAGGTGCTGCACGCGATCCGCAAGCTCAGCCCCGAAGAAGTGCTGCGCGACACCGTGCGCGGCCAGTACGCGGAAGGTTTCCTCGACGGCGAGAAGGTGCGCGGCTACCGGCAAGAGAAGGACGTGGCGCCGACCTCGCAGACCGAGACCTTCGCGGCGCTCGAGCTCTTCGTCGAGAACTGGCGCTGGGCGGACGTGCCGTTCTACCTGCGTTCCGGCAAGCGCCTCGGCCGCCGCGCCACCGAGATCGTGATCCAGTTCCGGCGGCCGCCGCTGCTGCTCTTCCAGGGTGCCGCCAGCGCCGGCATCGAGCCCAATCGGTTGGTGATGCACATCCAGCCCACCGAAGGCATCGCGCTCCACATCAAAGCCAAGCGACCGGGCTCGGCGATCGAGCTCAATACCGTGAAGCTCGATTTCAGCTACGCGGACTTCGGCGAGCAGAGCCCGGCCACCGGCTACGAGCGCTTGCTCTACGACGCCATGGTGGGCGACTCCACGCTCTTCCACC
>CAYUSL010000879.1:0-2042 GCA_964447125.1 uncultured bacterium | reverse complement strand
TGCTCTACGACGCCATGGTGGGCGACTCCACGCTCTTCCACCGCAGCGACATGGTGGAGGCCGCGTGGAAGATCGCCTCGCCGATCCTCGACGTGTGGAGCACGCTCAAAGCACGCGATTTCCCCAACTACGCTGCAGGAGCCCACGGTCCCGCTGCTGCCGACGCGCTCCTCGCCCGCGACGGTCGCGCGTGGTGGAACGGCGGCTGAGCGACGCATGATCCTGGCCGGCGACATCGGTGGCACCAAGACCCACCTGGCGCTCTTCACCGCGGAGGGGCGACGGCTTCGGATCGACGCGCAGGCGACCCACGCGAGCCGTGAGCACGCGAGCCTGGCGGAGATCTGCGCCAAGTTCCTGAGCGGCCGTCAGCTCGAGATCCGCGACGCTTGCTTCGGCGTCGCGGGACCGGTGCGTCAGGGCAAGGCGCAGACCACCAACCTGGCGTGGGTGGTGGATGCCAAGGAGCTCTCGAAGACACTCGGCATCGAGCGCGTGACGCTGATCAACGACATGGAGGCGAACGCGTACGGGATCGCCGCGCTCGAGCCGCAAGACTTCGTGACGCTGCAATCCGGCGAGGCCGATCCCAAAGGCCAGGCGGTGGTGCTCTCCGCCGGCACGGGCCTCGGTGAGGCGGGCTTGGTGTGGGACGGCAAGTATCACCGCCCGGTCGCGTCGGAGGGCGGGCATTCGAGCTTCGCCCCGCGCACCGATCAGCAGATCGAGCTGCTCAAATTCTTGCGTCGCGACTTCGAGCACGTGAGCTACGAGCGGGTGCTCTCGGGGCCTGGGCTCTTCAACATCTACCGATTCCTGAAGGAGTCGGGGAAGCACGAAGAGCCGCGCTGGCTCGCCGACGAGATCAAGGCCGGCGACCCAGCGGCGGCGATCACCCGCGCCGCGCTCGACAAGAAGTCTCCTCTCGCGGGCGCGGCCCTCGATCTCTTCATCGAGATCTACGGCGACGAAGCGGGCAACCTCGCGCTCAAGGTGATGGCGACCGCCGGGGTGTTCGTGGGTGGGGGGATCGCCCCCAAGATCGCGGGCCGCATGGGCGAGGGGCGCTTCTTGAAGGCGTTTCTCGCCAAGGGCCGGATGCAGCGGGTGCTCGAGGCCATGCCGGTGCGGGTGATCCTGAACGACCGTACGGCCCTGCTTGGTGCTGCACGCGCCGCCGCGATCTACGCAGCACGTTTGTAGGCAGCGCACGGAAAGCCACGAGCGTGGACCTCGGCGACGCGACGCGCTTTTCCACTTGGGTGGACGCGTCGACCACGATCGTCGTGCCCGACGCGGCGGCGCTTGCCGAGCGGGCTGCGCGCGAGGTGCTGAGCGACGCGCTCGCCGCCGTGGAGGCGCGCGGCCACTTCACGTGGGTGCTCTCCGGCGGCAGCACGCCGCGCCGGCTTTATGCGCGCCTCGCCGAGGCGCCCTTTCGCGACTCGATGCCCTGGGCGCGTACCCACGTCTTCTGGGGCGACGAGCGCCACGTGCCGCCCACCCATCCCGAGAGCGACTACGGCATGGCGTTCGAGGCGCTGCTCGCGAAGGTGCCGATCCCCGCCGCGCAAGTCCACCGCATCGAAGCCGAGCTGGCCGACGCGGCCGAAGCCGCGCGCCGCTACGACGCCACACTGCGCGCGACGTTCGCGGCGCTCGGCGAGCCGCTCGAGCCGGTGCCGAGCTTCGACCTGGTGCTGCTCGGGCTCGGTGCGGACGGGCACACCGCATCGCTCTTTCCCGGTTCGACTGCGATCCTCGCGAGCCGTGAATGGATCGCCGCGCCCTACGTCGAGAAGTTCCGCACCCACCGCATCACCCTCACGCCCACGCTCTTCAACGCGGCCCGCCACGTGGTGTTCCTGGTGAGCGGCTCCGACAAGGCCGATGCGGTACACACGACCCAGCGCGGTCGCACCGATCCGCGCTGGCACCCCGCGCAAGCGATCCGCCCCAGCCACGGGCGACTGACCTGGCTCGTCGACGCCGGCGCCGCGGCGCGGCTCACGACCTCCGAGCCCGGCGCCACCTCCGCCTGA
>CAYUSL010000878.1:0-2043 GCA_964447125.1 uncultured bacterium | reverse complement strand
TCGCGCTACCACGAGATCGACGTGTCGAAGCCGATGGCGGGCCTGCGCTACGAGAAGATGGGCGGGCTCGCACTCATCACCATCGATCGCCCCGAGCGCGGCAACGCGCTCGCGCCGTCGATGCACGCGATGCTCCGCGCGGTGTGGAGCGACGTCCGAGACGATCCCGCGGTACGCGTGGCCATCGTCACCGGCACAGGTGAGAAGCATTTCTGCACCGGCTTCGACGTCGCCACCGACGAGGAGACGAGCGAGGTCTTCATCAACCAGCCGCTCTCGGACTCGGTCTTCTGGTCGCCGTACCAGAACCGCGTGTGGAAGCCGGTGATCGCGGCGGTGAACGGGCTCTGCGTGGGTGGCGGCCACCATTTCGTAGTGGACGCCGACATCATCCTCGCGTCGCGGAACGCGAGCTTCGTGGACACCCACGTGAACGTGGGGATGGTCGGCGCGATCGAGAACATCGGCCTCGCAAAGCGACTGCCGCTCGGGACCGCGCTGCGCATGACGCTCCAAGGGAAACACTTCCGGCTCGGCGCCGAGCGCGCGCACCAGCTCGGCCTGGTGGACGAGCTGGTCGATACGCCGTCCGATCTACTGCCGCTCGCCGAGACCATGGCGCACCAGATGGCCGGCAACTCGCCGCAAGCGATGGCGCTTTCGAAGCAAGCGATCTGGAGCGGTGTCGAGCAGGGCTACACGCAGGCGCTCGAGAAAGCGTGGGCGTTGCTGCGTCTCCACTGGATGCACCCCGACTTCACCGAGGGGCCCGCGGCGTTCGGCGAGAAGCGCGTTGCCCGCTGGAATCCCGACCCCAACGCCGGCATCCCGGGCACGAAGAGCGAGCCGTGATGCCGCCCTGCGACGCGTGGTGTGGAGGACGACCGGTCCTTCGGTCGCCCGTCGTGCCCGGGGCGTCGAAAGACCGACGCCGCTCCATGCACACACGCTGACGCACATGGACTTCTCGTTCACTCCCGCGCAGGAAGCCTTCCGCGCCGAGGTGCGCGCGTTCCTCGCCGACTGGCGGGACGTGGACGGCTTCATGTGCCAGGGACGCGCGTGGCCGCAGGTGCGGGCGATGTTCCGAGCGATGGGCGAACGCGGCTGGCTTTCGCTGGTGTGGCCGCGCGAGCACGGCGGGCTCGGCGGCGGGCTCACCGAGGAGTTCATCCTGTGGGACGAGGTCGCGTACGCCCGCGCGGCGCGCAATCCACTCGCAGCGGGCATCGTCGCCAAGACGCTCATCCGTCACGGCAGCGACGAGCAGAAGCTCCGCTGGTTACCGCCCATCCGCAGCGGCGACGCCCACTTCTCTCTCGCCTACTCCGAGCCTGAAGCCGGCAGCGACCTCGCGGCGCTACGCACGCGCGCCGAGAGGCGTGGTGACGTGTACGTCGTGAACGGCCAGAAGTGCTGGCAGTCGTACACGCAAGATATGGATTACCTGTGGCTCTTGGCGCGCACCGGCACGCAAGAGAGCCGCGGGCGCGGGCTCTCGCTCTTCATCGTCGACAAGAACGCATCTGGAGTCACGGTGCGACCGCTACCCACGATGGACGGCGATCAGCTCCACGAGATCTTCTTCGAGAGTGTCGAGGTACCCGAAAGCCAACGCGTCGGCCCCGAGAACGGCGCTTGGGGAATCATGGGAGCGGCGCTCGCGGACGAACGCCACATCCAGTTCCCGCCAGGACGCGTGCGGCGCGACTTCGAGGAGGTCGTGGACTTCGTGCGTCACGTTGGCACCCTCGACGCGCCCGAGGTGCGCCGGAGTCTCGCCGATCTCGCCGTGCTGGTCCTCGAGGTCGAGATGCAGGCGCTGCGGGTCCTGGACGCGATGGGCCGCGGTGAACCCGCGATGGCCGAGGCCGCGGCCAACAAGGTCGCGCACACGCTCGCCTGCCAGCGCATCGCCCGCACGGCGTTCGACCTCGGTGGCCCCGACGCGCTCGGCGATGCTCGCATGCATCTCCTCTGGCAAGTGGCGATGTACGAGACCATCGGCGGCGGCACCACCGAGATCATGCGCGGCATCGTCGC
>CAYUSL010000877.1:0-2045 GCA_964447125.1 uncultured bacterium | reverse complement strand
CACGTGCAGCAGGCGGTACGACCGCGCCACCGCCGGTACCGCGATCGGCCGGACCATGATCACCGCAACGATTCCCGCGTGATCGACGCGGCCCGACGAGTACGGCTGCCGGCCGAGCGCGGTGTCGAGCAGGGCGCCCTCGCCGCCCACGAACGCCGTGAGCGCGAAGCCGCGCGCGGCGAGCGCGTTCACCTGGCGCTCCAGGCTCGGTGCGATGTTGGTGTCGAAGTCGAGGGCGCTCGTGGCGACCACGACGCGGTGCTCGTAGCGCAGTCCATCGGCGTGCGGCCGCGCGACGCCGGCCCACGCCGCGGTGAGGGCCGCGGCGACGACGATGGCGATCGTTGGACGGTTGCGTGTGGGCATGACTACCCCCAGCGTGCCAGCAGCACCAGCGCGGCGATGCCGAGTGGCACCAGCGCCACCATGAACGCGGCCTGCGCGCCCATCTCGCTCATGTAGACGTGCGTGTCCGCCGACGCCGCGGCGACGATCAGCGGCTGTCCGAGCCCGCCGGCGCTGATCTCGGCCCTGGTCACTGAAAGCGCCAGGGCGTCGAGTGCGTCGGCCCGGTCGCTGTCGGTCTCTTGCCAGGTCCGACCCGCGTCGTCTGCGCGGCTCGTCGCGGCCGGGTCCGTGGCCTCGTCCGTGGCGCCTTCGTCGTCGCCGTCGTCGTCCCGTGCGTCGAACCGATGGCTGGCGAAGACACCCGCGACGGTGAGTGGATCGCCGGGGTAGATGCGCATCTCGGTGTAGCGGAAGCGGTGTTTCGAGCCGCCGCCCACCTCCAACATCGGTGTCAGGTTCTCCTGCGGGCCCAGTCGCGGCGGGTTGCGGTCTTCCGGGTCGATCGTGCCGCCGTACCACCGGCTCTTGTCGCGGGGCGTGACTTCGGCGCTCCACGGGCGTACGACGCAGACACCGGTACTGTCGCGCACGAGCAAGGGGGCCGAGCTCGTGATCTCGCGCACCGTCACCCAGTCGGACTTCCGATTCGAGGTCGTCGCGCTGCGCTTGAACTCGTCGACGCGCGCCGAAAACCACCCACACGACGAGCCGGTGAGCGGCGAGAGCAGCGCCTGGCCGTCGATCGCCTCCGCCGTGCCTTCGAAGGTGCGATAGCCGTCTTCGGCCATGCCAATCGGCTTCGCCTTCGTCGAACGCACCAGCCGGGCTTGACGCCGCGCGTGCAGGCCGGCGAACACCGCCACGCCGGCCATTGCGAGCGGGAACAGCACCATCGCGATGAACACGCCGAGCGGGGCGTCCTGGACTATCGACTGCATGCAACCTCACGTCGTGGTGAGCCGGATCGGGAACCCGGATGGTCCCCTGTATTGCGAGCGGAAAACCGGGCCCGAATCCTCCACCGGCCCGCGGGTACACTACCCGCAATCGTGGCCCCGCTGACCGCCGACCGGTGGACCCGGATCGAAGCCCTGTTCTCGGCCCTCGTCGACGCGCCTGACGCCGAGCGCGAGCGCGTGCTGGCGCAGACGGCCGCGGCAGACCCGGACCTCGCCGGCACGGTGCGCGGCTTGCTGGCCCATGCCGGGGCCGCGTCGAAGCTGCAGCACGTGGTCGACGCCGCGGCCGACGCCCTCACAGCACCCGGCGCCACGTCGCTGCCGCCGAGGTTCGGGGCCTTCCGCGTCACCCGCGAAATCGGCCGCGGCGGCATGGGCGTGGTCTACGAGGGCGTCAGCGACGACGAATTCCACCGCCGCGTCGCCATCAAGGTGGCGCCCCTGGCCCGGGTGGGCGCCGCCGCCGACGCGCGCTTCCGCCTCGAGCGCCAGATTCTGTCGTCGCTCGAGCATCCGCACATCGCCCGCTTCCTCGACGCCGGCACCGAGGGCGACGTGCCCTACCTGGTGATGGAGTTCGTGGAAGGCGCGCCGATCACGAGCTACGTGGCGGCGCAGGGGGTGCCGCTGGCGGCCCGCCTCGCGCTGGTGCAGAAGCTGTGTGCGGCGCTGCAGTACGCGCATCAGCGGCTGGTGGTGCATCGCGACCTCAAGCCCTCGAACATCCTGGTCGATCAG
>CAYUSL010000876.1:0-2053 GCA_964447125.1 uncultured bacterium | reverse complement strand
CGGCAGCGGCATGGCCTCCAGCTCGTACGCCGAGACGGCCACCGTGCCGCTAATGCACCTGAACGCTCGATCTGCGGCTGCGCTGTTGAGGAACGCCGCCAGCGTCTGCGTGCCGACGGGCGGCGTCATCACGCTGGGAACCACCATGTTGAGGTGGTTCTCGACCGTGACCGCTCCTCCGCTCGCATCGAGGAACGCACGCGGCAGCTCTGCGCAGATCAAGCGACGGGGCTGCTCCCTCGCGGTCGTGCGTTGTACCAGTACACAAGGACTGCGCACGAGAAGCCACTCATCGCCTGCCTCGACCGAAAAGAACGGTGCATGATTGCGCCGTGCGGCGCGGAACACGAATGATCCGTCTGCGCTCACCGACTCCGCCCATATCAGTGGCACGGTATCGGAGCCGGCGCGCTGCTTGAGGCGACCCTTGAATCGGTTCCAGACCAGGGGGCCGGTGCTCACGCGATAGCCCCAATCGGCCAGACGTCCGGGCATCGAACCGAGTCGTCGAGCAAGCCGGATGGCTCGGGGAGTTCGCGGGACCAGCCACGGTTGATCGGCACGCTTGGCCAACGGAACACTGCCGGCCGTCGCGATTCGCAAAGCCGCGCCCGACGATGTATCGAGAAAGCTGATTCGGGTGGAGCGCTCGGTACCGCCTCTTCGGAATACCGCGAGCAGTGTCTCTTGGAGCACGTCGTCGAACACACCTGCCCGTTCTGTGATGAGGTCGAGTGCGAGCGGCGGCGCTTCCTCGGCGAGCATGGCGCGCAGGCGTTTGAAGTACTCCCCCGAGAGAAATCCCGTTGGTGTGACGTACGCGATGAGCCCTCCCGGCCGCGCCTTGCGCGCCGCGAGGTCCAGGAACAGTCCATAGAGGTTCGCGTGCCCGAAAAGGCTGCGCCCGAACCGAGCGCGCAGCGGAGGAGCCAGCTTCAGTCGACCGTAGGGCGGATTCGCTACGATCAGGTCGAAGCCCTCCTCGTCGCGCTCCGCAGAGAGCGCGTCACCGATGACGATAGGATCGAAGCTCTCGTCCGGATCGAGGCCGAGCTCCTCGTGCAGCGTGGCATCGAGAAAGGCTTGCGATATCCAGGCGGCGAACGGGTCGATCTCGTACCCTCGCAAGCGAGCGCTCAGATGGCGAGCAATCACGCGGCGATCGGCGCCACGCAACGGTGCCAGCATTCGGCGAGCGAGCGGTCCGAGAAACGCGCCGCCGCCGCATGCCGGATCGAGCGCGCGGCAGCGCTTCCAATCGACTCCGTGCACTGCGGCGGAATCGAGCAGCCGAGCCACGATGGCCGGTGGCGTGTAGAAGACTCCGTAGGCCGATCGGAAATCGTCGGGCAGCATCCCAGCATAGGTGCGCCCGACGAGATAGCTGGCGTCCTCGAGGCTCGGCGCACGCACGGCGCACGCGGCGAGCTCCTCTCCCACTGCTAACGCTTCCTTCCGAAGCGCCACGTGGCGAAACGATTGCGGGGCGGGCCGCAGTGAAGCGGGGCCGCCAAGGCGGCGACCCGCCCAGAACCGCTCGAGAATCACGCTGCACAGCGCTCGCGCATGGGCGATGCGAAGGCGTGGCGGGACAGCGGCGGCTAGCGCGCAAGCAGTTGCCTGCATCTCTGCAACTGCCAGCCCATTCGACGCAGCGGTCGAGATATCGGTCAGCGACGCCTTCGCCGGGGCGGAGAGCGGGATCGGGAGCGACATGCGAGACGGGTTATAGCAGGCTACGCCGTTGGATCAGGATCGGGTCCCAAGGCCAGTTGTCGCCGGCGCTCCGGCGGCAGGCAGGGCCGCGGCAAGGGCGATCCTTTCCAGCCGACCCTGGAACTTCCTGCCTAGCTGCAGCGAACCGCCGCCGACCGCGACACACCCGCCGGACCGGGTCAGATCGCTCGGCCGAGCCACTCTGGATCGCGCGCGGCGTCTGCGCGGCACACCGAAGGCGCGCGCACTGGGAAAATCCGGACGAATCCTTCGCAATTCCCAGCCGTGCCGAGGCACGACACCGCCGGCACGACCCTTGCTCAGCGACCGTTCTGCC
>CAYUSL010000875.1:0-2054 GCA_964447125.1 uncultured bacterium | reverse complement strand
TGGTCTCGATACGCTCACGGGTTACGCGGCAGGGGCCAACGGAAACGTGTCACCGACACGCACGATCTCGGGCGCCAATCCAAGCCTCGACTTCACGAACGGTGTGACCTCGACGCGTGCGCTGGGTTGCGCCGCGGGCTTCGTCGGCACCACGTGCATCTTCCGCGACGATTTCCAGGACGGCGATCTGTGTCGCTGGACTTCGGCCACCAGCCCGCCGAGTTGCTGATCCGCCGTTCGCATTCACGAAGTGCGCCGCGGCCGGCGGCGCCCCCGGCGCGGAAATAGACTGGGAATACCCCGAATCCGGAGGAGTCCGTGGACGAGCTACCGAAGGGCGGATCGTTCCTGTGGGAGGAAGCCGGCGGCCGAAAGATCATGGCGCCGGAGCTCTTCACCGACGAGCAGCGTGAGTTCGCGCGCACGGCGCGGGAATTCACGCAAAAGGAGATCCTGCCGCGCCTGGCGTCGATCGAGGCGAAGGATCCAGGCGTCGTGCCGGACCTGCTGCGCAAAGCGGGCGAGCTCGGCTTGCTCATGGTGGACGTTCCGGAGGAATACGGCGGTATCGGAGCGTCCAAGGTGACGAGCATGCTGGTGGCCGAGCAGTTCGCCACGATCGGCTCGTTCGCGGTGTCCCTCGGCGCGCACACCGGCATCGGCACGCTGCCGATCGTCTACTACGGCACGCCCGAGCAGAAGGCGCGCTACCTCCCGGACCTCGCGACGGGACACAAGCTCGCGGCCTACGCGCTGACGGAGGCGAACTCGGGATCCGACGCGCTCGCCGCGCAAACCCGTGCCGTGCTGTCCGCGGATGGGACGCATTACCGCCTCGACGGCAGCAAGCAGTTCATCACCAATGCCGGCTTCGCGGACCTCTTCACGGTGTTCGCGAAGATCGACGGCGAGCGCTTCACCGCTTTTCTGGTGGAGCGTCGCTCGCGTGGCGTCAGTGTCGGTCCCGAAGAGCACAAGATGGGAATCCGTGGCTCCTCGACCTGCACGCTGATCCTGGAGGACGTCCACGTCCCGGTCGAGAACGTTCTCGGCGCCATCGGGATGGGACACAAGATCGCGTTCAACACGCTCAACATCGGCCGCTTGAAGCTCGGTGTCGCGACTCTCGGCGGTTCCAAGGACGCGCTCGCCAGCGCCACGCGCTACGCGCTGGATCGCAAGCAATTCGGCAAGCCCATCGCGAGCTTCGGGCTGATCCGCGAGAAGCTCGCGGACATGGCGTTGCGCATCTTGGTGAACGAGTCCCTCGGCTACCGCACCACGGGCATGATCGACGAGCACCTCGCCCATGCGGAGAGCGATGACGACCACGCGCGCGCCATCGAGGAGTTCTCGGTGGAGGCGTCGATCCTCAAGATCTACGGCTCCGAAGCGCTCGATTTCGTGGCCGACGAGGCGGTCCAGATCCTCGGCGGATACGGCTTCATCGAGGAGTATCCGGTGGCGCGCATCCTGCGTGATTCGCGGATCTTCCGGATCTTCGAAGGCACCAACGAGATCAACCGGCTCATCGTGCCGGGGACGCTCTTCCGCCGCGCGATGAAGGGAGAGCTACCGCTCATGGACGTGACCGAGCGCATCAAAGCCGATGCCGCCGCCGGCAAGGTGCGGCCGGTGGGCGGCTCGCAAGCCGAGATCGCATGCGGCATCGCCGAACGCGCCAAGTGGACCACGCTCTTCGTCACGCGCGCCGCCATCGAGAAGTATCTCGGCACCGTCGCGGAGGAGCAGGAAGTGCTCGGCGTGATCGCCGATCTCATGCAGGACTGCTTCGCCATCGACAGCTTGGTCGCACGCCACGCCGTGGTGCGCGAGCACGGCAGCGACGCCGCGAAGGACTTCGTGTCGGCGGCGCTGGTGGCATTCATCCCGCCGCTCTGGAGCCGGATCTTCCACTCGGCACGCCATCTCTTGATGGACATGCTGGACGGCGAGGCGCTGGCGTCGGCGCTGGATGCGGTGTCGCATCTCGCCTACGACCTGCCGTGCAAGGTCATGCGCGCGCGCCGCAAGGTTGCCGATGCGGTGGTCGC
>CAYUSL010000874.1:0-2057 GCA_964447125.1 uncultured bacterium | reverse complement strand
TGAGCAGGTGAAAGAGCCGAGGTCGCGTGGCCATGAGCGAGCGTGCCCGATTTTTATTTGACTAGTCAAGTATCGGCGCGAAGCGACGGCAGCGAGGATCCCGGCGGGCCTGGCTCGGAAGACCGAGCGTCAGCGGGCGCGAATGCGATCGCCGTCGATGGCGAGGTCGGGTGCTTCCGCGAGCAGCGCGCGTACCGTCGCGACGGCGAGCCCGGTGTCCCGGGAGACCGCCTCGATCACGGTCTCGAGCGCCGCATCGAGCGCGGAAGGTGCTTCGGTGGCACGCGCCAGCACGTCGCGGGCGATCGCGCGCAGCGCGCGTGCGGCCACCTCGGCCACCGTGGCGCGGTGGCGCTGCGCGGTCACCTGCCGTGATTCCTCGGCGAACCGCTGGGCGAGGGTGCGTACGAAGGGGGTCATCCACGAGCTCGCGCCGAGCTCGTCGAGGAGCGCGTCGCGGGAAATCACGGTGACGCGCAACGGCGTCACCGCCCGCACGCTGGCGCTTCGTCGGGTACGGGCGAAGATCGCGGTCTCACCGAAGACCTCGCCGGCCTCCATGCGCCGCAACACCACCCACCCGGTGGATTCCTCGCGCACCGCCTCGCACGCGCCGCTCGCGATGACGTACGCCGAGTCGGCCTCGTCGCCCTCGCGGACGATCCACTCGCCGGGCTCGAAGATCTGCTCGGGAAAATAAGCACTCCCGCGGAGGAAACTCTCCAATTCATCCTGCAGCTCACGGATGGATGTGTGGCGATCGGCCGGCTCCCGCGACAGCGCGCGCGTCACGATCGCGTTCAGAAGCTGCGGCAGCGCGAGTCCCGGGCGCACCTCGGCGGGTGGCATCACGGCGCCGCGTTGCGCTGCCGCGATGGTGTGATCGTCGTCGGCTTCGTGGTGGGGAGGGCGACCCGTGAGGATGGCGTAGAGCACGCCGCCCACGCCGAACACGTCGGTGCGTGCGTCGATGCGATGCACGTCACCACGCGCCTGCTCGGGCGCCATGAATTCGGGTGTGCCGATGATGACGCCCAGCCGATCGAGCGGCGGTACCGGCGGGAAGGGCTCGTCCGCGAGCGCCGACTCCGCCAGGGCTTCCGCGCGCAAGGCGATCCCCCAATCGAGCACGTACACCTCGCCGTACTCGCCGACCAGGATGTTCTCCGGCTTCAGGTCGCGATGCACGATGCCGTGCGCGTGAGCGAAGGCGAGCGCGTCGCACACCTTCACGACCACCTTCACCAGCTCGCGCAGCTCGCGATCGGTGCGGCGTTCGGGCGGGTTCGCGAGCAGCAGCTCGGCGAGCGGGCGGCCGTCCACGAGCTTCATCGTGAAGTAGAGGCGGCCATCGGCGGTGGTGCCGATCTCGTGGATGGGAACGATGTTGGGATGCTCGAGCTGTCCGGTGAGCTGCGCCTCCTCGACGAAGCGCAGCTCGTCGCGCTCGACGGCATCGAGCGCCGGATGCAGGAGCTTCACCGCCACACGCCGGCGCAAGCCGTGGTCGAGGGCGGCGTGCACCGAGCCCATTCCGCCCTCGCCGAGGCTGCGCTCCACGACCAGCCCCGGGCGCACCTCGTGGAGCGCGCGCTCCACTGCGCTGGTCGTCTCGTGCGACGAGGTGCCGGGGTGAAAACCCGACTTGATGGCCGCGAGCGCTTCGCGCCGCACCGGATCGATGCCGCGAGCACCGTCCAGAACGCGCGTGGAGCGACTGGGTTTGCGGCTCATGCGCGAGAGTCGATCGACACGGCCGCGGCGGCGGCCGAACGGATCGACGAGTGCGCCAGCATAGATGCGCAACGCTCGCGATCGAAGGACGTGCCCGTCCCAAACCGCGAAGTACCCGGGCCCGCGCGCCTCGCGGTAGTGGGTCAGTTACGTGCTGAGCCCCCTCCAGGCGTGAGGGGCTGGGGGCACGTCGAAGGGCGCTCCGCGGCCACGCATCCCGAGTCGCGCTCGTGGGCAGTGAGCCCCAAACGCGTGGCCGCGGCTCGAGGCGAGCCTTAGGTTCCACGGAGTCGAGCGAGGGCGAGCCGTGCCCGCCGACGAGT
>CAYUSL010000873.1:0-2067 GCA_964447125.1 uncultured bacterium | reverse complement strand
AACGATGGTACCGCGAGAGCGACGGCCTGGCGCGTCGTGGCGCGGGGATCAAGAAACGGGTCGCAGGAGCGTGGCGAACACGTGGTCGGCGACCGCCCGGCCCTGCGCGATGCCGGCGGTCTTGTCGAAGCGCCAGTGGATGCCGAGGTAGATCCGGCTCTGGCCGTTCTCTTCCTCGGCGTCGCTCAGCGAGTCGAAGTGGCGCTCCACGAGCGGGCGCACCGCGCCGTCGCTGCCGACGGTGACGCCGTCGAGCTCGTCGGAGACGAACGAGAACGCGATCGCGTCGCTGCCGTAGAAGTTGCGCAGGGTCTCGAAGAGCGCGCCGCCGAATCCGGCGTGCCCGGAGGGATAGGCGGGAAAGGGCGGCGTGAAGCTCGTGTCGCCGGGTGCGTTGCTGGCTGGAGCGCCGAGAGGCGTGAACGACGGATCGGCGCTCGTGAGCGGGTTTTCGTCGCCGACGCCGGTCGGGCCCAAACCAGGATCGGCTTCGCGGATCCCGGTGACGGGCCGCCAGAAGTCGTAGTGGTACTTCGATTCCCAGATGGCGGTGCCGGCATCCGCCATGGCCACGTTCACGAGCGCCAAGAGCCGCGCCAGCTCGATCGCGTCTCCGGTGCCCTGCTGGCGTGCGATGGTGACGGCGATCTGGTTGTAGAGCCGAGGTGGAGCGCAGAGCGCCGGTGTCCCGTCGTACGCCCAGTAGATGCCGATCTGGGTTTGCTCGGCGGTGCGCGCGGTGGGAGTGACGACGCCGTCGCCGCCCAGCCGTTTCACCTCGTCGAACGCGTCGGCGTACTCGGCGCTCGCCATGGGCGGCGGCGGCGGGGCGCGGAACTGCGCGGCGCTCGTGAGCGCGAAGGGTGTGACCTCGCCCCAATAGGCACCGAGTGGCGCTTGCGTGGGGTGCATGGGGTCGGGTCGCCAGTGTCCCGCCGCGTTCGAGATCGGGTGCGCGGCCTCGTGCGCGGGCGTGCTCAGATTCGCTCGGTCCGTGCTGCGCGCGGCGAGGATGTCGCCGGCGACGTCGTGTCCGAAGCGTGCGCCGGCGCTGCGCGCGGCGGTGTCGGGCTCGCGGTTGAGATCGGCGACCAGCTCGGCGTCGAGGCGGCTCGCTTGAGCGGGGAAGAGCGTGATGAGCGTGTCACGCGCCGCCTGAGCGATCGCGACTTCGAACGCTGCGCTTGGGACGGGATCGCCGTGTGCGCCGTAGCTCGCGTAGCGGTGAGCGAAAGCGTTGGCGGTGTCGAAGATCGCGAGATGCACGATGGCCATGGCGCGCGACGCCTTGCCTGGGCCGAGCTGCTCGCCGGCGTGTGCGTGGTCGAAGCCGCTGGCGTCGATCGCGATCCGATTCCAGCGCAGCACCGGCTCCGGCGCTGGCTGCGGGTCGTCGGACGCGGCGCCTGGGCTCCCACTCCCGCACCCCACCAGCGCGGCGAGCAGCAGCGCCAGTGGGTACGCGAAGATCGAGGCCGCGAGAGAACGCATCGTTGCTGCAATACACCTCAATCGCGGGCCGGATTCTATGCGCGACTTGGCGCAGTCGAAAGCTCCGACATCGTCGCTGCGTCGCCATCACCACCCGTGGTATGCAGGCCGAGATGGCCCGTCGTGGATCTCGACGCTGCGACGTCGCGCGGCGCACTTTCACCGTGCCCCTGCTGGTGTCGCTCGTGTTCGCGATCGCTTCCGGATGTGGTTCCGATTCCGGGGGTGCGGAGGCACCACCGTTTCTCGCCGTGCTGAGCGCGATGCCGAGCGAGCTGGCGCCGAATCTGGCGGCCGCCGAGATCACGGAAACCGTCCAGGTCGCGGGGCGAGAGATCTGCGTCGGCACCCTCGCGGGCACGCGCGTGGTCCTCGGGATGACCGGGATCGGCATGACCAACGCGGCAACCGTCACGCGCGCCGTGCTGGATCGATTTCCGGTCCGCGGCGTGGTCGTGTCCGGCGTGGCCAACACCTCGCTCGGCATTGGTGACGTCGCCGTGCCGGAGACCTGGTTCGCCCCCGACGGCAGCGCGTTCGCCCCCGATCCCGAGTGGCTTGCGATCGCGCGCGAGC
>CAYUSL010000872.1:0-2071 GCA_964447125.1 uncultured bacterium | reverse complement strand
ATCGCGCTCTGCAAGGCGATCGGCGAGCTGGTGAACGACGAGGGCACACTCAATCTGCCGGTCTGGGGCGACGTGCGGCCGCTCGACCGGAAATCACACGAGGCGATCGCCGCGTTGCCGTTCAGCGAGAAGCAATTCCGCGAGCAGGTGGGGCTCGTGGAAGGTGCCACGCTCATCGGCGACCAGCGCATGCCGGTGTGGGGACGGGTGTGGCGTCAGCCGGCGGTCACCGTGCTCGCATTCGAAGCCCGGCCCTTCGAAGGCTCGACCAACCAGATCATCGAGAGCGCGCGCGCCCGCATCTCCGTGCGCATCGTCCCGGATCAAGATCCGAAGAAGGTGCAGGACGCGATGGTCCGCCACTTCGAGACCCGCGTGCCTTGGGGGCTCACGGTGCGGGTCGAGCGCGAGCACGCGGCGAGCTGGTGGATGACCGAGCCCAAGGGGCCGGCGTTCGATGCCGCGGCGCGTGCGATGTCGCAGGCCTACGGGCGCGAGTGTGTGTTCATCGGCTGTGGCGGCTCGATTCCGTTCGTGGATCCGTTCGCCAAGGTGCTCGGCGGGGTCCCAGCGCTGCTCATGGGTGTCGAAGATCCCACCTGCAACGCCCACTCGGAGAACGAGTCGCTCAACGTCGACGACTGGAAGAACGGCACGCGCGCGGCCGTCTACCTCTACGACGAGCTGTCACGGTTGTCCGTCACGAAGAGCTGAGCGGCGTCGCTACACGCTGCTCGAGCGTTCGCCCCCGCGAGCTCTCGAGAAGGCGCGGCAACGCGCGCCCCGCGTCGCGCTTACTTCAGGACTGGCCCGCCTCGGGGCCCAAGAGCCTGTCGAGCAGCTCGCGCAATTTCCCCAGCCCGTAAGGCTTCGCGATCGTGTCGCGAAAGCCGAGCGCTGGGGCGCGTGCCACGCTGTCGTCGTCGCCGTAGCCACTCGCGATCACCGCGTTCACGTCGGGGTCGATCGCGCGGAGGTTGCGCAGCGTTTCGAGACCGCCCATTCCACCGGGAACCGTGAGATCGAGGATCACCAGCGCGTAGGGCTGGCTGGAGCCGAGCGCCTGCCGGTAGCGGGCTATGGCATGTGCGCCGTCGGGCACGGTATCGGTCGCATAGCCGAGGCGTTCGAGAATTCGCTGTGTCGCAGCTCGTACCGAGGCATCGTCGTCCATGAGCAGCACACGCTTCGTTCCGACTGCGGTGGAGGCCGCCGCCGCGCAGCCGGTGCGCGGCGCGCGCGCTGGCGGCGCGGCAGCCACGCGGGGCGGCTCGCTGGCCACCGGCAGCGAGAAGCGCACCGTGGTTCCCCGGCCTGGCTTCGACTCGATCTCCAGGTGCCCTTCGTGGCGCTTGACGATCGTGAATGCGATCGAGAGTCCCAGCCCGTGCAGGCCCGGGTGAGATCCGCCGAACGGATCGAGGACGTGAGGCAGCAGATCCGGCGGGATCCCCGAGCCAGAATCCGCCACCGTCACCGTCACGTATTCGCCCGGTTCGAGTGGCGACGCCGCGCCGCTCGCGATTCGGATCGACTGCACCACGACGTCGATGGTGCCGCCGGCGGGCAATGCACGGACCGAGTTTGCGATCAGGTTCTTCACGACCTGAGCGATCTGCCCCGAATCCGCCCGCACCAATGGCAACCCGGGGACGATGTGGTAGCGGATCGACACCGTGCGACGCGCGTCGCGCATCACCTCGTCGACTGCTAGCCGTACCAGCGGTTCGATCGCGATGGGAGCTCGGATGGGCGCCCCACCCTTGGCGAACGTGAGTAGCCGGCTGGTCAGGCCACGCGCTCCGAGCAACGCTTGCTCTGCATCGTTCAGCACCTCGGCGAGCTCGCCGCGATTTCCCGCCAGCGACCGCGCGATCTCCAGGTTGCCGAGCCCTGCTTGCAACACGTTGTTGAAGTTGTGAGCGATCCCTGCGGCGAGCAGCCCCAGCGATTCGAGGCGCTGCGTCCGCTCCAGCTCTTGCTCGACCCGCTCCTGGCGCGTCACGTCGCGCATCACCAGCACCGTGCCTTCGATCTCGCCTCCCGGATGGCGGATCGCGGAGCCGGTCAC
>CAYUSL010000871.1:0-2074 GCA_964447125.1 uncultured bacterium | reverse complement strand
TTCAAGCCCCCCGCACGTCGCGGCGAAGCCGCGATGGGACCCACCCCCGAGGCGCTTCGCTGCGCTCGCGACTCGCCTACCGGCTCGCAGAGAGATCGAAAGCGCGCGTGGAGACCGGGGCGCGGATCGGCTTTCGCGATGCACGAAATGGCCACTCACGACTCGGCGCGAGTTGTTCGATAGGGGCGGCCGTGAGGCCGCCCAGGGGCGCTTTGCCTCGGCGAGCGGGTCGATCCAAGTCGTGAATGCTCGCTTGGTGGGACGGTTCCATCGCCCCGCGCGATGCGGCGCCGTCGACTCCGGCGGCTCTGGGTATGTCGGCGCGCAGTCCTTCGACTCGCAGGCTGCATTTTGGATCTGCACGACTTCGCGTGCGCACCTGGATTCGCTCGCGTGGGATCGCCCCACGGTGTCGATCCCGGTGGAAGACCAACGCGACCACCACTTCGTCCGTCGTGAGAGCGCCACGACTCGTCGATCGGGGCGCCCGTCTCGAGGCCGCCGATGCGCGTTTCCCTCGGGAACGACGCGCCCGGCACCCACGAGTCGTTGGCCGACGAACGGCGGTCACCGAACCGCACCGGCACGGACGGCGCGGCGCTCCCCTCGCGGTCACACGCGCGGCGAGTTCTCGGACCCAAAATCGGGTCGACTGCGTACTCGACTCATCGATTCGACGCGCGCAAATCCTCGCACAGGTACCGGTGGCAACGCGTCCTGTTGCCCTGCGCTCGCCGGGCACGCGCCTTGTATAGTAGAAGGATCACGAGCGTTTCGAATCGGTAGCACTACCTGCCCCGAGCCGATCGCCATCGACTCATTCCATGCCCAGCAGCTCGCAGCGACTCGCACGTCGCCGAATTCTCGTCGTCGAGGACGACGCACTGCAGGCGCGGCTGCTGTGTCGAATGCTCGACCGGCTCAACTACGAGCCGGTCGGCCCCGCGGGCAGCATCGAAGATGCGCTGTCGTATGCGCGAGTTGCGCCGATCGACGGCGGCATCCTCGACATCAACGTGCGCGAGCAGTCGAGCTTGCCGGTGGCCGCCGTGCTGCGCGAGCGCAGCATTCCGTTCTTGTTTCTCACCGGCTACGGCAGCGGTGAGATCCCTGCTGGGCTCGGACGTGTGATCCGCCTCGCGAAACCCGTGGAGCCGCAGCGGCTCAGCGCGGCGCTGGCGGCCTTCTTCCAAGACACCTGACCCGTCCGCGGCGGGCACACGGCCCGGGCGGATTGCCGGGCGCGTTGCCGCGCGCGCCGCAGCGCGCTTGCGCACGCGGGTTTTACAGCGGCTCCGATCTGGGGTACGTTTTTGACGATTCGTCAAAAACGAACTCGCCGAGGCGACCGCTTGCTCGCATCCGAAGTCGCGTCTCCCCACGATCGAGCAACGATCCCGCCGTTCGACGAGACGGCGCCACGCGACCCCGCATCCAGCTCGGGGCGCACGATTCGCGTCACCAACCCGGCCACGCTGGAGCGGGTCGGCGACGTGCCGATCCACACCGCCGGCGAGGTACGCGCGGCGATCGGTCGCGCTCGCGCCGCGCAGCCCGCCTGGGCCGCGCGCAGCGTTCGCGAACGCCTTCGTTGGATCGAGCGCGTGCATCGCGCCCTGGTCTCGGAAGCCGATCGCATCGTCGAGACCACCTGCCGGGAAACCGGAAAGTCGCGGGTGGAAACCCTCGCCCAAGACGTGCTCGCCGTCTGCGACTTGCTCGGCTACTACGAGCGCAACGCCGCACGAACGCTCGCACTGCGGCGCCTCGGCACGGGTCTGCTCGTCAGCAAGCGCGCGCGGCGTCTCTACCAGCCACACGGTGTGGTGGGCGTGATCGCCCCGTGGAACTCACCGGTGAACCTGGCCGCGGGTCCGGCGATCACGGCACTGATCGCCGGCAACGCGGTGGTGATCAAACCATCCGAGCTCACGCCCTTCTCGGGGCTCTTGGTGGGCGAGCTGCTGCGCGGCGCGCTCCCGGATCCGGAGCTCGTGCAGATCGTGACGGGTGACGGCCCGACCGGCGAGGCGCTGGTGCGCGGCGGCGTCGACAAGCTGGTCTTCACCGGCAG
>CAYUSL010000870.1:0-2082 GCA_964447125.1 uncultured bacterium | reverse complement strand
TCGGCGAGCATCGTGGCGAGATCGTCCTCTGTGTAGTCGCGATAGAACGGCTCGTGGAACTCCTTGGCGAACCCGGCCAGCATCGGCGCCAGCTCCGGGCTGTCGGAGATCTGCGCCGAATCTTCGATCACGAGCAGGCCGCCCGGTTCGAGCACGCGCAACATCTCGCGTACCACGTTGCGGCGCGCGTTTCGCGGCAGCTCGTGAAAGAGATAGACGCTGGTGACGATGTCGAAGTAGCCATCCACGAACGGCAGATGCTCGGCGTTCTCCGCGAGCAGCGACACGTCCTCCACGTGGCCCAGATTCTTGCGGGCGACCTGCACGTAGTACGGGCTCAGGTCGACGCCGAAATAGCGCAAGCCCGGATGGCTGGCCGCGAGCTGACTCAACGCGCGCCCGGTGCCGCACGCGATGTCCAAGAGCCGCGTCACTCCTTCGGCCTTGCCGCGTTCGCGCAAGAAGCGCGTGACGGGAGGGATGATCTGGCGGCGCATGACGTCGGCCGTGCCGCGGAACAGGATCTCGACGCCCACGTCGTAGAGCTCCGCCGAGCGGCGGCTGAAGTAACCGTCGGTCTGCCAGTGGAACGTGCGCCGGTAATAGGGCGGATAGCGATCGAGATCCACCGACGCGGGCAGATCGCGATAGTCCTCGCGCCGGATGCGCTTCAGGATGTTGGGCGCGTCGGCGAGGATGAGCGGCAAGCGCGTCGCGTATTGCCGCATCGGAATCTGGAACAGGAGGTCACGGGGATAGTTGCCGGCGGTGACGTTCTCGAGATCCTCGCGGAGCAAACCGAGAAAGCGTCGGGTCACCTGGCGGAAGGCGTGCTTGGGAATGTCGGGCGGCGGCTGTCGCGAGACGCGGCGAGCGGTCTCGGTGAGCGCGATGCTCTGGGCCCAGAGCGCCAGATGCTGACCGAGGTAGGCGGCGCGATCGACGACAGGGACCGCGCTCGAGGACTCGGAGGTTTCGGCTTGCGGCATGATGGTGCGTTCTCCCCTTCGCCCGCGGGTTTGGCGCTCTCGAATTCATTATGGAAAACGAGATGGCGGGGGATCAACCGAACGGCCGGTAGGTTTCTGCGCGCGTCGGGAAGGGCGCGCCGCGGGGACGAGTTACGCGGCATGGTCGCCGTCGAGATCCGCCCGCAGGTGCGCGATCGCAACAATGGCGAGGTACGTCGTGATGACGAAGGCCGCGAACGTGATGGAGAAGCCCGTGCCCACGGCGTGGCGGAAAGGATGGCGCACCTGCGTCCACACGTCGGAAAGCAGTGCGAGCGGATCGAGGAGCGCGTCCCAGCTATTCCAGCGCCGGAAGCGGCCGAGATAGACACCGAAGCCCGACAGCGCCAGCGCGCCGAGTGCCGTGATCCAGCCGCTGATGGCGCCATGCGCACGCGCGACCTGGTGCTGAACCAGGACCAGTGACGCGAAGCCGAACATGGCGCTGGTCCACGCGCACCACACCACGGCCATCAGGTCCACCCAGTTGATCGATTGCGGCGAGTGCGTGACGTGCCGGAGGTCGGTCACGACGTAGTACGAGTTGGGCAGGAACGCGAGCCAGGTGGCGAGCCACAACGCACGCCGCCAGCCATCGTTTCGCGCCGCCGCCAGGGCACACCTCCACGGCACCCACGCGAGCAACAGATTCCAGAGCAAGAACACGAACGCGAGGTCGCGCTCGACTCGCGCACGCACCAGCACGTACGCGATGGAGAGCGCGGACGCGAGCCCCAGCGCGCGGCTGGTGGCGCGCAGCGCGGGGCGCGATTCGAGGTCGGAGCCGGACGCGAGCACGCCCACGTCGTGGCATTCGCGTCACGAGGATTCGTGCACCGTCGACGCAGATCGCGTGCAGAGCCGCTGCCGCTAGGAGCCTGTTGCGCGTACGGTCGCGCAGCAGGCTCGTAGCCTCGCCGAAGGCGAGGTTCGGCGAGCGATTGCGAGCCGGCTTGGGGGTGGGGCCCCGGAAACGTCGCGCCTTTTCCGGGGCGGGGGTCTCTTGAGACCCCCGAGAGAACGTGGTGCGAGGAGCCTGGCGCGATGCGAAGCGCAACGCGCAACAGGCTCC
>CAYUSL010000869.1:0-2086 GCA_964447125.1 uncultured bacterium | reverse complement strand
GGCTTCGAGCTGGTGTCGATGGGTCGTGCGCTCATCGCCGAGCCCGATCTGCCCAAGCGCTTTCAGGCCGGGCTCGCCACCGAGTCGCGGTGCGTGCCGTGCAATCTGTGCGTGGTCGAGATGGAGAAGGAAGGCGTGAAGTGCGTGCGCGTGTGAGCGCCGCCGGGTCGGGTGCAGCATGAACGGTCGAGCGCTGGTCCGCGTGTCGTTGGTCCTCGCGGTGCTCTTTGGGATGCTGGTCGGCCCGCAGATCTGGAATCGCAGCCTGGTGCTGCGGCACGCGAGCGGCTACCGGCGGGCGGATCTCGTCGTGACGGGCTCGGTGTGCACCGGCGGACAGCCGGAGTACGACTCGCGCGGTCGGCGCACGGGCACGACGCCGGTCCATTGCACCCTTCGCGGCACGATCGAGGGGACCGAGCAGGAGCTCGCCGCCGATCGCGAGTCGATCGCCAAGAATCCAGAAGGCAGCCGGGTTTCGGTGTGGTTCAACCCCGAGCTGCCCGCGTCCGGCATCAACTACGAGAGCCTGCGTGTCCGATGGGGCGACGTCGACGACGTGGCGGCGTTCGAGCGCAGGGCCATTCGCACGCTCGTCTGGATCGCCGTGCTGCCGCTGGCTTTCACGCTGCTTCTGAACGTGCTGGTGCGGCGGGCGGAGCGCTTCGGTGCCGCTGCCGGCGCGGGCGACGTCTTCCGCGTCGTGACCATGAGCCGGCAGGTAGCGGCAGGCGTGCCGATGATGGCGGTCGGGCTCACGTTCCTGTGGTTGCAAGGTGGCTCGGTGGCCTGGGGCGGGGTGGTGTTCGGCGCGCTCCTCGTCGCGGCGGGCGGCCTGCTGGCGTCGTGGCAGGTGGTCGAGATCGATCGTTCGACGCAGACGCGCACGCGTTATCGCGCATTCGGTCCGCTCGCGTTCGGCAGGCGCAGCGAGCCGCTCGGGGCGGACGCGCGCGTGGGCTGGGCGAAGCGTGCGCTCGCGTCCACGTCGGATCGCGGCGAATGGGTCGTCGAGATCCGCGCGTCGGGAGATGCCCAGCAGCTCGGGGATGGGCGCTCGGTGGAGGACGCCCGCGATCGCGCTCGCGATCTCGCGGCGTTCCTCGGTGTGCGCATCGAGGAAGTGCCCGCGGTGGCTGCCGACGAGATGTTTCCGCCCACGCTCGACGACGAGCTCGGCGGCGCGAAACCCGACGCCGGGGACGGCGCCGCGCGCGAGCCCGACCTCGACGTTGGGTCGCTCGCGCGCTTGCCGCCAGCCCCCGAGCAACGCGTGCTCTGGAAGCTGGTGCGGCTGCTGCCGGTGTTGCTGCTCTTGGCAGCGATCGCGGGTGTCGCGCTGGTGCCGTCGGTGGGAAGCCGCGTCGGCCGCGCCGTGGTCGATCCGCTCACCGGCATGCCCGCGCTGCGCAACGCCGGGCTCGCGCTCATGTCCCGGGATCGCTCGGACGCCAACGTGCTCGAGCTGCTGCGGCTGGCCAATTGCCTCGATCCGGTTGCCGAGCGCGCGAGCTTCGACGCCGCGCTGGCGGCGCTCGCCAAGCTCAGCGGCGAGCCGTTCGCGGGCGAGGAGAGCGCGGACGCAGCCGTCGTCGCCGCCAATCGCTGGGCGGCGGCGCATCTCGGCCGCACGCTCGACGCCAACCAGGGTGTGCTCGGTTGGTACGAGCCCCACCGGATCGTGGCGCCGCTGATCGAGCGCATCGCGGGACTCGATCGCAACGACGCGTGGGTGGCGTGGGATCACTTCGGGGCGGGGGTGCTGATCACCCCGTCGCAGTTCGTGTGCGCGGCGGGACCGGCATTCGGCGATGCGCGGCGAATCCGCTTCGCCATCAAGCGCGGCTCGTTCTCTGGCTACTCCGCGGGGACGCCACCGCCCTTCGAAGGCCAGCCCGTGCCCATCGAGGAGTACTTCGGCGTCGTGCTCGCGGACACCGTGGGTGGAGCCTTGGCGCTCGAGCTGTGGACGCGCGCGGGTGTCGGCAGCGACGTCTTTCCCGAGGACTTCGATGCGTGGTGGAGCGAGTGGGCACGCGCCCATCGCCTTCCACCGCTGCCGCCGCGCTGGACGATGCCCTGAGCC
>CAYUSL010000868.1:0-2088 GCA_964447125.1 uncultured bacterium | reverse complement strand
CGAAGGTGGCGTGCTCTGCGGCGATGCGGATGTCGGTGCCGAGCATGAACTCGAGGCCACCCGCGATGCAGTGGCCGTTCACCGCGGCGATGATCGGCTTGAACACATCCGAGAAGGGGCGCTTGGTGTGGTCGTCGTACCCCATCTCGTCGCCTTCGGTGATCTGCGGGATGGCTTCCTTGAGATCCATCCCAGCCGAGAAGGCCTTGGCGCCGGCCCCAGTGAGGATCGCGACCCACAAATCGTTGCGCCGCTGGAACTCGGCGAATCCGGCGTCCATGGCAGCGAGCATCTCGCCGGTGAACGAGTTCATCGCTTGCGGGCGATTGATGGTGAAGATGGCGATCTTGCCGCGCTGCTCGAAGGTGAACGTGGCGGGCATCGGGGTCTTGAGCGTCATGGTCGGTTCTCCGGCACACGGAAGAGTGGCTGCGAGCGCTCGCAGCGAAGATTCAATCGGAACGACGGCGGAAATGGGGAAGGGTGATCTCGGGAGTCACGTCGTCGAATACCACCTCGACGGGCATGTCGATGGCGAGGTCTGCGGGCGGCGTATCGACCACCTGGGTGACGAGTCGGACGCCTTCTTCGAGCTCGACCACCACGACGGCATACGGCTGGGCGCTCACCCAACCGGGATGCAACGCCCGCTCGACGACACACCACGTGAACACGCTGCCGCGACCGCTCGACCGCGCCCATTCCCACTCGAAGGAGCCGCAGGCGGCGCACATGTCGCGCGGTACGTGTCGCCACGCGCCGCAGGTGGTGCATTTCTGGAAGCGCAGCTCGTGCTGCTTGGCGAAGCCGTAGAAGTCCTTGGAGAAGCCGGTGAGCACCGGCAGCGGCCTGGGTGGAGTCGTGGGAGTCGAGTCGCTCATGTCTCGGATTCCTCGATCGATCAGTTGCGCAGGATGGCGATCGAGCCGTCGCCGAAATCGCCCCAGCCGGTGACCACGCCGATCTCGGCTTCGTGGACCTGGCGGTCGCCAGCCTCGCCGCGCAATTGCTTCACGGCTTCCACGAGGTGACCCATGCCCAGCGAGTGGGCTTCCGAGAGCAGGCCGCCGCTCGTGTTCACGGGCAGCTCGCCGCCGAGCTCGATCCGCCCGCCCTCGACGAAGGGGCCTCCCTCGCCACGCTCGCAGAAGCCGGTCTCTTCGAGCTGCTGCAGCACCTCGAACGTGAAGCAGTCGTAGATCTGCGCGAAGTCGGCATCCTTGGGACGAACGCCAGCCATGGCGAACGCTTCGGGTGCGGCCATGGAGAGCCCAGTGCGGAAGATGTCCTTGCGACTCACGATCTCGTCGGCGGGGTCCGGCTGGCCGGCTGCGATGCCCATCACGAACACCGGTTTGTGGGGCATGTCCTTGGCGCGTTCTGCGCTGGTCACGACGATGGCGGCAGCGCCGTCGGTCTCGAGGCAACAATCGAGCATGCGATAAGGCGCACTGATCATCGGCGATGCCAAGTAGTCGGTCAGCGTGAGTGGCTTCGAGCGCATCACCGCGTTCGGATTGAGCTGGGCATGCTTGCGCATGGCGACGGCGATGGCGCCGAGCTGCTCCGCGCGCGTGCCGAACTCGTGCATGTGGCGCCGCGCGAGCAGCGAGTACCACTGCGGCGGCGCCGTGAGCCCCTGGGGTAGGTAATAGTCCCGGGCGATGGCGCCGCCGGGAAGCGCCGACATCGTCTCCGTGACGATCTCGCGTGTCCGCCTGCCCGAGTAGCCATTCCAGCCCGCCGGGACGAGAACGTAGGTGGCAATGCCGGCATTCACCGCAGCCGCCGCCTGGGCGACCGATGCCACCGGTGCCGCTCCACCCATGTGCACGGTGGCGGCGAAACGCAAGCTCTCGACACCCAGGTTGGCGGCGATCTCCTCGGCGCTGCCGAGGTTCGGGAACGGCATGATGCCGTCGATCTGGCGCGGTGTGAGCCCAGCGTTCTCGATGGCGCGCATCGAGGCGCGAAGCTGGATGCCGAGCTGAGTCATCCCCGAGCCCGGCGCACGGCAGTACGTGGTTTCACCAATGCCGACGATGCACGCCTTGTCGCGCAGCTTGCGCGTCAGCTTGAGCGTGGGGT
>CAYUSL010000867.1:0-2089 GCA_964447125.1 uncultured bacterium | reverse complement strand
GATCACGTGGGTGATCACGAAGGCGACGAAGATCGGCGCCAGCACCAGCACCGATTCCTTCACGCCGCGGATGTTGAGCGTGGTGAGCGCGATGACCGTGCCGATCTCGAGCGCCGGCTTCCACGCCAGCCAGGACGCGGGAACGAAGCTGAAGAGCGCGTCGCCGGCGGCGGCGATCGAGACGGTGATGGTGAGCACGTAGTCGACCAAGAGCGCCGAGCCCGAGATCACGCCCACGCGCTCGCCGAGGAGTTTCGTGGCGACCACGTATCCGCCGCCGCCGTGCGGGAATTGCTCGATGATCCGGCTGTAGGCCGCCGAGATCATGAACACCGTGGTTGCCGTCAGCGCGGCCAGGCCGAGCGCGAGGTAGGTGTGCTCACCCAGGGTCCGGAACGCTTCTTCCGGACCGTATGCCGAGGACGAGAGCCCGTCGGCGCCCAGGCCGACCCAGGCCAAGAACGGGATCAGCGACAGCCGGTGGAAAATCGACGTGTCGCTGAGATCGCGCGGTGCGCCGATGACGAGGCGGCGAAGGGAAAAAGACGAGTCTCCGTTCCGATGAGGGCCGGGCTCGTCGGCGGGCGGGGTGGAGCTCTCACGCGAAGGCGGCGCTGGTTGGCCGGGCATCTCATCTCCAGGAGCGAACGAGCCGCGAGTCGATGGAGCGAAACGAAGATGTCCGCGCAAGTCTCGTGCCTGAGATCGGCGACGTATTTCGTGAAGAATTCTGAATGTCCGGCGCCTGGGCGCCACTACTCATCGTGCAGTTCGCACGATTCGTGATCGGGGCACCGGGCAGATTGCATGGGGGCGTTCACCTCGGGAGGGTGGGTGGTGGACGCATCGGATTGGTTCCGGGTTCGGCGTCGATGGTCTGCCGGAGCGCGGCCAGTGCCTCCTGGCACACCAGCAGTGCCTGTCGTTTGCGGGTGAGCGAGAGCGCGAGGGAGCGGACGTTGGTGTTCTCGCGCGAGAGCGCGAGGATCGAGCTACGGATCTCGGCGAAGCGGGCCCAGGCGCTGGTGGCGGCCTCGAGGTCGGGGCTGCCGTCCGTCGCTCGCAATCGGGCCAGACCCGCGAGGTCGGCGTCGAGCGCTCGGGCCTCTTCGGTCATGCGCGCTTCCAGCGAGTCCATCGCGGCGTCGCTCTCCTCGGCGATGTGGCGTGGCAACAGGACCTGCACTTTGAGCGCGTGAATCCGGGCCTCCGACGCCAAGCTCACCGTCTGCAGTGCGTCGGCAGCGTGGGACGCGTCCGTGCCCAGGTGGGCGAGGGCGGCATCCAGCTCGTCGAGCGCGGCGGCGGCGGGTCCCGCGGCGAGCCGGGAAGCCTCGAGGTTGGTGTTCTTGCCCGCGAGGCCGAGCACCTCGTCGTCGATCTTCGCGAGCGTCGCGAACGATTCCGAGAGCTGCGCGAGCCGCTCGCGCGCAGCCGGTTGCGCGTGCGCATCTGTGAGCAGCGTCGCAAGCTCGTCTCGACCACGCTCGACGGCGGTGCGCGCTGCTCGCGCCTGATCGGCGAAGTGCAGCGCGTCCTGGTCGCTGATCGCGAGGACGGCGCTCTTCTCGGCTTCGGAAGAGGTCGCCAGGTCGATTCGAAGCTGATCGACGAGCTCGAGCGCCCGCGTCCGCTGCGCCGCTTCGGCGGCGTGCCTGCGGTCGCCTTGGAAATAGAGCGCCGTCAGCGCGAAGCCGATCAGCAGCCCTGCGCCGGCGGCGATCCACGCGATATCCGCGGTGCCCGTCTTGAGTCGCATTCGAGCTCTCCCGTTCCCGTCTCGCGGACGATCAGAGCGCGTCGTTGCCCAGGTCGCCGGTACGGATTCGGACGGCCTCGTCGAGTGGAATCACGAAGATCTTCCCGTCGCCGATCGCGCCGGTCCGCGCGGTCTCGCGGATGGCCGTCACGACCTCCGCGACTCGCTCGTCGGGAACGACCACCTCGATCTTGGCCTTGGCCACGAAATCGATCCGGTAGTCCGCTCCTCTGTAGGTTTCGGTTTGCCCGCGCTGACGCCCGAAGCCTCGGACTTCGGAGACGGTCATCCCGGCCAGGCCGAGGCCGTGGAGCACGTTCTTCACCTCCT
>CAYUSL010000866.1:0-2090 GCA_964447125.1 uncultured bacterium | reverse complement strand
GAGCAGCCACTGGCGCATGCGGGCGTAGTAGTCGCCGTGCCACACCTCGTCGAGCGTCCGGGCAGCGAGGCGCTCCGCGTGCATCGGGCGCCAGAAGCCGCACGAGCCCACCTGACCGTTGGCACGTAGATGCAGGAACCAGAACGGATTGAAGCACGGCGCGCGGAGCAAGCCATCCGCGCGATCGGCAGCTTCCAGCAACGGCAGATGGACGTGATTCGTCGACAGGATGGAGCGCTCGCTCAGCTCGTGGGCGTTGGTCGCGACACCCAGCCGCCGGCCCTCCTCGACCACCTGGGGTGCAACGTCCGCGACGAAGGCGCGCGCCTGATCGCGGCCGAGCTTGAGCGCCGCGCTTTCCGGCGAATTGACGGTGATCGGCTCCACGTTCACGGCGTGGACACCGACGTCCGCAGCGAGCGCCATCACCTCGGGGATCCGCCGCCAGTTTCGCGTCGTGAGGGCGAGCCCGAAGTTGAGTCCCGGCCGATCCGATCCCAAGGCGCGCTTCACCGCGGTGAAACGGCGTGCCGCCCACACCAGCCGCTCGAACGCGCCGGACTTCCGCACCAGCGCATCGTGGCTGGCGGCGTCCGGCCCTTCCAGGCTCAGGCTCACCCAATCCCAGCCGTAGCTCACGAGATCGTGGACCAGCTCGCGCGTGAAGAGCGTGCCGTTGCTGCACAGGTAGGAGCGGATGCCCACGCGCTTCACGTGGCGCAGCACCTCGGCGGCCTCGGGATGAAGCAGCGGCTCGCCCTCGCCGATCACGCGCACGTAGCGCACCTCGAGACGCGCAGCTTCGTCGAGGATCTCGCGCCAGCGCGGCGCGGCGAGCGTTCCGCCGACCAGCTTGGTGTCCGGGTGCTGGCGCCAGCAGAACGCGCAGTCCGCGTTGCACGCCATCGTCAGCCCGATCTCGAGGGTGTGCGGGCCACGCGGGCGGCCCCGAGCCCAATCGGCGAGACGCGCCAGGCGTTCGTCGTGCATCGGCGAGTGGGGATTCGAGCGCGGGTACGGCGTGTGCGGAAGGGTCGACGAGCTTAGCGTCGCGCGCCGCGCACCCACAACGCGGGGGAACCCCGGTGATGCGCCACGCGACCCCGCCTGCTACGATGCGCGCCGCTTCGCTCGTGTGCGTCGCGCATTCGCCCACTTCGCCTCCGGTTCGGCTTCGATGGACGTCCTGATCCTGATGCAGGGGATGATCCCGGTCCCCGGGCGACCCGTGACCGGCAACGGCCTGCGTGCCCACGCCCTGTCGCAGGGGCTCGTGCAGCGCGGTCATCGCGTGCGCCTGGCGACGCGCAGCATCGACGCCGACGACGTCGACCCGGCACGGCTGCCGGCCGATCTCTTGCGCTACGACGACGGCGCGTCGATCGCCGAGCTGGTGACGGGCAGTGGCGCCGACGCCGTGGTGGTCTGCCAGTGGGAGCTGCTCGAGCAGCTCCCCGAGCCCTGCCCGATTCCGGTGATCGCCGATCTCTACGGGCCGCGCCTGGTCGAGATGCAATTCGAGCGCGCCGACCTGGACCGCGAGGGCGCTCGCTTCGTCGAGCAACTTCGTCGCGCCGACGCGTTCCTGGTGGCGTCCGACCGCCAGCGCTGGTTCGCGCTGCCGTGGCTCATGCTCGCGGGGTTCGACTGCCGGAACCCGCCGCTTCACGTGGTGCCGATCTCCGCCGATCCCCATCCACCCTTGCGCTTCCGACGCAAGCCGGTCGCCGATCCCACGTTCGTCACCGGCGGCGTGTTCTGGCCGTGGCGGCGATCGGAAGGGCCGCTCGCACGCTTGCTCGCCGTGCTCGATCGCACCGGTCGCGGCAACGTCCAGCTCTTCGGTGGCGCCTACCCGCTCGCCACCGCCGCGAGCGTGGCGTATCGCGATCCGCGCGACACGCTGCCCCCCCACCCGCGTCTGCGGTTTCGCGGGATGGTGCCCTACGACCAGCTCTTCGCGCTCTACGCGGGCGCACAGGTGGCGTTCGACGTGATGGAGCCGAACGCCGAGCGCGAGCTTTCGTTCTCGTTCCGCGTGATCGACTACCTGGCGGCGAGCCTGCCGGTGGTCACCAATCGCTTCACCG
>CAYUSL010000865.1:0-2091 GCA_964447125.1 uncultured bacterium | reverse complement strand
TCACGTTCACCGCCCGCGAGGGCGTGCTTGCGGCGCAGGCGTTTCCCGGCGCGCGAATCGTGCCGGTGCACTACGAAGGTTGGGAGCATTTTCGCGAAGGTCGCGAGGCGATCGACGCGGCGTTCACCGAAGCGGGAATCGGCGAACGGCTCTGCTGGCTGCCCGCCGGGCGTGCCACGCACCCCTGACCGAATTCGGCCACGACGACGGCCGCAGCGCGCTTCATTTCCGCAGGCGCCGCCGCTCAGCGATCGAGGCGCATGCGCTGACCCGACTGGTGCTCGATCCATTCGACCAGATCCGACCAATCACGATCGCCGAGCCCGAACTCGGTGGCCGCCCGCAACCCCGCGGCGATGCGCTCTCCGATGGGTGCCGGAACGCCCAGGCTCGCCGCCAGCTCCGTGACGAGGCGCGCGTCCTTGGCTGCTAGCTCCAGCGCGAACTGCACCGGCCGTCCCCGCTGGTTCAGCCCGTCGACCACCTTGTCGACGTAGAAATTGCTGGCACCTCCGGTGCGGATCGCGTCGATCAGCGTGCGTAGATCGATGCCTGCTGCCGTGGCCAACGATAGCCCTTCGAGCGAGACCCAGGTGGTGGTGAAGGCGAGCAGGCTGTTCACGAGCTTGGCGGTGTTGCCGGCACCGAGCGGGCCGAGGTGAAAAGAGGCGCGGCCGAGTGTCGCCAACACCGGAAGCACGCGGGCGTAGGCGGCATCGGCGGCGCCCACGAAAAACACCAGCTTCCGCGCTTTCGCGCCCGGTGCGCCGCCGGTGAGCGGTGCCTCGACCAAATGGGCGCCGGCGGCCTCGACGCGCGCGCCGAGCGCACGCACCGCCGCGGGAGCGTTGGTCGACAGGTCGACGAGCACGGCATCGGGATTCGCACCGCCGAGCCACTCACTCGCGACCGCATCGACGATCGCGGGCGTGGGTAGCGACAGGAACGTGATCTCGCTGCGGCGCGCGAGCTCCGCCGCGTTCTCGACCGGAGTCGCGCCCTCTTGCGTCAGCGCCGCGACGCGCGCCGGGTCCCGATCGAGAACCGCGACCTCGTGGCCATCGGCCACCAGGTTGGCGGCGATGGCTCCTCCGATGTTGCCAAGACCGATCACGCCGACGCGCATGCCATCAGCTCCGCGCGGGCACGTGCTGCGCCGCCAACGGCCGCGCGGCGCTCATGGCGCGGGGACCTGGCTCACTGGCTTCCCGAGTGCCGCGGCTTCGGCGTGAAGGTTGTAGAGACGCACGGGATTGTCCCAGAGGGTCTTGCGTTTGGTCTCGTCGGAGAGCGTGTCTACCGCGACGAAGTCGCGAAGCGCCGTGGGGAAGCTACCGTCGCCGTGGGGATAGTCGCTTCCCATGACGAGGTTGTCGCTCCCGAACGCGTCCACCACGTACTTGGCCGCGCGTTCGTCCACCTCGGCGGCGACGTAGCATTGGCGGCGGAAATACTCGCTCGGCAGCATCGTGAGGTCGGGGCATTCGCGCTTGCCGTGATAGCCCTCGAAGTGCTCGTCCATGCGCTCGAGCCACCACGGCGCCCACCCGGAGGAGGCCTCCAGGAACACGCAGTTGAGCGCCGGGTGACGCGCCAGCACGCCGCCCACGATCAGGTCCATGCAGGCGCCCATGGCCTCCACCGCGTGGCTCACCATGTGGATCTTGAAGAGCTTGTCGTAGCGAGTGCGGCCGTACTCGTCGAGGTGGACGCCGGCGCCTTCGTGGGTGGCGATCGGCACGCCCATCCGCGCGCACTCGGCGTAGAGGTCGTCGAAGTCTCGGTGATCGATGGTCTTGCCGTTCACCGGGTTGGGGCGCAGGAAGACCGCGCGGAGTCCCAGCTCCTCGATGGCGTAGACGGCCTCGCGCACGGCCACCGCGGGGTCGTGGAGCGCCACCATGGCGGCACCCATGAGGCGCTTGGGCTCGTGGCTCACGAACTCGGCGAGCCAGCGGTTGTAAGCGCGGCAGATGGCACCCGAGAGCGGGCCAGGGATGCCGTCCGCGGAAGCTGCGAAGAGGCCGCGCGAGGGGTAGAGCACCGCCATGTCGAAGCCTTCGATGTCCATGGCTTCGAGCTGGCTCGCGG
>CAYUSL010000864.1:0-2095 GCA_964447125.1 uncultured bacterium | reverse complement strand
AGACCCCCGAAGAACCATCGACAGGCTCGAAGAGCTCGCCGCTGCGAGGTCTTCAGCAGCCTGTTAGCCTCGCGCGCATGCGGCGTGCGCGAATCGGGTGGGCGTGGCTCGGGCTCGCTGTGTTGCTTTCGACGGATTGCGTCACCCGTGAGGTTGCGTCGGTGCCGGTCGCGCCGCCGCCGGCGGCCGTGCCGCCCCCCGAGAAGATCGGTGCTCCCGCCGGGCTGCTGGCACCGTGGACGCTGCCGCCGCTGCCCGACGCCGCGACGCTCGAAGGCCGGCCACCGCTCGACGTGGCGCTCTTGGCGCTGGGTCAGGGAGTGGGTGTGTTCGGTTTCAAGAAAGATTTCCGGCCCGCGGACGCGTACCGACTGGAGATCGTGAATCGCTCGTTGGCGGAGCCGCTCTCGGTGCTGCGCGTCCTGGACGGTGCCTCGCCTGCGCTCGATCCGGCATTCCGGATTCGCGCCGCCGCGCAGCTCCTCGGCAAGACGCTCGATCCGTCGCGCGCCATCGCGGCGCCGGTCATCGCGCTCGATGGCGCACGGCTCGCGGATCTCGCGCCGCCCGACTCGCCCTGGCGGGAGCACCCGGAGCTGCTCAACACGCTGGCGGCGATGGTGTCGACGTTTCTGCGCGACGTCACTCGCGGCAGCGCGCTGGCGCGCTCGGCACTCGACGGATTGCCGCCCGCCGATCGCGAGCGCATCGTCAAGGCGGCGCGCCAATTCCCGATCGCCATGGGAGAATCGGACGCACGTTCGCTCTACGCGCTCCTCGAACGCGTCGACGTCGGGCGGATGCTCGAGGCGGGCAGCGTGCTCGCCGAAGCGGCGTCGTCGTTGGCGGACTCGCTGGGCTCGCTCGACGCGCCCTGGGCGGGCCGGCGCGCACCTGCGAAGTCGAAGAGCAAGGCGACGGCCTCGGGCAAGCGCAGTCCCAAGGTTCACGCAGGGGACGAAGGCGACGACTTCTGGTCGCCGCTCACCCTCGACACCGAGCTGGGCCGCGTCATCATCGGCGGTCCGGACGACGACATCCATCGCGGCCCGGCGCTCGCGATCGTCGACCTCGGTGGCGCCGACACGTACCTCGGCGTCGTGCCTGCACCGCAGGCCGCAGCGCTGGTGGTGGTCGACATGGCCGGCAACGACATCCATCGCTCCGAGGACGCAGGCGGGGCGGGCACCGGCATTCTCGCGGCGAGCGTGACCTTCGATCTCGCCGGCGACGATACGTACACCTCCGTCGGCCCAGGCCCCGGTGCAGCGATCGGTGGAGCGGGAGTGCTCATCGATCTCGCCGGTGACGATCGCTACCTCTCGGAGCGGATGGCCGAGGGAGCAGCGGTCGCCGGCCTCGGACTGGTCATCGACGCCGCGGGCCAGGACCTCTATTCCGCGGCCACGTTCTCGCAAGGCTTCGGCGGACCGGGCGGCGTCGGCATGTTGGTCGAGGCCGGCGGAAACGACGTCTACGCATCCCAGTCCGGCACCGCCGACGATCGCGAGCCCGTGAACGCTTACGACAGCTTCATGCAGGGCTACGCCATGGGCTTCCGCGAGGTGGTCTCCGGTGGCGTGGGCTGGCTCGAGGATCTGGGCGGCGACGACAACTACACCGCCAGCTACTTCGCGCAAGGCGGGGCGTATTGGTACGGCCTCGGTGTGCTCATCGATCGCAACGGCAACGACCGCTACCTGGCGCGGCGCTACGCCCAGGGCGCGGGAGTCCACGCGGCGATCGGTCTGCTCGACGATCGTCGCGGCAACGACAGCTACCAGTCGTGGGGCGTCTCGCAGGGCTGCGGCCACGATCTGTCGGTGGGCTTGCTGCGCGATTCGAGCGGCAACGACAGTTACCACGGGACGTGGATGGTCCAGGGAGTGGGGAACGACAACGCCGTGGGGCTCTTGTTCGATCTCGTCGGCGACGACGACTACGAAGCGGAAGGCGATCAGTCCCAGGGCTGGGCGAGTGAGTCGCGCGGCGCTGCTGGGCTCGGATTGCTGCTGGACGGTGCAGGCCGCGACGGTTTCCGCGGCTCGGCCACTCCGCCGGTCTGGGTGAAGGGCAGCTACGGCGTGGGCGTCGA
>CAYUSL010000863.1:0-2099 GCA_964447125.1 uncultured bacterium | reverse complement strand
CCGACTCCATGAACGCGGGGTCCATGGTCTTGTAGTCGTCGTCGAAGTCGACCCAGCGACCCATGCGGGTCACGGTCTTGCGCCACTCCTCGACGTACGTGAGCACCATCGAGCGGCATTGCTCGTTGAACGTGCCCACGCCGCTCGCGACGATGTCGGCGCTTCCCGTCAGGCCGAGCGCATCTTGCGCCAGCGCCTCGATGGGCAGACCGTGGCAATCCCAACCAAAGCGCCGCTCGACGCGATGGCCGCGCATGCACCAATACCGCGGCACGATGTCCTTGATGGTGCCGGCGAGCAGGTGCCCGTAGTGGGGCGCGCCGGTGGCGAACGGCGGTCCGTCGTAGAACACGAACTCCGGCCCGCCTTCGCGCCGGCGATTCGATTCACGGAAGGCGTCGAGCCGCTCCCACAGCACCAGCACCTCTTCCTCGAGGGCGGGGAAGCTGGGATCGGAGCGCAGCTTGGTGAACGGGCCAGTCTTGGTCGCCGCTGTCATGGTCGGTCGTCGCGTGGGGCGGTCCCGCGGGGGACGCCGGGAACGAGGGAGCGTCGCGCTCGCGCCGTTTCCGGGCGCGGAAACGCGGTCGCGAGGTCCGAAAGGTTGTTCGTCGGGGCCTCGAAAGCAAGAGAACGGATGCGGGTGTGCGTCGCGCTTTCGAGTAGGCTCGCGCCGCGAGGCGGCGACACGGGAGAAGTCCTCGATGCCACGGTTCTCGACGCGTCGCACACCCGCTTGGATGCTGCTGGCGCTCTTCATCGGCTGCGGCGACCAAGGCGCCGACTCCGGCGCGCCTGCGCAGATCCGGATGTCGGTCCTCGACGGCGGCCGGCTCACGATCGCACGCTTTCCTGCCTTCCCTTACGACGGTGCGGGATCGGGCGGCTTGGGACGAGTCACGGCGCACGACGGCGGAGTCGCGAGTGTGCGCTTCACGCGTGACGAGCTCGCGATCCCGCCGCTCGACATCGTAGGCGAGCTCGTCCGGATCGACATCGAAACCGAGGAGCTGGCGGGCATCGTCGACTTCTGTTCCGGCGAGACGCATTTCGCGTTCGACGCGACGTTCCGACCCGTGCTTTTCGAGCGTGCCTATCCCACGGCCATCTCGGTGGTGACTGACCTCACGACCGAGGCTGCGGAGGGCGCCTTCGCCTCGTACCGCGGTCAGCGGATCGGCGACGACGGCGTCGGTCGCCTGGTCGGCATCGCCCGGGTTCCGGTGACCGACGACGCGTTCGTGAACGCGCTCCTGACGCTGCCCACCGACGCAGTCGCCGAGTTGCCGGTGCGCCTCGAGGCGATTCCGGAGCGCCCCACGTGTGGTTGAAGCCACACGGCGCCCCGGCGGTGCGCTGGCGCGTGTCGCAGATCGCGTTCGGCTCGGCGCCGCGTCGCTCCTCACGCGTCCGCCTTGGTCGCGGCGAAATCACCGTGATACGATCGGCGGTCTTTTTCGCGGATCGCGCACACTCGCGTGCGCGATGGCGCTCCGATTCCCGCGACGAGCGTGAATCGTCGTCGTGGCGACGCCGCCCGCACGGCACCTCGCGGTGCAGGGCTCGCGCCGACATCCGAACGATCACTCGAGGGAGGTTTCCGCGGTGACGCCAGATCTCACGAAGATACTTCGCTGTGTCGACTGCAACGGCAAGTCGTTGTCCGTGGACGCCACCGAGACCGATGACGGTGACGTCGTCACGGGGCAGCTCAAGTGCGCGGATTGTGGCGCCACCTACCGCATCGAGGAGGGGATCGCCATCTGTCTACCGGCGGCGATGCGGAAGGTGGACGAAGACCAGCGCAAGCGCTGGTTCGACAAACGCGAGCAGATCGAGCGTGAGCTGATCGACGAGGATCAAGAGACCTACAAGTCGCGATTCCGCGACGCCGCTCGCTCCGAGGGGCTCGACGAATCCACCGACGGGTACCTGTGGGAGGTGCGGCTCTACGAGCACACCGTCGCCGACTTCGGCGAGCACTGGGAGCAGATGCCGGAGCGCTTCGGCATCAGTTGGCAGCGCGAAGAATCGGGCGAGAAGGACCGCGACGACCGCGCTCTCAAGCACCTCCTGGGCCGCGAGGGCTCGCTCGAGGG
>CAYUSL010000862.1:0-2102 GCA_964447125.1 uncultured bacterium | reverse complement strand
TACTACGCCGCCAACGTCGGCCCCGTGCTGGTCCTCGTGCCCGAGCCCGACGGCCGCTGGGTCGCGGACCTGGTGCTGGAGTCCATCGTCGTGCCACCGCCCGCGGTGCCGCCAAAGGCGCAACCGTGACCACATTCGCCACTCCGATCGAACCTGCCGGCGTTCCGCCGGCGGAGATCCCACAGATCTACACGCGGCTAGCGCCGTTCTACGACTTCTGGGCGCGGCTCACCGAATCGAGAGCGCGCGAGCTGGCCGTGGCTCACGTCCGCTACGGCGAGGACGTGCTGGAGGTGGCGGTGGGCACCGGGCTTGCCTTCGAGGCGCTGGTCCGCACAAATCCGCACGGCAAGACGGAGGGTGTGGACCTCACGCCGGCAATGCTCGACCGTGCGCGCCGCAAGGTGCGCGGGCTCCCGGGCAAGCACACGCTCTCGATCGCGGACGCGTGCACGTTGCCGTTCGCCAGTGCGTCGTTCGATCTGGTGCTCAACTCCTACATGCTCGATTTGATGCCGGCCGCGGTGATCGCGCGCGTTCTCGCCGAGTTGCGTCGGGTGCTGCGGCCCACCGGCCGCCTGGTGCTCGTGAACATGGCCGAGCCGCCGCCCCGCAGGAGGGCGGCGTATCTGTGGCTCTATCGTCGTGCGCCGCGACTGCTCGGCGGCTGCCGTCCGGTGGCGCTCACGTCGGCGCTCGAACAGGCGGGATTCACCATCGCGACACGCGAGATCGTGACCCAGCTCGGCTTTCCGTCGGAGCTGATCCTCGCCAAACCGGCGTAAGCGCGGCGTGCTTGCGTCGCGTACGTGTTTCCGCCGCGAAGGCTCGCGGGCGGCCGAGGGACCGGCCGCGCTCCATGCGAGCCGCTCTCGGCGTGACGGACACTCGTCCTGTCAAGGCGCGGTCGAGATCCAGGTGCGCGTGGAGCCGCGCTCGAATCCGTCGGCGAAGATGAAGCTGCTCCAGAGCCGCGCGACGGCTGCCTGGGATTCGCCCGCGGTCTCGGCGCTTCCCGCGATGACGAGCTTGCCGGCCTGCAGGCCACCCGCGAGGCCGAGATCGGCGTCGGCACCGCCGAGGTCGAACGCCACCTCGGCCACGCCGAAGAAGCCGAAGCCGGAGTCGAGACCACCGTCGTGGTCGAGACGGTAGGCGAAGAAGTTCCGGTCCGCACCGACGTTCGCCGCATCGCCGGCGAGCAGGATGCGCCCGTCGGTCTGCGGGACGATCGCGGCCATCGAGTCCACGTCATAGACGTTGTCCACCCACACGCCGTCGCCATCGAAGGTGCTGTCGAGCGCGCCCGCGCTGGAGAGCCGCGCCACCGCCGAGCGCGTGGTACCCGTATCGGCGTCGTCGGACGCACCCGCCGCGAGCACTCGCCCGGTGACCGGGTCGATCGCGAGATCGCTCATGCGATCGTCCTCGCCATAAGGGAAATCGAACGCGAGCGCGCCGTCGCCGCTGAACGTCGAATCGAGGACGCCGCCGCTCGTGAGCCGCACCACCGCGAACACGGTACCGAGCGCACCGCCATCGATCGTGCCACCGGCGACGATCTTGCCATCGTCCTGGATCACGACTTGCCCGAAGTCCGCGCCGGCGCCCCAGTCGAGGTCGAACCGGCCATCGCCGCTGAACGACGTGTCCGGCGTGCCGTTCTCCTGCATCCGCACGACGAGCAGTCGCTGATTGGACGCGCCGTCGAGGATGTCGCCGGCAGCGACGATCCGCCCTTGTGCGTCGATCGCCACGTCGCTCAGATGCTCCGACTGAGCGAGCCCTACGGAGTAGACGCCATCGCCGCTGAACGACGGATCGAGGGTGCACGCCGGGTAGAGGTAGCGAAGGATCAGGATGTCGTAACTGGTGCCGGCGAACGACGCCGTACCGACGATGACCAAGCGGCCGTCGGCGTCGAAGGTCGCCGCGTTCGCGCTCGCGAAGAGCCCACTGCCGGGCGAGACCGGCGAGCAGATCGCGCCCGTCGCGGAGTCGCTCAACGCGTACCAGAAGAGCGTGCTCTGACCGTTTGCGAAGAAGCGTGTCCCGGCGATCACGACGCGGCCGTCGGGCGCCGCGGCCACCGCGTTCGCGTG
>CAYUSL010000861.1:0-2117 GCA_964447125.1 uncultured bacterium | reverse complement strand
TCGAAGAGATCGATCTGCTCCGACCACTGGTAGTTGCCGGCGTAGCGGAACCAGCTCGAGCCCATGCATTCGTAGAAGGTGCCGTCCGGCCGCTTGCCGGGGCCGCGATTGGTCCAGCGCGCCATGACCTCGCCCTTCACGTGGTCGATCACCGTGGCGAGGTACGGGAAGCTCCAGTTGTCGAAGCCCATCATGTCGGCACCCAGCGCGGTTTCCTTGATGCGGTCGATGCCGCGCGCCACCAACCGGTGGAGCGGGCCGATGTCGTACGTGTACACGGCGTCTTGCGTGTAGAAGGGCGCGAGCAGCGCCCAGTTGGCGGTGGAGCGGGCCTCGGCGTTGGCGGCGAGCCAGCGCTCGACCATCTCTTCCATTTCGCGGCGGGGAAACTCGGGCATGGGACTCCTCGGGAGGCGAACGGCGGATCGCGCGTGGCCTCAGCTCGGGTTGGCGAACGTTCTCAAAAAGTGGCGGTGCACCCGCGCGACCAGCTCGGGGGCCGAGAGCTTCATGCCGTGCTCGATCCAGTCGGCGAGGTGCACCTGGTGCATGGCGATCATCATCTTGGCGAGTAGCTCCGGGTCTTCGTCGATCACCTGACCTGCGTCGATCGCTTGCCGGAAGATGGTTGCGGCGAGCTCGAAGCCCTGGCGCCACGCCGCGTATTGCTCGCTCTGCTCGCGCGCTTCGGGTGACGGTCCGAGCGCCCACGCGATCCCCTGCCGGACCTGCAGGCGCAGGTAGTCCGGATGGGCGACGAGGAACTCGACGTAGACGCGGATTCCGGCGAGCAACACCTCGAGCGGAGTAGCTTCGGCCGCGGCTGCTGCGCGCGCGCGATCGAGCAGCTCGGCGCCACGCTCTTCTTGCAGCTCCGCGTGAAGCTCGTGCTTGCCGGGGAACACACCGTAGAGGGACCCCACCGAAAGGCCGGCTTCGGCGGCGATGTCCTGGATCTTGGTGGCGTCGTAACCGGCGCGCGCGAAGCAGCGCTCCGCGGCATCCAGAATCAGCCGCCGATAGAGATCCGTGCGCGCCTGGCGCACGGCTTCGAGAGCGCGGGCTCTGGCCATTTCCGAATCAACATTTCATAAAATGATTGACGATTCAAGAATTCGAGACCATATTCGAATCATGGTGAACGTCACTCCCACGTCCTCTCCTTCCGCGCCGGCGGTCAGTCCGCCGCTCCGCGGGTCGCCGCTGGGACCGCCCACGCCCATTCCCCGTCTGAAGGGCGGGCTGCCGCTGCTCGGGCGGATGCTCGACCTCGGCAAGGACCCGCTGGCGATCTTCCAGCAGGCGATCGCGCAGCACGGCGAGGTCGCGGCGCTGCCGCTCGCTCTGGGCAAGGAGCTGGTGCTGCTCTCGGGGACCGAGGCGCAGCAATTCTTCTTCTACGACGCCGACGAGCAGCTCTCGCAGAAAGAGGCGTACAAGTTCTCGGTGCCGGTCTTCGGCGAGGGCGTGGTCTACGACACCACGCCTGAACGGATGCTCGAGCAGATCGGCTTCGCGCTGCCCGCGCTCCAGGACCGCACCATGCGGACCTACGCGCCCAAGATGGTGCAAGAGATCGAGGCGTTCGTGGAGCGCCTCGGCGACCGCGGCGAGATCGATCTCCTGGAGGCGATGAAGGAGCTCTCCATCTACATCGCCAGCCGCTGCCTTCTCGGCCACGAGATCCGCGAGCGCCTCGACGGCGAGTTCGCGCATCTCTTCGTCGATCTGGAGAAGGGGCTCAACCCGTTCGCGTTCCTGTGGCCGAACGCGCCGCTGCCGGCGTTCCGGCGTCGCGACAAGGCGCGGGCGCGGCTCTCCCAGCTCATCGGGGGAATCGTCGAGGAGCGCATCCGCAAGGGCGAACGCCACGACGACATGCTTCAGTGCTTGATCGACGCCCGCTACTCCGACGGCGCCCAGCTCACGCCGCACGAGATCGCCGGGCTCTTGATCGTGATCCTGTTCGCCGGCCACCACACGAGCTCCACCACGGCCGCGTGGGTGGGTGTCGAGCTGCACCGCAACCCCGCGGCGCTCGCCCCCGTGCTCGACGAGGTTCGCGCCAGCGTCGCCACCGGCAAACCCCTCGACTACTACGCCGTGCGCTCCATGGA
>CAYUSL010000860.1:0-2118 GCA_964447125.1 uncultured bacterium | reverse complement strand
GGCCGCATTCCGGGCAATCGTGGTGGGCGGGGTCGATCGGGGCATGGCACCGGGGACAGTAGTGCCCGGTGCGCGAGACGTCGCCGGGCTCGTCGCCCGGAGGAACACCGTGGTTTCTCTTCACCGAATCCGCCCTGGCCCCGCGCGAATTCTACTGGTTCTCGGCGGCAACTCCCACGCGAGTGAGGTGTCGATGATCGTCAAGGCGCGTCGCGAGCGCGGGGCGGGTGTGGCGTCGGGGTGGAGTCAGCGCGCTGACGGGCTGAGCCCGGAAACCTCAGACCGGTTCGTCGCGAGACCGACTAGTCGCCGTCAGATCGCGGGGAACGCAGGGCGGCGGCCCGCAGTCGTACTTCACCGTACGGCGAGGGCCGCCGTCCCGAGTACCCCGCGAGATCACGGCGAATCGTCGGTCGCAGTAGAAGACGGCTGAGGTTTTCGGGCTGAGCTCTCGCTTCGTCAACGAGGTACGGCAATCGGGCGGAGCGCCCGCGAGCTTGGTGCTCGCCGCGGTCCGCCGTGGCGATTTCGTGCCTTTCCGGGGCGCCTCGCGTTCGGCGCGCGGCGGGCACTCGAAATGCATCCGGAGCCAGGGCCATGCCCCCCGCAAACGCGACGATTCGTGACGTTCGTGTGCCGCGCGTGTTCGTGACCGGCGCGCTGCTCGCGATTCTCGCGGCGCACGCGCACGCAGCCACGATCACGGTCAACACCACCACCGACGACCTGCCGTTCGGCAGCCTCGGTACGTGCTCGTTGCGCGAGGCGGTGATCGCCGCCAACGGCGACCGAGCCGTGGATGCGTGCGCAGCGGGGTCGGGGGCGGATGTGATCGAGCTTCCCGCAGGCACCTTCCGGCTGGCGCTCGCCGGTCGCGGCGAGGATGGAGCCGCGACCGGCGACCTGGATCTCACGAGCGACGTCACCGTGCGTGGCGCCGGTGCCGCGGCGACCACCGTGGACGCCGGCGGGCTCGATCGTGTCTTCCACGTGGTCGGCGATCGCAGCGTGGTCTTCGAATCGCTGACGATCGCCGGTGGCACCGCACGCGACGCGGCCAAGCCGTGGGGCGGCGGCATCCTCGTCGAGACCGGGCACGTGGTGGTGTCGCGGGTGGTGCTCGCTTACAACTTCGGCAGCGTCGATCCCGGCATCACCTATGGCGGCGCGATCTACGTCGGCAGCGGCACGCTCGCCGTTGTCGATTCGTCCATCCACTTCAACAACGCCTACGGCTGGATGAGCGGCTGGGAGCTTCCCGGTGGCGGCGGCGGCATCTTCGTCGCGCCCGCGGGCAGCGCCACCATCGAGCGCTCGGTCCTGAGCGAGAACGGCAACTGGGCGATCTACGCCAAGGGCGAGGTCGTGGTGCGCGACACGCTGTTCGCGGCGAATCACTGGTATGCGTGCCTGGAGGGGCTCTGCGCGCCGTACGGTGGCTCGCTGTTGGCAGCGCCCGGCAGCGAGGTCGAGGTCGATCGATCCACGTTCGCGTTCGACGCCAATCTGGACGTGGAGGTCGACGGCAACGGGTTGGTACGACTGCACGACTCGATCGTGACCGGTAGCTGCTTCGGTCGGCTGGTGAGCGAAGGCTTCAACCTCGACGCGGCCGGCGGCTGTGGCCTGGGCGAGGACTCGGATCTCATCAACGTCGATCCCAAGCTCACCCGCGTGGCGAATGCCGACACCAGCACCGCGACGGTGTCTGTCGATCGTGCCAGCGCCGCCGTGGACAGCGCCGATCCCGCGGCTTGCGACGGCCTCGATCAGCTCGGTCACGCGCGCCCGGCGGATGCCGACGGCGACCACGTGGCGCGTTGTGATCGCGGCGCCATCGAGGTGGCCGCGTCGTGCAGCGGGCGCGACGGCGATGGCGACGGCGTGCCCGACGCTTGCGACAACTGCCCCACCTTCGCGAACCCGTCGCAAACCGACTCGGACGGCGACGGCCTCGGCGATGAATGCGCGGGTGGTGGCTGTGGCCGCGTCGCGCGCAACACCTCCGACTTCGATCTCGCCTCGGTCGCGATCGTGCTCGCGCTCTACTTCTTGCGCGTCCACCACCGCCGGCTGCGGGTCGAGCTCCACCCGATCCCCACCTGGAAGCAGGCGCGA
>CAYUSL010000859.1:0-2125 GCA_964447125.1 uncultured bacterium | reverse complement strand
GCGGTGCTCGGCATCGCCATCGTCCGCCAGGCGTGGGCTCCCTGGCTGGCGCTGGTGATCACCAGCGTCGCGCCGGCGCTCGTGATCGGCTACCGCGGGGCGCAGGTGCTGCGACCCGAGCTGCGCCCGAGCTGGCGAATGATGCGTGAGCTGAGTGCCACGAGTTGGCCCTTGGCGCTCAACGCGCTCTTGATGGTCATCTACAACCGCATCGACCAGGTGATGATCCAGCACTACCTCGGCCCTGCGGAGCTCGGGGGCTACGCGGCAGCGGTGAAGCTGATGGAGCTCTGGAACGTGGTGCCGTTTGCGGTGATGTCCGCGATCTTCCCGCTGCTGTCGCGTTATGCCCGCGAGGATCGCGCACGGCACCGCGAGGTGTTGCGGCGCACCCTCGAGCTGCTCGTGATCGTGATCGTCGCCGCGGTGCCGTTCGTGATGCGCTACGGCGGCTGGTTGCTCGGGCTGGTGTTCGGGCCCGAGTTCGTGAGCGCCCATCGGGTGCTCGTGATCCTCACCGCAGCCGAGCTCTTTCTCTACTTCCTGTTCGTGTTCCGCGACGCGTTCGTGAGCGAGGGTCGCGAGCGCTTCGTGCTGCTTTTTGCTGGGAGCACGATGGTTGCCAACGTCACGCTCAACCTGCTCTTCATTCCGCGTTACGGGATCGAGGGGTCGGCGTGGGCCACGCTGCTCGCCATGGTGGGCGTGCTGGTGCTGGTGTTCGTGTTACCGGACGTGCGCGTCTACGGCTGGCTCGCGCTGCGCGCGCTCGTGCGCCCCGTGATCGCGGCAGTCGCTGCGGGGATACTGTTGGCACGCTTTCGCGAGTGGCCGATCACGAGCTTCGTGGGGGCGGCGGCCGCATACCTCGGCGTGCTGGCGGCCACCGGTGCCATCGACCGTGCCGAGCTCGAGTTGGTCCGCGACGTGCTACGCAATCGAAGCCGGACCAGCGCTGCGGGAGCGTAGCGCTGCGATCTCGGCGAAGGAGAGGGTCTCATGAGCAAGTGGCGATGCACGATCTGCGATCACGTCTACGATCCTGCGGAAGGCGACGCGGCGGCTGGAATTCCCGCTGGCACGCCGTTCGAGGCGCTGCCCGACGATTGGACGTGCCCCGATTGCGGCGCGACCAAGGCCGACTTCGTCCCGGCCTGAGTCGTCGCAGCTCGGGTGGCTCGGCGGCCGCGCGCCCGCTTGCGTGGGCGCAGGATCGATTCGAATCCAGCCGGCAGCGCCGGGCTTGTCACGATTGCGTGACGCTTTCGTGAATTGCTAGCCTCGATCTCGCTGCACGGGATCTCCTCGGTCACACCATGGGGGTGGGACCCGCGTACGGCTCTCTCGAGCCGCGCGCACGAAACCGAGATCGCAGTCGTTCAGCGAGGAGGCTCGTCGATGTCGAAGCACGCTCACGCCAGCACCGCGTTCTTGGGTGCGCTGCTCGCGACCGCCGCATTCGGCTGTCAGCCCACGGTGACCCGCGACGCCTACCTGCAGGACGCCACCCCGACGAGCACGGTGGTGCGGTGGCGAACCAACTCCGCCTCGGATTCGGTGGTGCGCTACGGCGCGAGCCCGAGCACGCTCACCTCGCAGGTGAGCGACGCGGCCATGACCACCGAGCACCAGATCACGCTCACGGGCCTCACCTCGAACACCACGTACTACTATTCGATCGGCACCTCCACCGCGACTCTCGCGGGCGGCACCGCGGACTACAACCTCATCACCCAGCCGCCTGCGGGCCAGGCACAGCCGATGCGCATCTGGGTGCTGGGTGACCCCGGCACCGGCACCGGCCAGCAACAGGCCGTGCGTGACGCGTTCTACACCTACACCGGCACCCAGGATCCCGATTTCTGGCTCATGCTCGGTGACAATGCGTACACCAGCGGTACCGACAGCGAGTATCAGCTCAAGCTCTTCAACCAATACCCCACGATGCTGCGCAAGCGTTCGCTGTGGCTCACCCTCGGCAACCACGACGGCGGCAGTGCCGACTCGGCCACCCAGACCGGGCCGTACTACGACAACTTCACGTTACCCAAGAGCGGCGAAGCCGGCGGCGTGCCCTCGGGAACGGAGGCGTACTACTCGTTCGACTACGGCAACATCCACTTCA
>CAYUSL010000858.1:0-2130 GCA_964447125.1 uncultured bacterium | reverse complement strand
CGACCCCATCGACCTCGGGACCGATCGCGGTAGACTCGGGCGGCTCTCGCCGCCCTCTCTTCCCGTGTCCACGTCCACCGCTCTCGACGAGCTGCAAGGGTTACTCGGCTCCGGCCACACGTTGCTGTACCTGCTGTCGCCGGAAGAGGCGCGCTGGGAGCGCAACGTGCGTGCGCTCGCCAAGCGCGCTCGCACGGGGGTGCTGGGCTGGAGCGAGACGCGTGGCCTGGAAGGCGCTGGCGAGTCGTCGCCGGAGCGCGCCGTCGTGCGCGCGCCTCCGCCAGGCGGGGACCCGCGAGCGTTGCTCGAGCATCTCGCGACGGTGAGCGAGCCCACCTGGTTCGTGCTGCGCGACTTCCACCGCCACCTGGGAGATTCGTGGATCGTGCGGCGGCTGCGTGAGCTGGCCGAGCTCTTCGTGGAGCGGCGCTCGGCGGTGTTGTTGCTCTCGCCGGTGCTGGTCGTGCCACCGGAGCTCGAGCGCGAGCTCACGGTGATCGAGCTGCCGCTGCCGGACGCGCGTGATCTGCGGCCACTGGTGAAAGCGGCGCTGGCGCGCTGGCGTCCGAGCGCGGTGCCGCAGGCGAGCGGGTCGCGCAGCGCCGACGATTCGCAGGCGAGCGATCTCGCCGAGCGCATCGAGCGCGCGCTCCTCGGGCTCACCGAGCGCGCGTCCGCCCGGGTTCTGGCACGGGCCTTCGGTGCCTCCAAAGCGCCCGAGCACGACGTGGTGCGCAGCATCGTCGCCGAGAAGCGACGCGTGCTCGCCCGTTCGGAGCTGCTCGAATTCGTGGATCCGGGAATCGGCCTCGGTGACGTGGGAGGTCTCGACGAGCTCAAGCGTTGGATCGAGCGCCGCCGCGACGCATTCGGTGAGGCGGCGCGGGCGCGCGGCCTGCCCACGCCCGCCGGCTTGCTGCTCCTCGGTGTTCAGGGCTGCGGCAAGAGCCTGGCGTCGCGCGCGATCGCCGACTGTTGGGGCTTTCCGCTGGTGCGCCTCGATCTGAGCGCGGTGGTTCGTGCCGAGCGACAGGGGCGCGACGAAGGGCTCAAGCGGGCCTTGGGGATCGCCGAGAAGCTGGCACCGGTGGTGCTGTGGGTGGACGAGCTCGAGAAAGGATTCGCCGATGCGGGCGGCGAAGGCGAGGGCGCCGTCGCGCGCGCGCTGGCCACCTTCCTCACGTGGATGCAGGAGAAGAGGGGCGCGGTGTTCGTGGTGGCCACGGCCAATCGCGTGGATCGGCTACCGGCGGAGCTGGTGCGCAAGGGACGTTTCGACGAGATCTTCTTCGTCGACCTGCCGACCTCGGCGGAGCGCCGTCAGATCCTCGCGATCCACCTCGCCAAGCGCAAGCTCGATCCCGAGCGCTTCGACCTCAAGTCGCTGGCGCGGGCATCGGCTGGGCTCACCGGTTCGGAGATCGAGCAGGCCGTGCTCGCGGCTTGTTACGAGACCTTCGCCGACCACCGCGAGCCGGATACCCAAGACGTGCTGGTGGCCATGAAGGGCTCGGTCCCGCTCGCCGTCACCATGGCGGAGCAGATCGACCAGCTCCGCGAATGGGCGGAGAAGCGGGCGCGGCCCGCGTGCCTCGACAATCGGCTCAAGGACATGATCGCGGAGACGCTGGCCGGCGTGGAACGGCCCACCACGGAGGATGCGTGAGATCGGTGCGCTGCGAACGCTGCGGTTTCGTGCAAGCGGAACGCGCGACGTGCAGGAAATGCGGTGAGGTGCTGGCGCTCGACACGGCCGAGGACACAGCCGCGGAAACGGAAGAATCCTTTCCCGAATCGACGCTCGCATCGGACGAGCGCGAGCCCATCGCTGTGGTCGATGCGGCGGCGAAAGCGGGGAAGCCGGGCAAACCCGAGAAGGCCGAGAAGGCCGTGCCCGAGCCGATCACGCGTCTGCGCAGCGTGCCGCTCACGGCTACCCTCGATCCGCAGGGCGCGATCCTGGTCGAGTTCCGGTGCAGAAAATGCGATCAATACGGCGTCATCCTGGTGCCGCCGGAGCTGATGGAAACCGGTGTCGAAGGCGAGTGTGGCGCGTGTCGTCGCTCGGCGCCGATGACGCGCGTGGAGCTCGCGGCCAAACGCTTCGATCAGCCGAGCACCTGAGCACCG
>CAYUSL010000857.1:0-2132 GCA_964447125.1 uncultured bacterium | reverse complement strand
CCATGATTCACCGCGCTCGACTCCGCCGAATCGGCACGCTCGCGTCTGCCGTGCTCACGCTGTTGACGGCCGTCGTACCCGTGCGGGTCGCGGGCGGGGTGGTGCTGTGTGTCGCGAGCTCTCACGTGGCGATCGAACAAAGTCACGCAGCGGCCACGTGTGTGGAGGCGGCGCCCACCGCCTCTGACGCTGTCGACGTGGATGCCGACGACGCCTGCTTCGACCTCTCGCTTCCCGCACCGGAAGCGATGAAGCACGGCAACGAGCGCACGAGCCCCTCCATGCCGTTCGCGACGCCGTTGGGCGTCGCTTCGCTGGCGCCCCCCTCTCCATTCCTCTCGGCGCCGTCCGCATCGATCGAGTCGCATCGCCTCGCAGCAGGTGACATGCGGCTCACGACCCGCGTCTTCCGCATTTGATACGAGCGCCCGAGCGCGGTCGTGACCGCGCTCGGATCTCGCTGCGCTCGCCCCTCGCCCCGTAGCCATCGCGGCTCGTGAGCGTCGACGCGCTCGCGGCGACGTCGCGCGCGAGCGATGCGCTCGTGTCGCTCGCACTGCCGTCACTCGCATGCGGAGGCGCTGGTATGCAGTGTCTTGCCCGTCGTCGTGTATTCGTCCGGAATTCGGTGGTCGCGCTCCTCGCCCTGGCCTGTTTGCCGTCTTGGACGACGGTTCGGGCAGCGGAGGCGGTCCCGGCGCCGTCACCGTCCACGCCGAGTGCCGCGGCGGGCACGCCGCTCACGCTCGCCGACGCGATCGACAGGGCACTCGCTCGATCACCGACACTCGCGCCGTTCACCGCCGAGATCGGGATTCGCGAAGGCGAGCGGCTCACGGCCTCGCTCTCGCCGAATCCCGAGCTGACGCTGGAACAGGAGAACTTCGCGGGCAGCGGCGCGACGCGCGCGTGGCGGGCCGCCGAGACCACGCTGGCACTCGAGCAGGTCTTCGAGCTGGGCGAGAAGCGCGCGCGCCGAATTCGCGTTGCGGCGCTGGCGCGCGACGCCAGCGCCTGGGAGCACGCTGCCACCCGCGTCGAGGTCGCACGAGCGACGGCGGAGGCATTCGTTCACGCGCTGGCTGCAACCGAACGTATCGCCGCCGCGCGAGAACGGGTGGCCATCGAGTCGGCGCTACGGGACTCGATCCGCAACGCCTTGCACGTGGGCGCTGCATCCACCGTCGACGAACGACGGGCGGCGTTCGCGCTAGCACACGCTTCCGCCGAGCTCGATCGACGCATCCGCGACGAGCGGGGCGCGCAGCTCGCCCTCGCCGCCACGTGGGGCGGCGACGCCGACGAAGTGAGCGCGCTGCACGGTGATCTCGCGATCTCGAGCCCACCAGCGAGCGTCGAGTCCGTACTGGCACGCGTGAGCGAGTATCCGGACGTTGCGCGCTGGGAGTCGGAGATCGCCGCGCGCGGCGCGCTTCTCGCACTCGAGGACGCACGCGCAGTCCCCGATCTACGCGTGGGTGCTGGCGCACGCCACCTCGCCGAGAGCGACGACGTGGCGATGGTGGCCTCGATCGGCGTTTCGCTGCCGCTCTTCGATCGCAATCAGGGCGCGATCGATGGGGCGCGCCACGAGCGCGAGCGTGTCGTCGCCGAGGCGCACGCTGCGCGGGTCGCCCGCGAGGCCGAGGTCCGAAGCGCGCACGAGCGCGTCGTGAGCTCGCATGCGCGTGCCGAGGCGCTGCGGACCACGTTGGTTCCGGAGGCCGAAGCCGTTCTGCGCGACGTGCGTGAGGCGTATCGCCGCGGGCTGCTGCGACTGGGAGACGTGCTCGATGCCCAGCGTGCGCTCTCGGACCTTCGGCTCGAAGCAATCGACGCCCACGAAGACTTCCACGTCGCGGCGCTCTCGCTACCCAGCTTTCTCGACCGAATGACGCCGCCCAGTAACGCGGCGCCGAAGGGAGATCGTCCATGACGACGACGAACCGACTGTCAGGCCCCTCTCGCGCGTGCCTGATCGCACTCGTTGCGTTCGCTGCGGTCTCGTGCCGCGGCGCGCGCGCCGCGGATCCGCACGCCGAACACAGTCACGCGGAGTCGCATGACACGGCGCACTCCGACCCGCACGGCGAGGCGCACGCGGACGAGCGTCACGGCGGGCCTGATGCTGA
>CAYUSL010000856.1:0-2137 GCA_964447125.1 uncultured bacterium | reverse complement strand
GCACCATGAGCGGCCAGCTCGCGTTGCCGATGGGGTCGAGCACGGCGCTGGCGGCAGCCGGGGCGCTCGTGCCGCCGGCGGCGCCAGCCGCGGGCGCATCGGGCACGATCCTCGACGCATTCCATCCCGTCTTCCAGACCTGGTTCGCGCGCCGGTTCGCGAGTGGCCCCACCGAGCCGCAGGCCCGCGGCTGGAGCGAGATCCTCGCCGGTCGCGATACCCTCATCGCTGCACCCACCGGCTCGGGGAAGACGCTGGCGGCGTTCCTGACCAGCCTCGATCGGCTCTACCGCGCCGCCGAGAGCGGGCTTCTGGAAGACCGGATCGAGGTGGTTTACGTCTCGCCGCTCAAGGCACTCTCGACCGACATCCAGCGAAACCTCGAAGAGCCGCTACGCGAGATCTCGGCCACCGCCGCAGCGCTCGGCTATCCGCCCGTCGAGATCCGCACCTGGGTACGCACCGGCGACACGCCCGCTGCCGAACGCCAGAAGGCACTCAAGAAACCGCCCCACATCCTCATCACCACGCCCGAGTCGCTCTACCTGATGGTGACCGCGGCCAAGAGCCGCGAGGCACTTCGCCACGTGCGGACGGTGATCGTCGACGAGATCCACGCGCTCGTGCGCGACAAGCGTGGCAGCCACCTCTCGCTCACGCTGGCGCGCCTCGATCATCTGGCGCACGCGCGTCCCGCGCGGATCGGGCTCTCCGCCACCCAGCGGCCGATCGAGGAGACGGCGCGTTTTCTCGTGGGAACGGCGCGCGTCCAGCCGGACACCACACCCGAGTGCTCGATCGTGGACGTCGGCCATCTGCGCTCGCTCAAGCTCGAGATCGAAACACCGCGCACCGAGCTCGCGGCGGTGGCGTCGGGTGAGCAGTGGAACGACCTCTACGATCGCCTCGCCGAGCTGATCCGCGCCCACCGCACCACGCTGGTGTTCGTGAACACCCGCCGCGCTGCCGAGCGGGTAGCGCACGCGCTGGTGGAACGGCTCGGCGAGGAGCAGGTGGCGAGCCACCACGGCAGCCTCGCCAAGGAGCGGCGCCAGCAGCTCGAAGCGCGGCTCAAGGTCGGACGCATGAAGGCGGTGGTGGCCACGGCGTCGCTCGAGCTGGGGATCGACGTGGGCACCGTCGATCTCGTCTGCCAGCTCGAATCGCCGCGGCAGATCGCCACGTTCCTGCAGCGGGTGGGGCGATCGGGCCACGCGCTGGGCCTCGAGCCTCACGGGGTGCTCTTTCCGCTGACGCGCGATGATCTCGTCGAGTGTGCAGCGCTGGTGCGGGCGGTGCGCGGGCGGCGCCTCGACAAGCTCTGCGTCCCGCAAGCACCTCTCGACATCGCGGCGCAGCAGATGGTGGCCGAGTGCGCCGGCGAGAGCTGGAACGAGGACGAGCTCTTCGAGCTGGTGCGCGAGGCGTGGCCCTTCGCCGCGCTGGAGCGTCGGAAATTCGACGAGATCGTGGAGATGCTGAGCGAGGGCATCGCCACCGGTACCGGGCGCGCGGCGGCGCACCTGCACCGCGATCGCATCCACGGCACGCTCCGCGGACGGCGCGGCGCGCGCATGGTAGCGGTGCAATGCGGCGGCGCCATCCCTGAGCTCGCCGACTACAAGGTGATCGCAGAGCCCGAGGGCGCCTTCGTCGGCACGGTGGACGAAGACTTCGCCATCGAGAGCATGGCGGGCGACATCTTCTTGCTCGGCACCACGTCGTGGAAGATCGGGCGCGTCGAGTCGGGTGTGGTGCGAGTCGAGAACGCTCACGGCGCTCCGCCCACGATCCCGTTCTGGTTCGGCGAGGCGCCGGGCCGCTCGATCGAGCTTTCCGAGGAAGTGGCGACGCTGCGCGTGGACGTGGACGAGCACCTCACGCGCGCGAACGGCGAGATCGACGACGTGCTGCTCGCGTGGCTCGCCGCCGAGGCGGCGCTCACGCGCACTGCCGGCGAAGAGCTGGTGCGCTACATCCGCGCCCAGAAAGCAGCCCTCGGCGTGCTGCCCACCACCACCGAGCTGGTGCTGGAGCGGTTCTTCGACGAGAGCGGCGGCAGCCAGGTGGTGCTGCACGCGCCCTTCGGCAGCCGCATCAATCGCGCCATCGGCCTCACCATGCGCAAGCGCTTCTG
>CAYUSL010000855.1:0-2145 GCA_964447125.1 uncultured bacterium | reverse complement strand
GCGTGGATGAAGATCACCCACGTGGTCCGCGGCGACGACCACGTGTCGAACACGCCCAAGCAGATTCTGATCTATCGCGCCCTCGGCTACGCGCTGCCGCAGTTCGCCCACGTGCCCATGATCCTGGGCGGCGACCGCTCGCGGCTCTCGAAGCGCCACGGCGCCACCAGCGTCACTGCCTATCTCGACGAAGATGGCTTCCTGCCGGACGCGCTCCGCAACTACCTGGTTCGACTCGGGTGGAGCCTCGGCGATCAGGAAGTCATCAGCCTCGAGGAGATGGTGGCCGCGTTCTCGCTGGACGGCTGCGGCACTGCCGCCGCGGTATTCGATCGCGAGAAGCTCACGTGGCTCTCGGGCCACTACATGCGCCATCGTGATCCGCTGCTGTTGGCGAACGAGTGGGCACGGCACCTGGCGCTTCCCGAGCGGGGAGCGAAGCGGATCGAGGTGGCAGCCGACGCGCACCTGGTGCGGATCGTGAAGTCGCTACAAGATCGCGCCAAGACGCTCACCGAGATGACCGAGCTGGGCCGCTTCTTCCTGTGCGCCGACGAGGATGTCGTGTTGCCGGCAGCCGACGCCAAGGACGCCAAGAAATGGCTGGGCGCCGATGGCCTCGCCGCGTTGCACGAGCTGGTGGCGGCGCTCGACGCCATCGAGCCCTTCGAGACTGCCGAGATTCACGCCGTCCTGACCCGTCTCGCCGAGAGCCGCGAGGGGAAGATGGCGCGGGTGGCGCAGCCCGCCCGCATCGCCGTGAGCGGCGGCACCGTCAGTCCGCCCATCGACGAGACCTTGGCCATCCTGGGACGCGAGTCGGTGCGCCGCCGCTTGGCGCGCGCGCTCGCTCATTTCGCGACGGCCTGACCGCCGCTCACCTGCATCCGACGAGGAACCCGACGTGACCGCGACCCCCGAGCGCAACATCAAGTTCTGCCCCGGCTGCGCGAGCCCGCTGAAGCCAGGGCTCAAATTCTGCGGCGAGTGCGGTTTCGATCTGGCCGAGCTCGGCGCGCGCAAGAGCGGGCTGGGCTCCACCGTCGCGATCGTCGCTGCCGCGGCGCTCTTCGTGGGCGGCACGGTGTTGCTCGCCACGCGGCTCAAGGGGCCGCCGTCGAGCGGCGGTCCGCCCCAAGGACCCGCTGACGTGATGCGCCAGGCCGCGACCCAGGGCCAGGGCGTCGCGTCCACTGCCGCCGGCCCGATGGCGCAGCCGGCGGTCGCCAAGGCCGACATCGAGGCGGCGCTGAAGCCGCTGCGCGACGCCGTGCAAGCGGATGCGAAGTCCATCGACGCGAAGCTGCGCCTCGGTTACGGCGTCTACCGCGCCGCCAGCCTGCTGCCCGCGTACGCGGACGAGGCCATGACGATCTTCCGCGACATCCTGGCAGCCGAGCCAGAGAACCTCGACGCGGCCGTAGCGCTCGCCAACGTCTACTACGACCTCGACCGCGCCGTCGATGCGATCCCGCTCTACGAGAAATTCCTCGCCAAGAACCCCGACGAAGCGAGCGTGCGCACCGATCTCGCCACGATGTACCTCTATGCAGGACGCCGCGACGATGCGATCCGCGAGTATCAGAAAGTCATCGCGGCGCATCCGGATTTCGTGAACGCGTACTTCAATCTCGGCAATGCGTATCACGCCGCCGGTGAGACGACGAAGGCACTCGAGGCCTATCGCAAGGCGCAGTCGCTCAACCCGCCGCCCGAGGCGGCACAGGGGATCGAGAACGCGTTGGCTCGCCTCGAAGGGCGTGCACCCAAGAATCTCATGCCCGCGGAGTCGGCGGACGGCCTGCCGCCCGGTCATCCGCCGCTGGACGGCAGTGGTACTGCGGCGCCTCCCGTCAGCACCGCTACCGGTCCGCAGGGAGAGGTCGAGGCGTTGTTCCGGAATCACCCGATCCTGGGAAGCAAGATCACGCAGATCGAGTGGGACCACGAGACGCAGGCGAAGGTCTGGGTCCGCGGCTTCCCCATGAGTCAGATGCCCGAGGGGATGCGCAGCCTCTTCCTCGCCAAGCTCGGCACCAGTCTCGCCGAGATCCACAAGCGCGCCGGAGCGAGCGACCCCTATCGCATCGAGCTGGTGGACACGGACTCCGGCGAGGTGCTTGCGAGCACCGAGGGCTGAGATCG
>CAYUSL010000854.1:0-2149 GCA_964447125.1 uncultured bacterium | reverse complement strand
TGCTGATCGGCCTGGCGTTGATCGGCGGCTTCTTCTGGAGCGTGCTGGCGCTCGCCAATCCCCGCGCCACCGTGCGCCTGCGCAGCGCGTGCGTGCCGCTCGGTGGTGAGCTGGAGTTGGCGTGGGAGCTGAGCGGTCGCACCCACGTGATCGAGCGACTCACGATCCATCTCGAGGGCGTCGAGGAAGTGACGTATCGGCGTGGCACCAACACCCACACCGAGCGCAACACCTTCCGCAAGATCGAGATCGTGAACACCGACGATCGCCGTGAGCTCGAGCAAGGGCGCGAGCGCGTGCGCATCCCGGTGAACACGATCCATTCGTTCGACGCGCCCAACAACAAGATCACCTGGAACCTGGTGCTCGACGGCGAGATCCGGCGCTGGCCGAACGTGAGCGAGAAGTACCCGGTGGTCATCGTCCCCGCGGAGTTCGGCGGATCCCGGAGCGCATCGTGAGCGACGTCTCGATCGAGCTGGCGGACGAGCGCGACACGTACCGGCCGCGCGAAACGATCCACGGACGATTGCGCTGGGATCTTTCCGGTCAGCGTGCCGAGACGCTGCGCCTCGAGCTGCTCTGGCACACCGAGGGCAAGGGCACGCGCGACGCCGACGTCGTCGACACGCTGACCATCGACCAACCGCCGGTGCGCGGCGAGCGCGCGTTCGCGTTCACGCTCCCCGCCGGCCCGTACAGCTTCTCCGGCAAGCTCCTCTCCGTGCTGTGGGTGCTGCAGGCGATCGTGGAGCCGAGCGACGAGGTCACCCAGCACGCGTTGGTCGTCTCGCCCACCGGCCGCGAGGTGGATCTCCTGGCTGAGGGCGACGAGAACGCGACTCCCGCAGCCCAGGAGTGAAGCCCCACCAGAATCCGTTTCGGGTGGAGCGGCTGGAAGCGCTCGCGTTCCGGCCCCAGGGCACGACCTGGCCGGAGCTTCTGGCGAAGCTCGAAGACTTGCGCTTTCGCGCCGCGGTGGTGGGGCCCGACGGTACGGGCAAGACCACCTTCCTCGACGAGCTCGCACGGCGTCTGCCGCTTCTCGGTGCGAGGTCCATCGCGCTGCGGCTCGATCCGGACTCGCCGGCCGAGGTGCGGCGTCGAGTCCGCGCCGCGGTGGCGCAGGCAACGTCGAACGACGTAGTGCTCCTCGACGGTGCCGATCACGCGTCGCGCTGGGAATGGATGCGGCTTCGTCACGCGGCGCGGCGAGCGCGTGGGCTGGTGGTGACGAGCCATCGACCGGGGCTCTTGCCGACACTGCTCGAGACCCGCACCAGCGTTGCGCTGCTCCGCGACCTGGTGACCGAGCTGGCGCCGGCGCACGCCGCGCGCCTGGATGCGGTCGTCGACGAGGTGCTCGCACGCCATCGGGGCAACGTGCGGAGCGCGCTCCTCGAGCTCTTCGATCACGCCGCGGGTCTCGGCGCCGCCCCACGCTGAGCGCGGAGGACGCGCTGTTCGCAGCTCCTGGAGGCCCACCGATCCCTCGGTGGGCCCGGGACGTCGCGAGCTTCGCGACGCGCAGAGCCCGTCGTCCCGTGCGATGTCACGCCGGCGGCTTCAATCTCCACGGCGGATTGCGGCGAACGGTGCCGGCTCGAAAGAAACACAACACGTGACCGTCGGGATCGTGGGTGTATGCCTCGCGCCACGCCCACGGCTGGTCCACGGGCATCGAATCGAACGCGATCCCGCTCGCAACCAGCTTCGCCACACGCTCGTCGAGATCCTCGCATTCGAAGTAGAGGACCACGCCGGTGGGCGCGCGCACCTCGTCGGCGTGATGGAGCGAGAACGTCGCGTTGCCGAACGGCAGCTCGAAGCGCGCGTAACGGTCCTCGGCGCGCACGATCAGCGTGAGCCCGAGCCGCTCGTAGAACGCGATCGAGCGATCCAGGTTCGTGACCGGGATCGTGACTTGATTGAGATCCATGAGCACACCTCCGAGGCGGAACGCGCGTGCGCAGCGTGCGCACGCGTCGTCGCCAGCCCGAAATCGTGCCACCCGGCGGGTGCGGGCGCGAGTAGGATGAGCGCCGCCTCCCTCGCTCGACCCAAGGCACCCGGCGTGTCGCACCATCGCCCTCGGATCTCGCCACGAGGCGCACTCGTGGTGTGTGCGCTCACGTGGGCCGCCTCCTGC
>CAYUSL010000853.1:0-2169 GCA_964447125.1 uncultured bacterium | reverse complement strand
CGCCGCCTTTCCCGGCCCGTTTCACGAGGAGCGCCGCGATGCGCGCACTGACCGCTGCCGAGAAGGAAGCCGTCCTGATCGAGGTCCAGAGCCGGATCCTCGCCGAGAAGGACGCGCTGACCGAACGAGACCCGAACTTCGATCTCGCCGCGGTCGTCAACGACGCGCTCTACCACGAGCGCCGTCGCCTCGACACCCACCGTTCGAGCCCCACGTGGAAAGACGACAACACCTTCTGGAAAGGCGTGTCGAGGCGACTCTCCAAGGCGTCGACGAAAGAGCTGCGCGACATCCTCGCGAGCGTGATCCACCGTTACCTCGACGAGATCGTCGGCAACTTCGATCCGCGCGTGTACGGGCTCGCCACCAAGGCAATCCCGTACGCGCTCTCGGGCTTGCTCAACACACTCTCGCCCACGCGGCTGCTCTCGGGCTTCGACAGCCTGGCGAACCTGGACGATCACCTCATCATCCGCGGCGAGCTGGACACGATCTCGAAGCTGATCGAGCTGGGCACCGTGATCCTGGTGCCCACGCACTTGAGCAACATGGACTCGCCGGTGATCGGCTACGCGCTCTACAAGACGGGGCTGCCGCCGTTCACGTACGGCGCTGGGCTGAATCTCTTCAGCAACCCGATCATCGGCTACTTCATGCACAACCTGGGTGCCTACAAAGTGGATCGTCTGAAGCGGGACGACCTCTACAAAGACACCCTCAAGGAATACGCCACCTACACGTTGGAGATGGGCTTCCACAACTTGTTCTTCCCGGGTGGCACGCGCAGCCGCTCGGGCGGGCTCGAGCGCAAGCTCAAGCTCGGGCTGCTCGGCACCGGCGTCCTCGCGTACCAGAACAACCTTCGCAATCGGAAGGACAAACCGAAGATCTTCGTGGTGCCGTGCACGCTCTCGTACTCGTTGGTGTTGGAGGCCGAGACGCTCATCGAGGACAGCCTCAAGGAAGCCGGCAAGGCCCGCTACATCATCACCGACGACGAGTTCTCGAAGCCCGGCCGAATCCTCAACTTCTTGAAGAGCCTCATCAGCCTCGACTCGCGGATCTACGTGACCTTCTCGGAGCCGCTCGACCCATTCGGCAACCGCGTGCTGCCCGACGGCACCAGCGTCGACCACCGCGGGCGGCCCATCGACATCACCGGTTACGTCACCTCGAACGGCGAGGTGAAGCGCGACGATGCTCGCGACGCCGAGTACACCCGCGAGCTCGGCGAGGCCGTGATGCGCGCCTTCGCCAAGGACAACACGCTGCTCGCGACCCATCTGCTCGCGACGGTGATCTTCCAGATGTGCAAGGACCGCTACCCGAAGCTCGACCTCTATCGCCTGCTGCGCGAGAGCGCGCTGCAGAGCGAGGGCTTCCCGTTGGTGGACGTCCACGCCCGCACCGAAAAGCTCCTCACCAAGCTCAAGAAGCTCGTGAAGGAGGAAAAAGTCCGCTACGGCGAGGAGCGACTGGGCTGGGACGCACAAGCCGTGGTGAGCGAGGGCCTCAAGCTCTTCGGCGTCTACCACACCACGCCCGCGGCCACCCGCCGCGGCGATCGGGTCTTCCCCACCGATCCGTCCCTCTTGCTCTATTACTCGAACCGCACCACTCCCTACGGGCTCTGACGATGGCGACGAGGGCACGCACCACTCCCAAGGCGCCCACCGCGGCGCCGCGACGGACCGCCACGGTTCCTGCGCCCTCCCCCGCGAGAACATCGCGCCGGACGGCGCCCGTTCGGCCGGCCCAGGACACGGTGGCGATCGTCGGCGCCGGATCGTGGGGTACCACGCTCGCTGCGCACGCCGCCGGTGGCGGCCACGCCACGATGCTCTGGGACGTCGATCCTGCGGTGGTACACGACATCCAGACCAAGCGCGTGAACAGCCGCTCGCTCCCCAAGCTGCGGCTCGATCCGAGCATCCACGCCACCGGCGATCTGGCCGAGCTCGCCGCGAGCGCGCACACGCTGGTGCTCGCGATCCCGTCCCCGGTGACGCGCGAGGTCCTGGCGGCGCTCGGTCCCCACGTGCGCGCGGATCACCTCATCCTCCACACCACCAAAGGTCTCGAACGCGTCACCGGCGCACGCATGACCGACATCATCCGCGACGAGACCTGCTGCAAGCGCTTCGGCGTGCTTTCCGGCCCGAACCTGGC
>CAYUSL010000852.1:0-2181 GCA_964447125.1 uncultured bacterium | reverse complement strand
CCTAACTCCGCGAAATCATACGAACGCACCCCGCCAGTTGCGGAAGCTGGGCTAGCTCGCCCACCAGCGCCAGCCGCTCGCTCTCAGCCAGGCGACTGCGCAAGCTCTCGCGCTCTGCCGCCAGCTCCGCGGCAAGGGCGCGATACCGCGCACGCTCGGGAAAGAGCGTGCGCTCCACCAGCGGCTCGATCCACCGCGCCGAGCCGCCGAGCAGCCAGGTCGCCGCGAAGGCCAGCGCCGAGAGCGAGGTGGCGGCCGACGGCTCCATCGACACGCCGGCATAGCGCTGCACGATCGCGACTCCCACGAGGACGACGGCAGCGGTGGCGACCGCCTGCCCGAGGCGCACGAGCACCGAGCCGGCCTCGGGTTCGAGGTCCACGTACCGGTCGCGAATCATCGCCAGCACCGCCGCCTCGGACGCGAGCACACCCACGACGTCGACGCGCGGGCCGGGAATGCCGCTGATCGCGGCGAGCGCGTGCCACACGCCGCCGAGGGCGAGAATCGGCGTTGCAGCGCGAAGCTCCGGGGCCACGGGTAGCTCGGTTGCGCGCGCGGCGTCGCTTCGCTGCGCGTGACGCAATCTCCACGCGGTGGGCGCGACCAGGTAGAAGCCACCGGCGGCGCCGAGCCACGACGCGGCAAGCGAAGGTGGGTTCGCACCAGCGAGGGCGTGGCCGAGAAAGACCGCACTGCCCGCGATCGCGAGCGGCAGAAGAATCCGCGCTGCACCGAGTTGCCAGGCCAGCGCGATCACGCTGCCGATTCCTGCGAGCGTTGCGATCAACAACCCTGCTTCCGTGGCGCCGAGAAACGTGAGCAAGCGGCCAGCGCTCCAGAGCAGCACCAAGGCCGCTTGAACGGTGAATCGGAGGTTCGAGTCGCGCGCCGATCGCTTGCGGATCGCGAATCCCACCAGCAACGCGTGGATCGCCAGCACCGCCAGCACCGCGAGCGCGCGCAGATCCATGTTGGGGTAATCGCGCATGCGCAGGTCGCTCGGGATGGGCGCATTCTACTCTCGCGCCGGGCGCCGCGATCAGTGTTGCGAGGCTGCGAGCGGCGTGGGCCGAACGCGCAGGCTCGCGCGGATGCCGAGGCCGAGAAGCGCGAAAGCGATGCCTACGCCGATCACGCCCCACTCGCCCAGCGTTCGCGGCGCGAGCGCGTTGGTCGCGAGCCATGCCTGGTGCACACGATGCGTAATCGCATCTGCCGCGTCACCGGGTGTCTGTCCGGCCATCGCCACGAGCGCGCCGGCGGCGGCGAGCAACCCGAAGCGCATCGAGCGGAGCCTGAGAACGGCGAGGACGTACACCAGCGTGCTCGCGAGGACGGCGATCCAATAGGGCGAGACCACGAGATCGCCGAGGGTCGCGATGGGGCGTAACACGCTGCGTGGCAGTGCCAGGTTGACGGCGATCGCCAGGAGCGGCATCGCCGTGATCGCCGCGCGCCGCAATTGCGCTTGAACCGAACCGAAGCGATCGCGCGTGAGCAGTGCCGTGAAGGCGAGGAGCAGCGGTGCCGCGTTGCCGCGGAAGTAGGTCACGTCGTGCACGAAATGCAGCACCACCAGGTGAGCGATCAGCGAGCCGGCGAGCGCCACTAACAGCACGCGGCGAAGGAGTGCCTCGATCGAGTGACCGAGATCCGTCGCCATGTCGATGTGGCGCGTGACGATGTGGTCGGGCTTGGCGGCGAGCGCGATCGCCACACACCACCAGGCGGCGTGAAGCCAGATCGGATGCAGCGGGCCGCTCGCGATGCCGCGCATGAGGATCGGTGGCAACACGTGGAGTAACGCGAGGAGCAGCACGAGGTGGGCGCGCTCGCCACGTTGCCATCCGAGACCCATGCCGGCGTTCAGCGCCGCCAGCTTGAGCACCGCGAGACCGAATCCCGCCGCGGCGAGCCATGCGCCGGCGTGAGGCGCGAACGCCGCGGCTTCGCCGAGGAAGTACGTGACGTCCACCAAGAATGGCGCTTCGATCAACACCAGGAGGCGCGCATCCGCCGGGGCGCGGTTTGTGCGGACGAGGAACACCGCGGTGGCGAGCACCAGGATCTCGTAAAGCTGGAGCGCCGCGAGCGGCCGCACGATCTCGGCGAGCGACTCAGGCCCGCGCATGAAGTCGTAATTGAGCGCGTAGCAGCTCGCGAGCATCGAGAAGGCGC
>CAYUSL010000851.1:0-2190 GCA_964447125.1 uncultured bacterium | reverse complement strand
TCGATGGCGAGCTCGACGATCTTGCTGGGATCGAAGTAGTCGGGGTTGGGCGCGAAGCTGGCGCCACCGCTGTGCTCGATGCCCTGGTCCACGGGCAGAATCGACACGTAGCCGCTGCCCCCGAGACGGCCGTGATCGGCGATGGACTGGAGAGCGCGCAACACCTGCGGCGGACGATCGGTCTGCGTCCACACGCGATCGATGAAGTCCGGCCCTGGAAGGTGCAGACGCTCCTTGGCGATCTTCGGCTTGTACTCGAGGATGGCCTTGCCATCCGCTCCGAGCAGCTCCTGGATGCGATCGATCGAGCTTCCGGCCTTTGCTGCGGCTGCTGCGCTACCCATCATCGCCCCCATGTCGGCGGCACGCGGCCGCCGACGTTGCGTGAATGCTGGATGTGACGAAAAATCCGTGGGCCTGGAACTCGTGCAAGCAACGAACCGAAATACGACTGTCGAGGCGAGCGTGACGCGAGCCGCTCTCGCGTGTTTCGCCGCGCCGCCGAGAATGCCACAAGCCTCTCCGCGCCTCAAGCGCAAGATACCGGAACTCCTCGACAAATGAGCTGCGGATCGGCGCGTCTACGTGCTCGTGCCGAGGCCCGGCGGCGGCCGGGCGCGCGCGTCGCCCGAGCGCTCTGCGGTGGAATGGCGGTGCTCGCAGCGGTAACGCGGACCGCGTGCACGCCGCTCACGGCGAACGAAACGGCAACGAACGCGGCCCCGATCCTGCGCGAAGCGCCCGCGCTGGTAACGGCACCGCTCGCCGAGCCCGGTGCGCACGACGTCGGCCTTACGCGGCAGTTCGGCGTCGAGGGTCACCGCGGCGAGGACTGGGCCACGAGTGGCACGCTCGGCGCCGCGGTGGTCGCGATCGCCGCCGGTGACGTGGTGTTCGCCGGCAGCGGAGATCGCGACGGCTTCACCGGTTGGGGGAACGTGGTGATCGTGCGGCACCACCTCCCGCGCGCTTGGTTGCTTCCCGACGAAGCGATCGAGTCGCTCTACGGACACCTGGAGGACGTGCGGGTTCGCGCCGGCGAGCGCGTCGAGAGCGGACGCGTGGTGGGGACGGTCGGTACCGGCGGCGGACGCTACGCGCCACACCTCCACTTCGAGATCCGCGAGCGCTTGGGGCTCGGTATCCAAGCCGGCTCGGGCCCCCTCGACGGCTGGCTCGATCCCTCCGAATGGCTGCGCGAGCATGGGGTGCGAATTGCTGTGACATCCGCCATGCCATAAGACCGTGGCATGGCGCGCACCGACCCCATCATCCGCCGACGAAACTTCCATCTCCCGCTGCCCGACGAGCTCTACGCCGAGCTGCAAGCAGAAGCCGTACGCAAGCGGGAGCCGCTGACCCACGTGGTGCGGCGTGCCCTCGAGCAGCATGTCGAGGCGGAACGCCGTGCCGCACTCCACCGCGCAATAGCGCACTATGCGGACGCAATGGCCGGGACCGCTGCCGACCTCGATCCGGAGCTGGAAGCGGCCAGCATCGATCGTCTGCTGGCAGAGGATGACGATTCGTGAAGCGCGGTGACGTCTACTGGGCGGACCTCGTTCCACGCTCCGGATCGGAGCAAGCCGGCCGCCGACCGGTCGCGGTGGTATCTCACGACGGATTCAACGAAACCGCTGGATGGCGCTCGATCATCGTGGCGCCGATCTCGACCGCGAGCACACAATTGCGGAGGGGGCCGACGGCCATTCCACTTCCCCGAGGGGCGGCGGGACTACGAAGGCCGAGTGTGGCGCTGTGCCACCAGGTGACGCTGCTGGTTCGCGCGAAGCTTCTCCAGCGTGTGGGAACGCTTGCTTCCTCCGAGCTCGAATCGATCGACGACGGCCTCCGGGCAGTGCTCGCGCTGATCTGATCCCCAGAGCGACGCGAGTGGATCGAGGTGCGCGCGGCTTCTCTCGCGCCCCGCTCGGTCGACACCGCTCTCCTTCCGCGGCGATGACCCGCCGCCTATCTTGCGCACCCCATGAACGAGACGCGTCGACTTCGTCTGGGTGTCGTGATCGGCACCCGTCCCGAGGCCATCAAGCTCGCGCCGGTGATCCTGGAAGCGCGCGAACATTTCGCGGCGACCATCGAGCCGATCGTGATCTCGACGGCGCAGCACCGGCAGATGCTCGACCCGATCCTGTCGGGCTTCGGCGTGGCGCCCGATCACGACCTCGACGT
>CAYUSL010000850.1:0-2196 GCA_964447125.1 uncultured bacterium | reverse complement strand
ACCCACGCGGCGAGTTTTTTTCGTTGCGAGCGCGGCGGGGACCTGCTGTAAGGTCCCGGCGAAAGGAGATCCACCATGCGCCCAATGCTTCAGCGCAGCTTGCTCGCGACTCTGCTCGTCCTCGGATTCGCCACCGTCGGTAGCGCCGACGATCCCGTCTACACCGAGGGCCCGGTCGTCGCACAAACGTACGTTCGCATCAATCCGGGCGGATTCGATCAGTACATGAAGTTCCTTTCCACCGATTGGAAATCCGTCAACGAGGCGCTCAAGAAGGAGGGGCTCGTCCTCGGCTACCGGATCGTGAGCTCGAGTGCTGCAAACCGCGACGACTGGGACGTGATGCTCGAGATCACCTACAAGAACATGGCGGCCCTCGACGGTTTCGATGCCAAGAGCCGCGCGGTGATCGAGAAGTACGCCGGTTCGATGGCCAAAGCCGACGAGCAGGCGACTCAGCGCGGCGAGATCCGCGAGATCCTCGGCGCGAAGATCGGCCGCGAGCTGATCCTCAAGTGAGGAGCGCGGCCCGGCTACCGGTTCTGGCCGGGCTGCTCGCCGCCGCCGTCGCGCTCGGCGCGTGCGGCGGCGACGCTTCATCGCGCGACGCCCCGCGCGCCTTCGTCCCGAGCGACCCCGAGCAACCCGGCGCAGCGACGTACACGACCTACGCTCGCACGTTCGACGATCCTGCGTTCGGGATCTTCCACGCCACCGCGTTCGTGCCGTCCTCGGACGGCGCAGCGGCGCCACGGCCGACGGTGGTCCTGCTCAACGGCTTCTCCGCGAGTGCTTCGATGATGACGTGGCTGTCCGCGCATCTCGCGAGCCACGGCTACCTGGTCTTGGGTGTGACCCCGCCCAATCCGTGGATCCCGGACCCCACGGAATGGGCGCACGGATTCGGTCTCGGCGCGTCGCTCGTGATCGCGGAATCCGGTGACCCGAGCTCGCCCCTCGCCGGCCAAGTGGATGAAACCCGCCTCGGCGCGATCGGCCTCTCGATGGGCGGCGCCGGCGCGCTGGAGACTGCGGGCAGCGACGCACGCTTTCGCGCAGTGGTGGCGCTCGCTCCCGGCTGGAGCGATCTCGGTGCATTCCTGTTCGAGGACACCCTCGCCGCAAGCGCGAGAATCGCCGCCCCCACGCAGATCCAGCGCGGCTCCGAAGACTGCCTGGTTCCGGCCGACGGGCCGCTCGTCTACTACGACGCCGTTCCGGTCGCCAAGCAATACCTCGAGATTCGCGGCGGCAACCACATCGGCTACATCAACGAAGACCTCGCCACCCTCGCCAGCCCCATCGTGTTCGACCTGGTGCCTGTGGATTGCCCGCCCACCACGACCTACGCGGAGCAGCATCGCCTGAGCGCGAAGTACGCGACGATGTGGTTCGACAAATACCTCCACGGAACCGACCACTGGGACGACGCCCTCGTGGGCAGCGGTTTCGCCGCCGATCTTTCCTCGGCTGCGCTCAGCCAAGGCATGAGCGAAGGGGTGACACCATGACGTGCCGCCGTTCGATGCAGCGAACGTCGCCGGCGCTCGCCGGTCTCGCGGTGCTGGTCGGTTGCGCGGCGGGCGTCGGCACCGCGAGCCACTCGCTCAACGCCCGCTACTTCGAGTCCGACTCGACGGCGATCTTTCGCGCCGCCGAGCAAGCGCTCGCGAGCTACGGACGCATCGAACGCAGCGACGCGCGGACCGGCACCGTCATCGGACAGGTGCCCCCCTACGCCGTCCGCATCGTCGTGCCTCCCGGGACCCGATCCCTCGAGATCGACTGCGACGTCGCCGGCACCTGGAGCGCCGGCGCCGCCAAGCCTCGCACCGAGGGTGACGCAACGACGGTACGCGTGACGAAGGAAGGGCTGACCGCCGAGCGTTGCACCGAGGACCTCCAGAGCGAGATCGAGAAACGCTTCTGATGGCAGGCCGCTCGCTCAGCTTCGCGCGTATACCGCGTAGCCGCGTTGCGGCGCCCAGAGATCGCACCAGCCTTCGTCGTCGGTGTCTTTCGCTTGCGGCACGCCCGTATCGGCGCGGCCACGAAACGCCAGCGGCTCGAAGTGCGTGCGCTGAAACGCAGTTCGCACGCGGGCGCCCCGCCACCCCTCACCCGAGTTGTTGAGCACGCACACCAAGCCGCCGCGGCCAGCGTGACCGGTGCGCTGCATCACGTAGAGCGTGTCGT
>CAYUSL010000849.1:0-2196 GCA_964447125.1 uncultured bacterium | reverse complement strand
ATTTCATCGAGAAGCCGCTCTCCGACGAGAAGATCCTGCTCACGGTCCGCAACACTCTCGACTTCCACCGGCTCGCGGAAGAGAACGTGAGCCTGAAGGAGCGCTTCGAGCGGCGCTACGAGATCGTCGGCCGGAGCCCGGCCACCGAGCGCGTGCGCGAGCGCATCCGCCGTGTCGGCCCCACCCAAGGACGCGTGCTCATCACCGGCGAGAACGGCACCGGCAAGGAGCTGGTGGCGCGCGGCATCCATCGCGAGTCGGCACGCGCCCAGGCGCCGTTCGTGAAGTTCAATTGTGCGGCGATTCCGCTCGAGCTCGCCGAGAGCGAGCTCTTCGGCCACGAGCGCGGTTCGTTCACTGGCGCCACCCGCATGCGCAAAGGACGCTTCGAGCAGGCCGATCGCGGGACACTCTTCCTCGACGAGATCGGCGATTTGAAGCCCGATCTGCAAGCCAAGCTCTTGCGCGTGCTCCAGGAGGGCGAGTTCGAGCGGGTGGGCGGCAGCGAGACCATCCGGGTGGACGTGCGGATCGTCGCTGCCACCAACCAGGACCTCGAAAAGGCGATGAAGGAAGGGCGTTTCCGCGAGGATCTCTACTTCCGCATCAACGTGATCCCGTTCCCCGTGCCGCCGCTGCGCGATCGCGAGGAGGACGTGCCAGACCTGGTGGAGCATTTCATCGGGCTCAGCGTCGAGGAGGACGAGACTCAGGTCCGCAAGAAGCTCGATCCCGAAGCGCTGGAGCTGCTCACGCATTACCCGTGGCCGGGCAACATTCGCGAGCTCAAGAACGTGGTGGATCGGATCCTGATTCTGGTGCCCGGTGAGCGTGTCACCGCGGAAGACGTGCGCATGTGCCTTCCCGCGGCGCCCAGCAACTCGGCTGGAGACGTGCCCATGGGCCACGATCGCTCGCTCAAAGGCCTGCTCGCCGATTTCGAGCGGCGCGCGATCGTGGCGCGGCTCGCGGAGATGAGCGGCAACGTGACCCGCACAGCCGAGGATCTGGGGCTCGAGCGCAGCCACCTGTACAAGAAGATGCGTCTGCTGGGGATCGCCAGGGACTGAGCAGGGTGCGCTAGACGCTCGGTTCACGCACTTCCGAGGGCGCGTGGAACGTGTGGCTGGCGCGATCAAACGCCGGTTGATCGCCGTGGGCGATGAGCCACGCCGCGTGTCTCGTGAGACACGCAGGCGACGTGACTCCACGACACGCCGAGCCGTCGTGGCTCGGCTGCTGCTGCCATCGGGGCCGACGGAAGGTGTTTTTTCCCGTCGTCACGGCCAGTTTTCTCTTGGGCACGGCAACTTCGTGCGGCACGGGGGTTGCGACTCGCGCGCATGAGGAGTAAAAGAGCGCACCCCGCTGGTTCAACCAGCGGTTCAATTCGGAGAGGCTGCCCATGCAAGCCCTGGTCTTCCTGGTCGCATTCGCTGGCTCGGTCGCGCTCGGCATCGCGATGACCGCCGCCGCGCTCAAAGTCACTCTCGGCGCCATCGAGAGCCGCGAGCGCTGAGCCCCGCGCTCGGCCGCTCGACGCAGTCCAGCGTCGAGCCGCTCCTCGCCCCGTTCCCCGTCCGTCCTGTCCCCGTCGTCTTGCTTCCCCAGCCAGCGCCGCGTTCGATCCGGTGACCGGCGCACGCCGTCACCCATCGTTTCGCGCGGGCCGCATTCCGGGCGCGCCGCGCCGCGCGTGATATAGCGTGAGCGCCATGCGGCGCCGCGCGGCCTTCGGGTCCTTCGTGATGGTGGTTTGGGGGGCGATGGTGGTCGCCGCCCAAAGCGGCGTGCCGAACGCCAGCTCACCGGACCCTGCGCGCCGCTTGGCGCAGACGCTGGCGGCCGAGGCACGGAGCTTCCTCGACAGTCGTCACGACCTGAATCCGATGGTGGTGGTGGCGCCGGTGCGCGAGCCGAGCGGCGCATACGCCAGCGCCGCCAAGCGCGTGCGCAGTGCGTTGGCACTCGAGCTCGCCAAGCAGAGCTCGTTGCGCGTCTCCGTGGGTGAGACGGTCACGGCTCCCGAGGGGGCGTGGGTCCTCACCAGCTCGCTCGACGTCACGCGTGAGGCGATCGTGCTCTCGGGTCGGCTACGAACGCGGCTGGGCGAGGCTGCGAGCGAGCCGGACCTGCTCGCGGCGTTGCCCGCCACGGACGCGACACTCGCCGCGCTGACGCTGGCAGGCGCGAGCC
>CAYUSL010000848.1:0-2201 GCA_964447125.1 uncultured bacterium | reverse complement strand
CAGTCGTTGCACATGACGTCGATCATGTAGTCCTTCTTCTTGCCCTTGGGCAGCAGTCCCTTGATCAGCGAACCGCCCACGATCAAGCCCAGGAGCGCCATCACGAGATGAAACGCCGTCAGCCCGCCGCCGATGGAAGTGGCCTGGAGCCAATCGATCAGGTCGTACACCGGTTGGAAGTTCATGAAGGCTCCTCGTCGGCACCACGCGGCGTCGTGCGCTGGAGCACGCAGGCAGCGACGCGGGCCGACATCCTAGGGGAGCGGCGCTGACGTCGCAACCCACTCGATCGATCGACAGCGGATCACCCGCGCGATCACCACGCGATGCCCGCGAGCTCGGGCTTCAAGTCGCGGCTCATGAGGGCCGCAACCGCCTTCGCTGGCGACTGATCCTTGTAGAGCATCGCGTAGATCTGCGCCGTGATCGGCATGTCCACGTAGAGCTTGAGCGCCAGCTCGTGAGCGGAGCGGGTGGTTCGCACTCCTTCCGCCACCATGCGCATCGAACCGAGGATGTCGGCGAGCTTCTCGCCCTTGCCGAGGCGCATGCCCACCGTGCGATTGCGCGACAGATCGCCGGTGCAGGTGAGCACGAGATCTCCCATCCCGGCGAGGCCCGCGAACGTGAGCGCCTTGGCGCCGAGCTTGAGGCCGAGCCGCGTGATCTCCGCGAGGCCGCGGGTGATGATCGCCGCCCGGGTGTTGTAGCCGAGCCCGAGACCGTCGCTGACGCCGCACGCGATCGCCACCACGTTCTTGAGGGCGCCTCCCACTTCCACCCCCATGACGTCGTCGTTGGTGTAGGCGCGGAAGTAGTTGGTCGCGAAGGCTTCTTGAACGGCGCGAGCGATGGCCGCGTCCGTGGCGGCCACCGCGACCGCGGTGGGCATGTGCTGCGCGACCTCGCGGGCAAAGCTTGGCCCCGACAGGAACGCCAGCCGCGAGCGATTCGGTGGCGGGACCACCTGCTCGAGGACCTGTGACATCACCAGGCCGGTTTCGACCTCGATCCCCTTGGAGGCGCTCACCACGACGGTCTCGGGGGCGATGTGACGTCCGACGCGCCCCCACACGTCGCGCACGACGTGTGACGGCGGCACCGACACCACCATGTCCTTGCCGCTCGTCACGGCGGCGAGATCGGTGGAGACCTCGAGAGAATCGGGCAAACGGATGCCGGGCAGGTAGACCTTGTTCTCGCGCTCCTCGCGGATCGCACGCGCCGAGTCCTCACCGTGGCTCCACAGGGTGACCGCGAGCCCCTTGTCCGCGAGCAATGCCGCGAGCGCGGTTCCGAAGCTGCCTGCACCGATCACACCAACGCTGCGCACGGGATTCATGGGACTCTCCAGTGTGGGGATCACGCTCCGCGGCGCGCTACGCCCGAGCCCACCGTCGCTGGCGTGTAGTGGTGCGCGAGCGCCGTGCCTCAGCCTCGCGCGCGGGGCTGAGCGAGCGGCGCGGGCTCGCTCTCCACGACCTCGTTCGCTGGGCTCTCCGACGTGGTCACGCGCATCACTTCTTCGAACGTGGTCTCACCCTTGATCATCTTGAGCACGGCGGCCTCGCGCAACGAGCGCATCCCATCCTTGATCGCCGCCTTGCGGATCTTGTCGGATCCGGCGCTGCGACGGATGAGGCTCGCGACGTCGTCGGTGACCTCGAACATCTCGACCACCGAGGTGCGGCCGTAGTAGCCGGTGCCACGGCAACGAGCGCAGCCCTCGCCCTCGTAGACGAGCATGGGGGTCGGCGAGTTGTCGCGCAGGCCGAGCGCCCGCCATTCGTCGATGTCGAGCTTCCGTTCGCGCTTGCACTCGATGCAGATCGTGCGTAGGAGCCGCTGGGCCACGACGCCGTTCAGGCACGATGCGATCAGGAATGGCTCGATTCCGAGGTCGAGAAGCCGCGTGAGCGCCTCGATCGCGTCGTTGGTGTGGAGCGTCGAGAGCACGAGGTGACCGGTGAGCGCCGCCTGAACCGCGTTGGTGGCGGTCTCCGGATCGCGGATCTCGCCGACCATGATCACGTCGGGGTCCTGGCGCAGCACGTGGCGCAGCGCTGCAGCGAACGTGATGCCGATCTTGGGCTGCACCAGCACCTGATTGAATTCCTCGAAGACCATCTCGATGGGATCTTCGAGCGAGGTCACGTTGCGCTCGTCGCTGGCGAGCATGCGCATGCCGGCGTAGAGCGTGG
>CAYUSL010000847.1:0-2202 GCA_964447125.1 uncultured bacterium | reverse complement strand
CGCGCCGCGGGCCACGAGACCGAGGTCATCGACGGCGTTGGCCTCGGCTTCGAGCACACGTGGATGTGGGGCGATGGCTTCCACATCGAAGGCCTGCGCATCGACGAGCTGATCGAGCGAATCCCCGAGCGCACACAGGTCCTCGGCCTCTCGATGATGTTCAGCCAGAGCTACCCGCCGGTGCGGGCACTCTTGCGCGAGATCCGCCGACGACGCCCGGAGATCGTGCTCGTCGCCGGCGGCGAGGGCATGACCGGGATCGCCGACGTCGCCGTTCGCGAAGCCGGACTCGACGCGGTCGTGGTCGGCGAAGGCGAAGCGCCGCTTCTCGACGTCCTCGACTGTGTCGACGCCGGGCGCTCGCTCGACGGTCTCGCGAACGTGGTCACCACGCGCCACGCAGCCGCGGAAGCCGTGAATCCGCGCGAGAAGGGTCGCTTCGACGATCCCGACCGAATTCCCGCCGCCGATTGGCGCGGCATCGCGCTCGCGCCCTACTGGGAAGGCAACCGGGTCCACGGCGTCAACGTCGACGGCCGCTTCCTGCCCATGATCGCGACCCGCGGCTGCCCGTATCGCTGTCAGTTCTGCACCGCGCCTGGCACCTGGGGCGGCCAGCGCTATCTCTCGCACGACGTCGTGATCCAGCAGATCGAGCGCCATCGCGCCGAGCACGGCGTCGAGCATTTCGTGTTCACCGATCTGAGCCTGACCACGAGCCAGCGCTGGTTCGAAGGCTTCGTCGATCGCCTCGACGCGCTCTCGCCTGGAATTCGCTGGTCGGTGCCATCCGGCATCCGCGCCGAGCGCTTGAGCGAAGATCTACTGCGGCGCGCGAAGCGATCAGGCCTCGTCTATTTGCAGATCTCGCCCGAGACCGGCTCCGAGCGGGTGATGAGCTGGATCGACAAGCGCATGCGCGTCGATTCGGTGCTCGACACCGTGCGCAACGCCAAGAGCGCCGGGCTCACGGTGGCCGCCGCGTTCGTGGTGGGCTTTCCCGTCGAGACCTGGGGTGACCTGGTCGACACCTTCCGGCTCACGGCACGCCTGGCTCGCACAGGACTGGACGAGGCGGTAGTGAGCCTCTTCCAGCCACTGCCCGGCAGCCCCTCGTTCAACGAGCTACGCGCTCGGGACGAGGTGGCTCTCACCGATGCGTTCTACCGCTCGCTCTTCGTCGCAGACATCACCATGGATGCGTCCCACAATCCGACCATGAGCGGCTACGAGCTGCGCATCGTGCGGCTCTTCTTCTACCTCTGGCTCTTCTTCAACGTATTCGCGAGCCGGCCGGCGCGCCTCTTCGCATCCATCGGCAACGCAGCCCGTGGCGAGCAGACCCACAAGCTCGACCGCATCTTGCGCCGCGACTTCAAGCGCATCGTGAAAAACTTCCTACCGGTGCTCACGCCCACCGCACTCGGCGTGGCGTTCAAGCTGCTTCGCCACGCCCGCCGCCAGCCGCAGCCCGGCTGGGCGGCCACCACGGCTGCCGTGCTCACGCCAGCCGCCTGACCCCCGCGCCCGCAGGCGCGCGTCGAGCCAGCCTGCGATCTACGCTGCGCCTTCCACGTGGCGCCGGAAGCGATCGAGAATCGCCTGCCAGCCCTGCCGCTGCTGCTCCACGGGATGCGTCTCCTCGGCATCGAACGAAACCTGAACGGTGACACCATCGGGGCTCTCGCGGAACTCGATCTTCGCGTTTCGGTCCCCGAACGCGTACTCGATGAGGCTCATGGGCACCACGTTGGTGTACGTGCCCTCGAAGTCGAATCCGAAGCTGCCGTCCTTCGCCTCCATTCGCGAGCAGAACTTCCCGCCTGGCTTCAAATCCACGCTGGATCGCGTGGTGTGCCAGTCGTCGGACGCGGCATTCCACTGAACGATGTCTTCGGGAGAGCTGTAAGCCTTCCAGACCAACTCGATCGGTGCACGCACCGTCGTTTCCACCGTAATCTTCACGATTGCTCCTAGTTCTTTCGATCCGAGGACCGCACGCTCTTCAACCATCACGGCGTACCACGGGCCGCCGCCAACCGCTACTTCGCGAGCCAGCCGGAAGATCTTCCAGCTTTCGCCGCCCGCGGCGAGGAACCGCCTCACTGCAGGATCCGGAGATGGCCCCTTACGTTCGACAGCGCCGTACGCTTCAGGGAGCAGTCACCGGCCAGAAGAACGTGGTACCGCTCTCGAACCCGT
>CAYUSL010000846.1:0-2206 GCA_964447125.1 uncultured bacterium | reverse complement strand
TCGCGGACGTCCGCAAGCGGCTCAACCGCTCGCCGCTCGGCTCGGCGGCGCTCGCCGGCACCACCTTCCCGCTCGATCGCGAGCTGTCTGCGCAGTTGCTCGGCTTCGACGGCCCGACCGCCAACAGCCTGGACGCCACCTCGGATCGCGACTTCGTCGTGGAATTTCTCGCCGCTGCAGCGCTGGTGCAGACGCACCTGAGCCGCTTCGCCGAAGAGCTGGTGCTCTGGTCTTCAGCCGAGTTCGGATTCGTGGAGCTGCCCGACAGCCACTCGACCGGCTCGAGCATCATGCCGCAGAAGAAAAACCCGGACGTCGGCGAGCTGGTGCGCGGACGCACCGGCCGCGTGAACGGCGCGCTGGTGACGATGCTCACGGTGCTCAAGGGCTTGCCGCTCGCCTACAACCGCGACCTGCAAGAAGACAAAGAGCCGCTCTTCGACGCCGTGGACACGGTGCGCAGCTCGGTGCGCGTGCTGACCTCGCTGGTGCCGCGGCTCACCGTGCGGCACGCGGCGATGGCGTCTGCTGCAGCCGATCCCGCACTGATGATGACCGACGTTGCCGACGCGCTGGCCCGCGCCGGCGTGCCGTTCCGCGAAGCGCACGCCGTGGTGGGGGCACTGGTGCGGGGAACGCTCGCGCGCGGTCGAGATCCGCGCTCGCTCTCGGCCACCGAGCTCGCGGAGATCGATTCGCGTCTCGCTCCGGCCCACCTCGCGAGCCTCGATCCGAAGCGCTCCACGGATCAGCGCCGCACCATCGGCGGCACCGCTCGCACCCAGATCGTCCGGGCCCTGGCCCGCGCCCGGAAGGAGATCGAGCGATGACCGTCGCCCGTCGGGAGCGTCTCGCGATCAACCCGTGGCGAGCGCGATCCGCCGCCCTCGTGGGGAGCTTGTTGATGCTCGTGGCGGCCGCGACGTCGTCCGGCTGTGGCAAGGAAGGTCTGCCCAAGCCGCCCGAATCCGAGCTCCCCGAGCCGGTGAAAGACCTGACGGCGAAGGCCGTGCGCGGCGCGATCGAGCTTCAGTGGACGGTGCCACAACGCAATCAAGATGGATCGAAGCCCGCCGACGTCGTGGGCTTCCAAGTGCTGCACTCGCTCCTGCCCATCGGCAGCACCGGCGTCGCCCCCAGCAAGCCGCAGATCGCCTTCGCCCTGCCCTTACCCACCGACGCGAGCGGTGTGCCGATCAAGGAAGCATCCTTGCGCGACACCTCCGCGGTGGCCAACACGGTGAACGTCTACCGGGTGCTGGCGTTCGGCAGCAGCGGCTATGGCACCACGCCGTCCAACGCGGTCTCCATCGCCTGGACCGTGCCACCGAGCCCGCCCAGCCTGCTCACGGCCACCGGCGGCGAACGCGCCGCCACGTTGCAGTGGAGCGCCCCCACCACCAAGGCCGACGGCGTGGCGGAGACGCGCCCACTCGCCTATCGCGTGTACCGCTGGACCGGCGAGAGCGAGCCCGAGCTCCTGACCACGACGGCAATCGTCGAGACCACTTTCACCGACACCACGGCACCGATCGATCGCACCCACAGCTACGTGGTGCGCGCGGTCGTGCAGCACGCGGACACCTGGGTCGAGAGCGACGACTCGACCACCGTGAGCGTGGTTTCCGAGGACCGCACTCCGCCCACTCCGCCCAGCGGGCTCGTCGGCGTGCGGGCGGGCAACGGCATCGAGCTGCGCTGGGATCCTTCCCCCGACGCCGACGTCGCCGGCTACCTGGTCTATCGACTGCGGCCGAACGGTGCGGGTGACCGACTCACGCCCAACCCGCTCGACGGCACGCGCTATCTCGACGACAAGCCGCCGGTCGGTGATGCACGCTACCGCGTCTCCGCCGTGGACCGCTCGGCCTACGCCAACGAAAGCGCTCCCAGCGCCACGATCACGGTGAAGTAACCGCGCTCCGCTCGCCCTGCGGGGCGGAAATTCCGGTATTCTTGGCGGATCGGCTGCATCGCCGATCGACGGCGACGCACATCCACGAAATGGAATCGGCACGATGACTCGCACTCGGAACGACGTCGGTCAAGAGCTCGAAGCGCTGCTCGCGAAGCGCATCGTCATCATCGACGGTGCCATGGGGACGATGATCCACCGCCACAAGCTCTCGGAGGAGCAGGTGCGCGGCGAGCGCTTCCGCGACTGGCACATCGACGTCAAGAATCTGGGCGATCTCCTGTGCCTCAC
>CAYUSL010000845.1:0-2207 GCA_964447125.1 uncultured bacterium | reverse complement strand
GAGATCGACGCCCAGCGGCGCCGCATCGGCATGGTGTTCCAGCGCTTTCATCTCTTTCCGCACAAGACGGCGCTCGAGAACGTGATCGAGGCGCCGATGCGCGTGAAAGGCGAGCCGCGCGCCGCCGCCGAAGCCGCGGCACTGGCGCTGCTCGAGCGAGTGGGCCTCGCCGAGAAACGCAACGAGTACCCGGCGCGGCTCTCGGGCGGCCAGCAGCAGCGTGTCGCGATCGCTCGCGCGCTCGCGATGAAGCCCGAGCTCATGCTCTTCGACGAGGCCACCTCCGCCCTCGATCCCGAGCTGGTGGGCGAGGTGCTGGACGTGATGCGCGATCTCGCTCACAGCTCGATGACCATGCTCGTGGTCACCCACGAGATGGCCTTCGCTCGCGAGGTCGCCCATCGTGTGGCGGTGCTCGATGGCGGCCGGAAGATCGAGGAAGGCCCCGCGGAGCAGATCTTCACGGCGCCGCTGCACGCCGTCACGCAGCGGTTCCTGCGCCGCGTTCTCGACCGTCGCTAGCCTGCATCGTTCACGAGCGGCGCGCTGCGGCCGCGACGGAGCGCGGCCCTCCAGGCTTGTTGGATGCGCGAATCCGTGGAGGGCGACGCTCCGTCGGCGCCGACGCGCTGTCGCGGGCACGAGGCGCGGGTAATTGCGCCGATCGTGGGTGTCAACGGGGCGAATCCGGGGATTTCGACACGGCGTTCATGGATAGAGCGGGCCAGGCCGCGGGATCGGATCCCGCGGCGCGCACGTCGAGGCCCCCGACCTACGACTTGCGGCCGGAGTTCCGCCGCGACGTGACTCGCGTGAGCTCGCCCGACTGGATGAGCGTCGCGAGGGTGCGCTCGATCTCCTGACCGAAGATCACGGCCGCCGCTTCCAACGCCTTGGGACGGATCGCCGCCACGGCCCGTCCGATGTCTTCGGGAGTCTCGGCGCGTCCGAATCCGCGTCCCGCATGCTCGACGAGGTAGTGGACCACCTCTTGGGCGGCGCGCGCGGTGTGCTTGCGGATGAGGTCGGCAGCCTTGGACGCAACCTCGAGGTCGACGCCCGCGCCGTCCAGCTCGAGCGCCAGCTTGAGCAGCGCCGTGCTGCGCACCAGGAACGAGCCCGACTCGCGCTCGACCACGCCGAGGCGCACCAGATCGCTGACCAGCCCCGGCCGCTCGCGCCCCACCAGCTCGCGCAGCTCGTCCTCGCTCACGAGCCGCGGCGTGTCGTTCGCCCAGGGCCGGGAGAGCTGTTCCTCGACGCCCAACCATTCGCCGAGCTCCAGATCGCCGCGATCCATTCGCGCCACCAAGTCGCGGATGGCGCGGATGGTGAGGCCGCGGTCCTGGAGGTCGGCGATGAGCTTGAGGCGCTCCACGTGCACGTCGCTGTAATACGCGGTGCGCCCCTTCACGCTCGGTCGCGGCAAGGCACCCTTCGCTTGATAAAAGCGAATCGTGCGGCTCGGCACGCGGGTGCGCGCCGCCAGATCGTCGATCGTGTACTCGGCGACAGGTGCCGACGATTCGGTAGTCGTCGGCTCGGGTTCTTCGATGGGAGTCTTGGGCTTGGCCATGAGCGCATTATCGTCGACGAAGGCGAGCGCGTTCATGCAGCCCCCATCGCCATGGCCGGCGCGTCGACCCGCACCGGCGATTCATCGGGGCGACTGAGTCGCGCGATGTGACGCAACGCCTTCGCCAGGGTGCGACCCCAGGTGTCGGTGTTGTAGCGGACTCCGTGGCGCTCGCAGGCGGCGCGAACCTTGGGCGCGATCTGCCGCAGGCGATTGGTGGGGAAGCGCGGGAAGAGATGGTGCTCGATCTGCAGGTCGAGGGCGCCGCACAGCATCGACACCGGCAGGCTCACCTCGAAGTTGTTCGCCGCCTCCACCTGCATCGCGTACCAGGCGCCCTGCCCGCGCGGACGCGTCCCATCCGCGTAGCTCGCGACGTCGGCGCCGATGTGGCCGCAGTAGATCGTCGCTGCCGAGTAGACGTCACGCGCCGTGGCCGCCAGCCAGTTGCCGAGCATCACCTTCCAGAAGAACGGACCTGCGAGCAGCGGGAAGAACGCATACTCCCTCAGGTAGTGCGGGAGATACTTGCGCAGCGCACGGCGGTGCGCGGCGAGTGCGGTCTTCCACGAGCGGTCCGGCAGGAAGTCCATGCCGTCGGCGCGATCGTTGCCGAAGTAGAAGTCGTTGA
>CAYUSL010000844.1:0-2207 GCA_964447125.1 uncultured bacterium | reverse complement strand
CTCCCGTGCAGTGCTCATCACGGGTTGCTCGTCGGGGATCGGCGAGGCGACTGCGCGGCATCTGGCCGAGCGCGGCTGGCCGGTGTACGCGACGGCGCGGAAGCCCGCTGCGCTCGCGGCGCTCGAGGCGGCGGGTTGTCGCGCGCTCGCGCTGGACGTGTGCGACGAGAGCACCATGCGCGCCGCCGTCGAAGCGGTCGCGTGCGATCACGGCGCCGTGGGCGTGCTGATCAACAACGCCGGTTACGGCCTCGACGGCCCCGTCGAAGAGCTCGGCTTGCCCGAGATGCGCCGCCAGTTCGAGACCAATCTCTTCGGCCCCACGCGTCTCACGCAGCTCGTGATCCCGGGCATGCGCCGCCAGCGCTGGGGCCGGATCGTGAACGTGAGCTCGGTGGGTGGGCGCATCACCACGCCGGGTGCCGGCGCCTATCACGCGAGCAAGCACGCTCTCGAAAGCCTGAGCGACGCGTTGCGCTTCGAGGTGGGCGGCTTCGGCATCGACGTGGTGGTGGTGGAGCCAGGCGCCATTCGCACCCGCTGGGTGGAGAAGGTGGTGCAGTCGATCGAGGAGCGGCCCGACGCAGGCAGCATCTACGCGGCGTTCCGGCACGCTGTCGCTAGCCGTCTCGCCACCAACGACGCTGGCCCGCTGGCGCTCTTCGCCGGCGAGTCGCTGGACGTGGCGCGGGTGATCGAGCACGCGATCACGGCGCGCCGTCCCGCCACGCGTTACACCGTGCCGGCCAGCGCGCGCCTCTTCTCGCTCGCGCACCGCTGGATGCCCGACCGCTGGTGGGACCTCTTCATGCGCACCCAATACCCGCGACCGGGGACGTGATGCGACGCCTGAGTGGAGTCGACGCGGATCTGCTCTACGCGGAAACGCCCAACGCGCACTTGCACGTGGGCGCGCTGCTGATCCTGGATCCGTCCACCTCGGCGACGCCGTTCGGCGTCGAGAGCTGGCGGATGTTGATCGAGTCCCACCTCGAAGAGCTGGTGCCGCTTCGGCAGCGGCTCGCGGAGGTGCCGTTCGGCATCGATCGCCCGTACTGGGTGGACGATCCGCATTTCGATCTGGGGCGGCACGTGCGGCGCATCGCGGTGCCGGCGCCGGGAGGGCCGAAGGAGCTGGGAGCGCTCGTGGGCGATCTCTGCAGTTACAAACTCGATCGCACGGCACCGCTCTGGGAGATGTGGTTCATCGAGGGTGTCGAGAACGGGCGCATCGCCGTGCTCTTCAAGGCTCACCATTGCGCCATGGATGGGATGACCGGTGCTCTGATGCTCGGGCGCTTGCTCACGCCCGAACCCGTCGAGCCGCGCCTCGACGGCCCGCGCTGGCAGCCCGCACCGGGACAAACGATTCCGTCGCCGCTCGAACGTTTCGCCGCCGGGCTACGACACATCGCCGCTACGCCGTGGGAAGCGCGCACGCCGCTGCGCGACACGGTGCGCTCGATTCGGAAGCTCGTCGATACGGCGCGTGCACCCGCGAGCGCGGCGACGCCGCTTCCATTCAGCGCGCCACGCACGCGCCTCAATCGCGACATCACGCCGCACCGCGGTTTCGCGTACGTCGAGCTGCCACTGGATTCGGTGAAGCAGGTGAAGCGGCATTTCGATGTGAAGGTGAACGACGTCGCCGTGGCGATCTGCGCCGGGGCGTTGCGCGAGTATCTGCGCTCCCGCGGGGAGCTACCGAAGGACCCGCTCATCGCGGCAATCCCTGTGTCGATCCGGACCGATGAGCAGATGAGCGGATTCGGCAACGCGGTGTCGGGGCTCTTCGCGACGCTCGCCACCCACGTCGAGGATCCCGCGGCGCGCCTCCGGGCGATCCACGAAGGCACGGTCGCCGCCAAGCGCGTCTACGAGTCCGGCGTCGAAGATGCGGTGATGGAGTGGGCGGACGTGTCGCTGCCGGGCACGATCACGCTCGCCGGCAAGCTCTGGACGTGGATGCACCTCTCCGAACGGTTGCCGCCGATCTTCAACCTCCTCATCTCGAACGTCCCCGGTCCGCCCATGGCGCTCTACGCAGGCGGCGCCCGTCTCGTGAGCTGCTTCCCGATGGGACCGCTGGTGGGAAACGTGGCGCTCAACGTGACCATCATGAGCTACGGCGACGTGCTCGGTTTCGGATTGCTCGGTTGCCCCGAGGTGATCCCCGACCTCTGGGAGATTACCGAGCGCCTACCCGC
>CAYUSL010000843.1:0-2211 GCA_964447125.1 uncultured bacterium | reverse complement strand
CGGCGCCGACGCGCTGTCGCGGGCACAAGCCACGGCCACTCGCGACGAGCGAGCGGAAGAATGTCGCGACTTCTGGCGTCTCGACACAGCGTTCGCGAATGGATCGGGTTAGCGCACCCCAACCTTGCCAAGCGGCAGCGACGGACAGAACCCCGTTCTGCGCGTGGAATCGCCGCGCCGCGGTCAGCGGGAGCTCGGCGCCCCGCTTCGGGTGGCTGCGTTGCGCAAGCGATCCAGAAACGAGCCGCTCTCGGGCGGCGCGTTGGTGATGTCGGCATCGTGCGTCGGGCCTGGCGCGGCCGACGGGGCCGGCGCTGCGACGCTCTCGTCGGCAGGCGGGGTCACTTGGATCGCGCGCGCCTTGCGGTAGAGCTGGCTGCGGCGCTTGAGCATCGTCAGCGCCTCGTCGGCCGACGCCAGGGCACCTTCGTAGTCGAAGCCAGCGAGCTTCTTCTTGGCGGCGGCATAGCGCTTGTCGACCTCGTGGAAGAGAAGCTCCTTGTCGATGCCGGGGTCGGGATCGGCAAGCGCCACCTGCGCCAGGGCCTCCACCTCGGACATGCGCGCACCGATCGCGCGCTTCGCCTGTTCGCGGCGGGCGCGGACGTCGACGGCGGCCTGGTACGCCTTGTCGGCGAGCAGCTTCGCTTCTTCCTCGCGACCATCCTGCTGCGCGTCGCGCGCCTGGTTGAGGGGCATCCGATAGAGGAGCTGATCGGCGCGCGAAGGGTTGAGCGCTTCGGCATCGGCCTCGGCGTGTACCGCACGATCGATCGCTTGCTGAGCTGCCAGCTCGAGCTCGGCACTGGCGCACCCCAGCCCGAGCACGAGGCCTCCGGCGAAACCGATCACCACACCCCGGCGCGACCGATGCCACCGTCGTCGCCTACCGTCGCGCACAGTCGTCATTCGTCGCCCCTCTCGCTACCCGCTTCACTCATCCCGAGCGCGGCGCCGAGCTTACCGAGGAGAACCGGGCCGAAGCCAGGCAGCCGGCCGACGTCCACGAGCGAGTCGAGCGCGCCGGCGCGGCGCGCTGCCAGCAACTGGCGGGCTCGCCCAGGCCCGATGCCATCGATCAACTCCAGGTCGCGCTGCGTTGCGGTGGCGAGATCGAGCGAGTCACCGCGAATCAGCGTGTAGGGCGCCCGCTGTGCCGGCGGCACGGCGCGAATGGCAGGCAACAAGGGCGTCCACTCCGAGCCCAGCGGCGCGACCCGTGCGGGAACGTCTGGACGCGGGCCCACCACGCCGAGCGCCACGAGCGTCACACCGAGCAACGTCGCCAGCCCGTTGCGGATCGTCGCCCAACGCTCATGCGCGGCGCGATGCGACACGCTTGCGCCCCTTCCTCTTGGCGTCTGTGTGCAGCTTGTACACCAGGCTGTCGACCAGGGCCTGCCAGCTCGCTTCGATGATGTTCTCGGAGACGCCCACGGTGCCCCATTTGTTCTGCCCATCGCCCGACTCGATCAGCACCCGTACGCGCGCCGAGGTGCCGGCGCGCGCCTTGAGCACGCGCACCTTGTAGTCGAGGAGCTGCACCGATTTGATCTCGGGGTAGAAACGCTCGAGCGCCTTGCGAAGCGCGTTGTCGAGGGCGTTCACCGGCCCGTGGCCCTCGGCGGCGGTGTGCTCCTCGACGCCATTCACCTCGACACGGATCGTGGCTTCCGAATACGGCGCGCGCCCAGCGTCGCGCTTCTCGTCGATGACGCGGAACCCGCGCAGCTCGAACCAAGGCTTCTTACCGCTGCCGTCGAGCGCGCGGTCCACGAGCAGCTCGAACGATCCCTCGGCGCCCTCGTACTGGTATCCCTCGCTCTCGAGCTCCTTCAATCGCTCGACGATGGCCCGAACTTCGGGCTTGCGATCGCTCAAGTCCAGACCGAATTCCTCGGCCTTGCTGAGCACGTTCGACTGTCCGGAGAGGTCCGACACGAGCACCCGCTGACGATTGCCGACGCGCTCGGGGGAGATGTGCTCGTACGTCTTCGAGTGGCGACGGATGGCGCTCACGTGCATGCCGCCCTTGTGGGCGAATGCGCTCTCGCCGACGTAGGGCTGATGCTTGGAAGGCGTCATGTTGGCGAGCTCGGCCACGAAGCGCGAGACCTCCTTCAAGGTCTTGAGCTGCGCGTCGCTGACGCAATCGATGCCGCGCTTGAGCTTCAGGTTGGGGATGATCGAGCACAGGTTGGCGTTGCCGCA
>CAYUSL010000842.1:0-2218 GCA_964447125.1 uncultured bacterium | reverse complement strand
GTGAAGAGCCCGGTGTAGGTCGCCGGATTCGAGCGCGGCGTGCGGCCGATGGGCGACTGGTCGATGTCGATGACCTTGTCGAGCTGCTCGATGCCGTCGATGCGCTCGACGGTGCCCGCGATCCCGCGCGTGCCCACGAGCCGCTCGGCGAGCGTTGGATAGAGCGTGTCCACCACCAGGCTGCTCTTGCCCGAGCCCGACACTCCGGTGACCGACGTGAGGCAGCCGAGCGGGATGCGCACGTCGATGCGCTTCAGGTTGTTCTGCCGTGCGCCCTTGATGGATAGCCAGCGCCCCTGCGGTGCGCGGCGCGCTTCGGGTACCGGGATGGAGCGCGCGCCGCTCAGGTATTGGCCGGTGAGCGAGGCCGCGTTGGCGGCGACCTCCGCGGGCGTGCCGGCGGCGACCAGCTCGCCGCCGTGCTGGCCGGCGCCGGGGCCCATGTCGATCACCCAGTCGGCGGCGCGGATCATGGCCTCGTCGTGCTCCACGACCACCACCGTGTTGCCGAGATCGCGCAGCCGCTCGAGGGTGAGGATGAGCCGATCGTTGTCGCGGGGATGGAGGCCGATCGACGGTTCGTCGAGGACGTAGAGCACTCCCGAGAGCGCCGAGCCGATCTGCGTCGCGAGCCGGATGCGCTGCGCTTCGCCGCCCGAGAGCGACGCCGCCGCGCGATCGAGGCTCAGGTAGTCGATGCCCACGTCGGTCAGGAACGAGAGCCGCTCGCCGACCTCCTTCACGATCCGCTCGGCCACGGTGCGGTCGCGCGGCTCGAGCTCGAGGCTCGTCAAGAACGTGCGCGCCGCGGCGATCGAGAGGGCTTCCACGTCGCGGATGCTCTTGTCGCCGATCTTGACCGCGAGGCTCTCGGGGCGAAGCCGCGCACCGTTGCATTGCGCGCACGGGCGGATCGTCATGAAGCGCTCGATCTCTTCGCGCATCCACTCCGACTCCGTTTGCCGGTAGCGCGACTCCAGGCTCGGGATCACCCCTTCCCACGCTTTGCGGTAGGTGGTCTCGCTGCGGGCGCTCCGATACACGAACTCGATCTCGTCCGGGCCGGCGCCGTGGAGAATCGCCTTGCGGATCTTGGGCGAGAGCGCGCTCCACGGCGTGCTCGCATCGAAGCCCAGGTGCTTGGCGAGCCCTTCGATCACGCCGGCGTAATGCGACGAGCCATCCTCGTTCTTGCGCTGCCACGGTGCGATGGCGCCGGCGGTGAGCGAGCGCTGCGGATCGGGTACCACGAGCGCTTCGTCGAAGATCAGCTTGGTGCCGAGCCCGTCGCAACCGGGACAGGCACCGTACGGGCTGTTGAACGAGAACATCCGCGGCGAGAGCTCCTCGAGTGTGGTGCCGTGCTCCACGCACGCGAAGCGCTCGCTCATCACCTCCTCGGTGCCGGCGCCGTCGACGATCGTCACGAGGCCATCGGCGATGCCGAGCGCGGTCGCGAGGCTGTCGGCGAGCCGCCGCTCGATCCCGGTGCGGACCACCAGCCGATCGACGATCACGTCGATCGTGTGGTCGCGCTTCTTGTCGAGGGCGATCGGCTGATCGAGATCACGCATCTCGCCATCGACGCGGACGCGCAGGAATCCCTTGCGCTTGAGCTCGTCGAGGTCCTTCTTGAACTCGCCCTTGCGGCCGCGCACCACCGGCGCCAGCACCTGGATCTTGGTGTCGGCGGGATAGGCGAGGATGCGATCCACCATTTGCTGCGGGGTTTGGCTGGCGATGCGCTTGCCGCAGGTGGGGCAATGCGGCTTGCCGATGCGCGCGAAGAGCAGCCGCAGATAGTCGTGCACCTCGGTGACGGTGCCGACGGTCGAGCGCGGATTGCGGCTGGTGGTGCGCTGCTCGATGGCGATCGCCGGCGAGAGCCCTTCGATCGCATCGACGTCGGGCTTCTCCATGCGCTCCAGGAACTGGCGCGCGTAGGCCGAGAGGCTCTCGACGTAGCGGCGCTGGCCTTCGGCGTACAGGGTGTCGAACGCGAGCGAGGATTTGCCCGAGCCCGAGAGCCCGGTGACCACCACCAGCCGATCTCGCGGGATCGTGACGTCGACGTTCTTCAGGTTGTGCTCGCGCGCGCCGCGGATGGTGATCGCGCGCACGTCGGCGCCGAGCGTCGTAGGCGAGCCGGAGCGGGCTGGATGCGTCACGGTGGGTGCGACTACGCACGTCCGCGCGCCGCGCGCGAAGAATAGCGCGC
>CAYUSL010000841.1:0-2222 GCA_964447125.1 uncultured bacterium | reverse complement strand
GCGCTGCTTGAGCGCCAGCGCCGAGGCGAGGATCAGGAGATCCATGCTGCGGTCGTTGGTGCGCTCGCTCAGGTGGTCGAGCCCACCGTTGCCGTCGGAGATGATGTGGAAGGTGGTGCCGAGGTCGGGGTGGTGCACGCCGGCCTCGCCCGAGAGGTTCCCGAACTCGCGCAGCGACGAGATGAATCGTGAAGCCACGCGCGCGGCGGCGGCGACCTCGAAGCGGCGGTTGTTCTTGAGGTCGTCGAGCTCCATCACCACGAAGATGGGGATGGCGACGGTGGTCTTGCGGAAGGCGTTGAGCGCGCGAGGATCGTGGACCAAGACGCTGGTGTCGACGACGTAGGCAGTATCCATGTCCCTCCTGCGCCAGTCCTATCGCGTGCCGATCGTGTCCCAGCTTCGCGCGAGCTCGTCGAGCGCCTCGATCGCGTTGGGCAGGTGCTTGAGCACGATCCCCAGATCGAGCTCCGCGTAACGGTAGAGCACCACGTTGCGCAGCCGCATCACCGCCGCGATGCGCTGCGCAAGCTCGGTGGGTACGAGGTTCTCCTCGATGACCGCCTCGAACGGGTCACGCTCGTCGAGACGCTCGTCGCCGCCGGGATCGGTGCGGGCCAGCAGCTCGGCGAAGAGATCTTCGGCGGCCTGGCAGGCCTGGATCAGGTTGAAGAGGATCGAGTCCTGGATGCCACGATCGGTGGCGAAGCGTTCACCGCCGGCACGCAGCGTGGCGCCGATCCGCTCCGTGTGTTGGCGCAGCGCCTCGACGCGCTCGTGTCTGCCTGATTCGCCGCTCAGCTTGGCGCCTGCCCCTCGCATCGACGCGATGCGCTGTCCCGTCGGCGCGTCGCGATCCACGTACTCCATCCAGGTGCGGGCGCGGAATTCCTTCACCTTGAGCGCGTCGCGAAAGAAGATGGCCTGGCCACGCTCGATGGCCCGGTGCCGGAGCGTCGCTTCCGCTTCTTCGAGCAGCACGACTCGCGGACGTTCGACGCCGGCGCGAGCCAGCTCGTGGCCGAGCCGTTCCTGCCACGCCGCTGAGTCCGCGGGGGTAGCGTTCTCGCGGAAGAGAACGCCGAGATCGGTGCTGCCGGCGGCGCCGCTGCTGCCTCGCGAGCGCGGAGGAAAGAGCCACACCGCTTCGATCTCGGTGCGCTTGTCGAAGAGCTTGAGCATCCGTTCCGCGACCGCGGCGCGGTCGTCGCTCTTGCTGCGTGTGGTGTCGGTCACCGTCTCCCTCTCCAGTGCGCGGCAAGAGTATCAGGCGCGTTCGGCTGCGGCGTGCCGGCTGGCGCGGGTACTGGCCGAGAGGTGCGGGGCTGGCCATCCTTGCGCGCCACCCGTTCATCTTCATCGAGAGATCGCCATGCGCCGCCTCTTTTCCGCATCCGAAGCCGTCGCTTGCATCCAATCCGGGCACCGCGTGTTCGTCCACGGTGGTGCCGCCACACCGCTCGAGTTGGTGGCTGCGCTGGTCGAGCAAGCGCCGCGCCTGCGCGACGTCGAGCTCACCCATCTCCACACCACCGGGGACGCCGCCTACGCGCGTCCCGAGTACGCGGAGAGCTTCCGCGTCGCAAACCTGTTCGTCGGGCACAACGTCCGCAAGGCGGTGGGTACCGAGCGCAACGATTACGTACCGATGTTCCTCTCGGAGATCCCGCGGCTCTTCCGGGAGGGGCGTCGTCCGGTCAACGTCGCGCTCTTGCAGGTCTCGCCGCCCGACGCCCACGGGTACGTCACCCTGGGCCCGAGTGTGGATGTGGCCATCGCCGCCGCCGAGTCCGCCGACGTGGTGGTGGCGGAGATCAACACGCGCATGCCGCGAACCCACGGCGACGGCTTCCTGCACGTGAGCCGGATCGACTTCGCCATCGACGTGGATCGACCGTTGCCCGAGAGCCCACCCACCAAGCTGAGCGCGGAGGAGCAGGCGATCGGCCGGAACGTCGCCAGCTTGGTGGAGGACGGCGCCACGCTGCAGATGGGCATCGGCGCGGTGCCCGACGCGGTGCTCGCCGCACTCGGCGACCACAAGCACCTCGGGATTCACACCGAGATGGTGTCCGACGGCGTGCTGCCGTTGATCGAGTGCGGCGCCATCGACAACTCGCGCAAAGAGATCCACCCCGACAAGCTGGTCGCCGGATTCGCGACCGGTTCGCGCAAGCTCTACGACTACATCGACGACAACCCGGCGGTGGTGCTGCTCGACA
>CAYUSL010000840.1:0-2225 GCA_964447125.1 uncultured bacterium | reverse complement strand
GGGGAGCTGATCGTGCTGCCGCGGCCGACGATCGAGCACCAGCGCGCGGCTTCGGTGTTGAGCGCGAATCTCGAGATCGGGTTCGGCCGCGGTCGCGGCGGGTCCGGCGGATGGTGGATCCTGTACGAGCCCGAGCTGCACTTCGGCCGCGACATCCTGGTGCCGGATCTGGCCGGTTGGCGCCGCGATCGGGTTCCGCAGTTGCCCGGTGGTGCCTACCTGACGATCGCCCCGGACTGGGTGTGCGAGGTGCTGTCGCCTTCGACCGCTGGCCTGGATCGCGTCCGGAAACTCCGGGTGTACGGCCGCGAAGGTGTGAGCCACGCGTGGCTCGTCGATCCCGTGGCGCGGACGCTGGAGGTGCTGCGGCGCGACGGCGCGAATTGGCTGATCGCCGGCAGTCACGCGGGCGGCGAGACGGTTCGCGCCGAGCCCTTCGACGCGATCGAGCTGGATCTGGCAGCGCTCTGGCTTACACCGACGCCACCCGAGCCGATCGTTGCCGAAGCGCTGCTCGAGTAGTGCTCGCCGCCGAGCGCCTGCTCACCGCTCCCAGGAGGCGAGCGCTTTGCGGCCGATGTCGGTGCGGTACTGGGCGCCGCGCCAGCGAATTCGATCGACGGCTTGGTAGGCGCGCGCGATGGCGGCGGGGAGGTCCGCGCCCAGCGCGGTGACGCCGAGGACGCGCCCGCCTGCGGTCACGATGTGGTCGCCGTCGCGCGCTGTGCCGGCGTGGAAAACCTTCACGTCGGCCAGCTTCGCTGCTTCCTCCAGGCCTTCGATGACGTCGCCCTTGCGCACGCTTCCGGGGTAGCCCTCGGCGGCCATCACCACGCACACCGCGGGTCGCGGATCCCATTCGAGCTTGGCGTCGAGGCGCTCGCCGTTGGCGAGCTGCACGAGCGCTGGCACCAGATCGCTCGCGAGGCGCATGAGGATGGGCTGGGTCTCGGGATCGCCCATGCGGACGTTGAACTCGAGAACGCTCGGGCTCTCGCCCACGACCATGAGGCCTGCGTAGAGGAAGCCCTGGAACGGCGGTCCCATCTCGAGGAGCTTTTCGAGGGTGGGGTGGATCACGTCGCTGAGCACGGTCGCTTCGAGCGCCTTCGTGACCAGCGGCGCCGGCGAGTAAGCACCCATGCCGCCGGTGTTCGGTCCGCGATCTCCATCGAGCAATCGCTTGTGGTCTTGGCTCGACGGGAACGGCAGCACCGTGGCGCCGTCGGTGAGCACGATGAAGCTCGCCTCTTCGCCGGGAAGGCATTCCTCGATCACGAGCGTGGCTCCGGCCTCGCCGAATGCGCGCTTCACCAGGCAATCGTCGATGGCGCGCTCCGCCTCGGCGGCGTCGTGACAAACGACCACGCCTTTGCCCGCAGCGAGGCCGTCGGCCTTCACGACCACGCGCGTGCCGCGGCGCTCCTGCCGGCGCACGTAGTCCTTGGCGGGCTCGGCTTCGGTGAAGACCTCGTAGGCGGCGGTGGCCACGCCGGCGTGACTCAGGACCGACTTCGTGTGCGCCTTCGAGCCTTCGAGGCGCGCGAGCTCCTTAAGCGGCCCCGCCACCTTGAGGCCGCGCGCGCGGAAGAGGTCGACCACGCCGAGGGTGAGCGGCAGCTCGGGGCCGACCACCGTCAAGTCGATCTGAGTCTCCGCGGCGAAGCGCGCCAGCCCTTCGAGATCGTCGGCCGCAATCGGCACGCACGTCGCGTCGAGGGCGATGCCGGCATTGCCGGGCGCCACGAAGACCTGACGCACCAGCGGGCTCTGCTGGATCTTCCACGCGAGCGCATGCTCGCGCCCACCACTACCGATGACGAGCACCTTCATGGGGTTTTCCTTCGCGGTCGTCGATGTCGGTCCTGCACCTACCGGGCGGGGTTGCGCCCGCCCCTACACAGCGACACGCCGTGTCGCCGTCACCCTCAATGCTTGAAGTGGCGCATGCCGGTGAAGACCATCGCCATGCCGTGCTCGTTGGCGGCGGCGATCACTTCGTCGTCGCGCACCGATCCGCCGGGCTGGATCACGGCCGTGGCGCCGGCCTTCGCCGCCGCGTCGACGCCGTCGCGGAACGGGAAGAACGCGTCGGAAGCGAGCACCGTGCCCACCAGCGGTAGCCGCGCTTTCGACACGGCGATTCGCGACGAGTCCACACGGCTCATCTGGCCGGCGCCGATGCCCACGGTTTGGTTCGCGTTGGCGTACACGATGGCGTTCGA
>CAYUSL010000839.1:0-2233 GCA_964447125.1 uncultured bacterium | reverse complement strand
TGATCTGGGACAACGAGCACGCCAACGACGGCGGCGACCTCTTCTTCGGCAAGATCTGGCTCGCGCCGTGGACGGATCGCAGCAACGACTTGCGCGCGGCGGTGCGCGGGCTGGTCGCGAACCCGATGATCCAGGGCTCGCTCGATCGCTTGGTGGTGCCGACCTACGCGGGGGGGGTCCTGCGCAACGAGGACCCGTACTTCGCGCGGCGCCGCGCGCTCGAGATGGAGAGCGCAACGGGCTCGGGCAGCGAGGTGCTCGTGCGGCTCATGGACATGTTCCACGGCCACGGCGTGGAACATCCCGACGGCGTGGCCACGCCCACGAACCTGCCCATGGAAGCGGCCATCCAACGCTTCCGCGAGACGTTGCCGTTCGGAAGTCGCAAGTCCGTGGCCGTGGCCGGCGGCGCGCTCGCGCGCGTGGCTGCAGAGATGGCCACCGTGCACGAGGCGCTCGCGTGGAGCGGTCTCGCGCCCGACCTGGTGGACGACCTCTGGTATCCCACCGAGCGCTTGGTGCACGAAGGGCGCGCGCTCCTCGAGATCCTCGACGTTTCCCGCGCCGCGCTCGCAGGTTGGCGCGCCGATGCCGAGTCGCTCGCGGCCGCACGGGCCGAGCTCCACCGCGCGTTGCTCGATCGCTTCCAGGTGAGCCCGCTCGTCGTCCAGTACCTGGAATGGACGATCGAAGACCATTCGCCGCGAGCGCGGAATCTCGACGCACCCGGGATCGGACGGCCGCCGTCCCGAGCGAAAGTCGGCGAGACCTTCGATTGGTGGGTGACAGCGGCGAACGCGCGCGTGGACGTGTACGGCGTTCCGTTTCTCGACACCGGCTCGTTGGGCGGCAACGCGGCGGGGGTGGTTCACGCAGATGCTGCGGGTGTGCGCTTGCGTGGCACGCCGTTCACGCCGGGTCGATACCGTGGCATCGTCGTCGTGAGCGACGACCGCGGCTGGAACTGGCGGGACCTCGATCTCACCGTGACCCGCTGATCGGCGAAAGGAACGCGATGCGAGTGCGAGAGCTCAATCGAACGAAGTGCAAGTCGTACCTGGTGTCGTGCGACGAGACGCGCCAGGCGCTCCTGATCGACCCGTTGCGCGAGCGTCTCGACCGCTACCTGGCGCTACTCGCCTACGATCGGCTCACGCTGGCGCTGGTCGTGGACACCCACACCCACGCCGATCACCGCAGTGCCGCGCTCGATCTACGCGAGCTGGTGGGCTCGAAGACGGTGATGCACCGAGCCGCGCCTTCGCCGCAAGTGGACATCCACGTGGACGACGAAGACACCATCGCCGTCGGCCACGAGGAGCTCACGGTGTACGCCACGCCCGGCCACACGCCGGACAGCATCTGCTTGGTGGGCGGCGGCTACGCATTCACCGGCGACACGCTGCTCATCCGCGGCACCGGGCGCGCCGACTTCCAGGGCGGAGACGCGGGTGCGCAATGGGACGGCATCACCCACAAGCTCTTCACCCTGCCCGACGATACGATCGTGCTGCCGGCGCACGACTACCGCGGCAACACGCGCTCGACCATCGGCGACGAGAAGCGCCTCAACCCGCGTCTCGCCGGCAAGTCCCGCGAGGCGTACGTCGAGATCATGTCCAAGCTGGGACTGCCGCTGCCCGACAAGATCCAAGAGGTGCTGCAGCCCAATCAGACCGCCCTCGACGACGATCGCGTGAAGTTCCCGACCCTCGCCGAGCTGAATCAGGTGGCGCAGCTCACGCCGGCGCAAGTGAGCACGATCCTCGCGAGCGGCGCTCAGCCGCTGCTCCTCGACGTGCGCGAGCCCGAGGAGCGCAGCGACGAGCTTGGCCACATCGAAGGCAGCGTGCTGGTGCCGCTGCGCGATCTGCCGTTTCGCGCCGGCGAGCTCGAGCGCTGGCAGCGCGAGCACGTGATCGCGATCTGCCGTTCGGGAGTGCGCAGCACCACCGCGGCGGCGATCCTTACCGGGCTCGGCTTCGAGCACGTCTCGAACCTGAAGGGCGGCATGGTGGCGTGGGTGGACGCAGGCTTGCCCACTCAACGCTGACGTTCCGCATCACAACGACCGGTAGGGCGCGGGCTCGTCCCCCCCCAAGCCGACTCGACACTCGACACCGCGTTGCCGTTCCGGAGATCCCGATGACCTTTCCAACGCTCGATGCTTGCGCGACGCGCGCGCTGATTCTCCTCGGCGCCGCCGGCTGGGGCTTCCTCTTCATCACCGCCG
>CAYUSL010000838.1:0-2233 GCA_964447125.1 uncultured bacterium | reverse complement strand
TGGCCAGGTTGGTGGTGCCGAAGGGCGACATCTCCACCACCCACACCTTCTTGAAGAGGCTGGGGAATCGGTCGCGGATTCGCTTGACCGGCGTATCCACGAGCCGATGCTGGACGCGGATGCGGCCCTCGGCATCGGGCACGCAGTCGATCTTGCAGAGCAGGCCGTGCTCGTTGAACCAATGACCGCCGGGACGGCGCTTGTCGGGGCCGACGATGAAGACCGCGCCTTCGACGTCCGTGGGCCAGGTACCGTCGATCACGTCGAGGCGGTGCTCGCCTTCGCCGAAGCCCCAGAACAGATTGTGAGTCACGGTTGGCATGAGGGGGTCTCCGCGCGGTGGACGCGCGCTCGCGAGTCGAGGGCGGTGTGGTGTGCTAACAGTGTTAACATTCTGTGAGCGGCGCCGCGGGGAGTCAAGGTATTCGCGTTTTCGGCGTTGGCGCGCGTAGTCTTGGGGCGCTCGATTCTCCGGTCCACCGATGCCACCGCGTCCGCCGATCCGCCGCGCACCTCCTCGCCGCGCTGATGGCGCTCGCGCGCTGCCCAAACACGCCGCCACCCGTTCCGACGGGACATCCCCCCGCCGCGCCGCGACGCCCACCTACCACCACGGCGATCTGCCGAACGCGCTGGTGGCGGCGGCGCTGGAGCTGATTCGCGAGGCGGGCCTCGGTGCGCTCACGCTGCGCGCTGTGGCGCGCCGCGCTGGAGTGAGCGAGGCCGCGCCGTATCGGCATTTCGCCGACAAGGACGCGTTGCTGGCGGCGGTCGCCGAGCAGGGCTTCCTGGCGCTCGGCCGCAAGATGGACGAGGCAGCGGCCCGCGAGCCGGGAGCGGACGTGCTCACGCGCTTGCGCCGGTTGGGAGCGGCGTACGTGCGATTCGGCGTCGAGAACCCGGCGCACTTTCGCGTGATGATGGGGCCGGTGGTGGCGCGGCGGACGGAATATCCGAGCCTCGAGCGGGTTGCGGACGCGTCGTTCGGCCGGCTGCTCGCGGTGCTCGCCGAGGGTCAGCAGGCCGGCATCGTCGCGGCAGGCGAGCTACAGGACATCGGGCTCGCCGCGTGGTCTTTCGTCCACGGTCTCGCGGCACTCGCCATCGAGGGGCATCTCGACGAGCGCTTGAGCCACGAGTCGGTGGGGGCGCTCATGCCGCGGATCGCGCAGTACCTCTTCCTCGGCCTCGGTCCGCGGGAGTGAGCAGGGCCGCGCCGGATCACCGACGGAAGGAACGGACCTACCGAATCGGAATCGGGTAATCGCTGCGCGAATGGGGTATGGAAATCGCCCCGGTACCGCGTTGCGATCGGCCCCGAAGACGGGGCCGCGCAGATCCCCCATGAGCACACCCGCAGCGAACCCCGCGACGTTGGTCTTCATCTCCCATCACGACGACGAGCCGTGTGTCGAGTGCGGCGATGCGCTGGGCAAGGGACGCTTCGTGACGTTCGAGAAAGGCCGGGGCGCGCTGTGCTTGGAATGCTCCGATCTGGATCATCTGGTCTTCCTGCCGGCGGGCAACACGGCGCTCACTCGGCGCGCCACCAAGTATTCGACGCTCTCGGCTGTGGTGCTCCAGTGGAGCCGCACCCGGAAGCGGAACGAACGTCAGGGAGTGCTCGTCGAGGAAGCGGCGCTGGCGCGCGCGGAAGAGGAATGCTTGGCGGACGCCGAGCTGCGCGAACGGCGCCGGGAGCGCGAAGAAGCACGCCGCGAGCATCTCGACGAGCGATACGTGGCCCAGTTCGCGGCGCGGATCGGCGAGCTCTTCCCGCGTTTGCCGGCTGACGAGGCGCACGCGATCGCGCGTCACGCATGCACCAAGCACAGTGGGCGCGTGGGTCGCAGCGCTGCCGCGAAATCACTCGAGGCCGAAGCGGTGACGCTCGCCGTCGGCGCTCACGCGCGACATCGTCACACGGGCTACGACCAGCTTCTCGCGCGCGGCGCCGAGCGCTGGGAGGCGCGCGAGCAGGTCGGGGGGCTCGTGCGGCGGCTCCTCGCCGAGTGGAGCGCTGACGCGAGCACGGACGAGGCCAATTGAGCTCGTCCATCGAGGTGTTGCTCCTCAGGCGGCGCCGCTTCCTCGGGCTGATGGGTGGTGGCGCGGCGTCGCTTGCGTTGCCGCTTCCGCCGCTGGTCCTCGGTGGCTGCGGGAACGGTAGCGGCGCCACGCATCGATTCTTCACCCCAGCGGAACGCGCGACGCTCGAAGCCCTCGTCGATCG
>CAYUSL010000837.1:0-2239 GCA_964447125.1 uncultured bacterium | reverse complement strand
AGCGCGCGGTCGTCGATGTCCCAGGGATGGAACGACGGTCGCAGGAACGCGATCACGTCGTGGGGCAACGCGCCGAAGAGCCCCCGCGGGCGCTCGCCGTCGACCATTCGCCTGGCGTCGGCGGCGAGCCGATCGAGAAGCTCGGTCTTCCACATCCGAAAGTCGAAGAGCCGTCCGTCGGCGGCGAGCAGATAGAGGAAGATCGCGTACGTCACAGCGAGCAGCGCCGGCAGGATCGCGAGCAGACCAACGACCCGGGTTGCGTGCCAGCCGCCGGTGGCGTCGTGGACGTCGAACGCCACCGACTTGTGCTCCATCTCCTCGATGGCGTGCCAGACCAGAAGCTCGCGGAGCGTGGGATGCATCTCGGCGAGGTCCGCGCGGCACGCCAGCGCTTGGTGCCCGAAGCTCGACGTCATGTGCTCGATCGACGCCGCCAGCGCGAGCTGGAAGCGCTTCGGCAGGTGGCGCGACATGCGCTTCATCGTCCCCGCCTGAAAGCGCTCGAACCACCGCAGACCGGGGAAGCCCTGCTCGAACAAGAAGCGATTGAGCTTCGCGTGCTCGCGGCTGTGGAAGCCCTCCTGGGCGCAGAATCGCGCCACGTCGTCGCGGAGCACGGGATCGGTGAGCTCCTTCGCGAAGCTTTGCACGCCTTGCACCACGAACCGCTCACCGCTCGGGAAGACCAGCATCAGCGCGGTTCCGAAGTGGGTCTTCCAGGGGCTGCCGCCGAACCAGTACGTGGGCACGTCGCGGAAGTCGAAGCTCGGCTTGCGCACGCGAAGCTCGACGTCGGCGGGGCGAGCGCGGCGCGAGGTTCGTTCCGTGGGGCGGCGAGTGGGCATGGTCGAGTCTCCTTTCCGAAGCGGCACTCAGGTGGCGGGGACGAGAAGCGCGTGCGCGCCGAGAAACGCCAGCGTGCGCTGGATGGCGCGATCGGATTGCTGGCTGGGAATGGATGCGAACGCGTGCGGGAAACCGGGCTCGAGGACGAGCGAGATCTCGCCGCCGGCGCGCCCGTACGCCGCGGCGAAGCGCTCGCTCATCGCTGCCGTCAGGTTGATGTCTTCGCGTCCCTGGATCACGAGGATCGCGGGCTTCGCCTGGATGCGGGCTTCCTCGACCCGCGCCAGCGGGGAGGCCGCGTGCATCTCCTCGATCGACCTGAAGGCACCCTCGTGATTCGCCGCCAATTCCTCGAACACGGCGAGCCGCAAGAAGTCGAGCGAGCTGGCCGCTGCGAGTGCCCGGTTCACGGCGGTGCCTGCTGCGCGGCCCAGCCCACCGCCCCACGACTTGAGCGCGTGAAGCCGTTCCAGCCGCGCCATGGGTGCCGTCAGGTGGTGGCCGGCGGCCCGGCGCCGTGGGCCGATGCGCTCGCGCAGCATTCGGGTGGTCCACGAGAAGCGCGCATCTCGCACCATGTGGTAGCGGCCCACCACGTCGAGGATCGGGTAGAAGCCGACGGCCACGCGCGGGATGGCGGGTGGAAGATCGTCGGGAGTGTCGAGGGCAGGAGTGGGTGTCTCGTCCTCGCTGCGCGGACAGAGCGCGAGCAAGATCGAGAGGAAGCCGCCCGTCGAGCCGCCGATGGTGCCGAGCCGCGTGGCGTCGGCGCCGATCTCGCCGCCGTGGGCCGTGATCCAGCGCAGCGCGGCGCGCGCATCGGCGAGAAACGCCGGCCAAGGATGCTCGGGCGCCAAGCCGAACTCGACGGACGCCGTGAGCACGCCGGCGCGTGCCAGCTCACGGCACCACGCCAGGTCCACGCGCGGCTCGAAGTGGGTCCACGCACCGCCGTGGAAATCGAGCAGCGTCGGGAACGGGCCGCCGCCGCGACCGACGGGACGCGTGAGGAAGAGCCTCTGCGTGCGGCCACCCACGTGGGAGTAGGGAACCTGGATCTCTTCGTAGCCACGCATCAGTCGGCCTCCGAGAGCTCGGTCTCGGGGTCGAGATCGAAGCTCGGCAGCTCGTCGGGTGCGCCGACGCTCGCGGTCACGCGCTGGAAGGCGTGGAAGCCGCCCACGCGCCGCGCGAGATCGAGCACCTCGCGTCCGCGCGACCCGTCGACGAAGAGCTCGACCATGTTGCCGTTGCCGTCGTGGACGTAGATCCCCTTGATCATGTCGCCGTGGTTCACCGCCCACTGGACACGGATGCCGCGCGAGCGCAGCGCCGCGTGGATTCGCTTCAGCTCCGCTTCACTCGCGACCCGCAGCCCGATGTGCTGAAG
>CAYUSL010000836.1:0-2245 GCA_964447125.1 uncultured bacterium | reverse complement strand
GTTCGAGGACGTCATGGACGCGGCGCGCCTCACCCACCACGAGCTCGACGCGGCGCTGCGCCGCGGCGGCTGCGCGTGCGCCAACGACGTGCACCTCGCCGTGCTCGAGACCAACGGCTCGATCAGCGTGGTGCCGCGCCACGCTGCGGGCGGGGCCGCGGACGAAGGGCGGACCGGACGTGTCGAGCGCTGACCGCCCGGGCGAGCCGGCGCGCATCGCGCTGGTGGGCGACTTCGACGCGGGCGTCACGGCGCACCGCGCGATCCCGCTCGCGCTCGAGCGCGCCCGCGCAGACGCGAACCTCGCGCTCGCGTGGGAGTGGCTCGGCACGGACAGGGTCGAGCCGCGCGCGGCCGCGGACACGCTGGCCGGCTTCGACGGCGTGTGGTGCGTGCCGGCGAGCCCGTACGCGAGCACCGAGGGCGCGCTCGCGGCGATCGGCTTCGCGCGCCGCTCGGGGCGGCCGTTCCTCGGCACGTGCGGCGGGTTCCAGCATGCGCTGCTCGAATACGCGCGCAGCGAGTGGGGGATCGAACGTCCCACGCACGCCGAGACCGATCCCGAAGCCACCGACCCGGTGATCGCACCGCTCGCGTGCAGCCTGGTCGAGGTGACCGGCGCGGTGCGCCCGCTTCCCGGCACCCGCCTCGCCGCGATCTACGGCGTCGACTCGGCGCTTCGCGAGGGCTACCACTGCCGCTACGGGCTCAGCCCGCGCTACGCAGCGCGGCTCGCTGCGGGACCGCTCCGCGTCGCCGCCACCGACGACGCAGGCGAGGTCCGCGCGGTGGAGCTCGACGGGCACCGGTTCTTCTTCGCGACGCTCTTCCAGCCCGAGCGCGCGGCGCTCGAAGGCCGCGGCCATCCGCTGGTAACGGCGTTCGCGCACGCGGCCACGAACCGGACACGCTCGTGAGTCGAAGTCCCAGCCTGCACCAAACGTCCAAGATCGGCGGGCAAAACCCCACCTTCCGCGGCTTCGGAAGTTTGCGATGACTCACTGCGTCAGTTTGACAGGGGTGGTCGGCTCCCCGACACTCCGGCGCAACGAGAAAGGACGAACGGAATGACGAACGACGGCAAGAAGTGGACGGGAGCGAGCCCTGTTCCCGCGATCGGCATCAGCGGTCTCAGCGTGTACCTCCCCGAGCCCGCGGTGAAGCTCAAGCCGCTCGCCGAGGAGAGGAACGCGCTCAGGCCGGACGGCGACTCGCGCGACTTCGTGAAGTCGCTCCGCTACACCGGCCAGGAGGAGATGCGCATTCCCGAGGTGTGGGAGGACACGGTGACGATGATCGCCGAGTCGGTGCGCGATCTCGTCGCGAGCACCGGAGTCGACCCCACCCGCGTGAGCCAATTCGTGTGCGGCACCGAGACCGCCATGGACCACGCCAAGCCGCTCTCGAGCTTCGCGCAGGGGCTTCTCGAGCAAGACGGCATCCGCATCGGCCCCGACACCAGCATCTACGAGGTCAAGCACGCATGCGCGGGCGGCACCTACGGGCTGCTCGGCGCCATGAGCCAGATCGCCATCGACTCGCTGCGCGGGCTCGCCTCACCCGCGATCGTCACCATGGGTGACACCTCGCGCTACGACTTGGTCTCGACGGCCGAGTTCACGCAAGGGGCGGGCGCCGTGAGCCTGCTCGTGGAAACCGATCCCAAGCTCATCCGCCTGGATCTGGGCGTGGTCGGCTACAACAGCCAGAGCGTCGACGACTTCTTCCGCAACATCGGTTCGAGCGTGGCCAAGGCGCGCGGCAAGTTCTCGGTGCAGTGCTACAAGGAGGCACTCGTCGGCGCCTATCAGAGCTTCAAGGACAAGGCGCTGCGCAGCGGCCTTCACCACGTCGCGCCCGGCAAGCATTTCCTCGACAGCTTCGACTACGTGCTGCTGCACGCGCCGTTTCGGCAGATGCCGGTGGAGGCGCTGACGGACCTGCTCGCGAAGGCGCGCGGGATCTCCCAGGAAGCGGCCGAGGTCGAGCTCGCGCGTCTCAGGCTGCCCGAGTCGCTCGGCGGCACGGCGCTCGCCGGCAATCTCTACACCTGCTCGCTCTACCTCTGTCTCGCGAACCTGCTCGAGAGCGAGCTCAAGCGGATCGGTGACGAGCTCGAAGGCAAGCGCATCCTCTTCGCCTCCTATGGCAGCGGCAACACGATGGTGGTGTTCTCGGGAACGATCGTGCCGGGCGCCAGCGACGCGATCCGGAAGATCGGGCTCGCCGACAAGCTCAAGCACCG
>CAYUSL010000835.1:0-2248 GCA_964447125.1 uncultured bacterium | reverse complement strand
TTCGTGCTCACGGCACTCAGCGATCAAGACTTCTACGAGCGCTATCGCAAGGTCAGCAACGACAGGCTCTTCTTCGATCAGGCGGAGGCCCGCCTCGGCGCGAGCCAAGTGAAAGCACTCTTGGCCGAGCCGTACGCGCTGCCCGGCGGCGAGATCTCCGTTCCGCGCTACGAGCTCCTCGAATACACGCCGACCCAGTTCCAAGCGGAAACCTCTGTGCGCGCGCTGCTGTCCCGGATTCCATCCAAGGTCCACATCGATTTCATCCGGCCGCTGATCGTCGCCACGGCACAGAAGCTCGATCCCGCGGAAAAGAGCGCCCTCGCGAAGCAGCGCGTGGGCGAGCTGGCGCAGCACTTCGGTAGCACCGTCGGCGCCGTCGGCAATCGCGACACGCTCGCCACCTTCTTCGAGCTTTTCCCCGACGAGCTGCGCACCGGCGCGTCGGCGACGGCCACGGTGGCCGGCGTGCCGGAGCTGACGGCGCAGAAGTGGATTGCGTGCCTGCTCACCATCGAATCCCGGGGCAATCTCTTTGCCGTGTCACCCACCGGTGCTCTCGGCCCGTTCCAGCACACCTATTGGTTTTACTTCGACACCAAGCCACCCAGCATTCCCTTCGACGTGGCGAAGAGCGCCGCCAAGACCGGCTCTGAGATCGGCCGCTACTACCGGAACTATCTGGAGCGCACCGGCTCCCCCGACGAAGCCATCGATCGCGCCGTCGCCGCCTACAACCAAGGCGAGGGCGCCGTTCGCGCCGCAACCAACGGCGGCGACTGGCGAGCTGCCATCGCCCCCGAAGGCCGAAACTACGTGCGCCGCTTCCGCGAGCTCATGACCCAGCTCGAACCCGCAACCGACCTCACACAGATCGCCGCGGTGCTCACGCGCTGAGCGGCGCCGCCGCGGCGCGGACAACCTTCGTAGGTAGGGCCGGGGCTCGTCCCCGGCCGCGTCACTGCCCGCAGCGGGGCTCGATGGTGCAGCGTTTGGGGCAGGTGGGGGCGGGCGCGCCAGCGGCGAGGGCGCTGAAGACGTCCTGGTTTTGCCGGAGCGCTGCGTGGGCGTGCACGTATTTCGCTTCGCCGGGCTCGCGGCGCACGGCTTGATCGAGCAGGGCCAGCGCTTCGCTTCGGCAACCCCGCATCTCCTTGACGATTCCGAGGTTGAAGTAGTCGGCGCTGGTGATGTCCTTACCGGAGTCGATGGCGAACTTCAGATAACGCTCGGCCTGATCCCAATCGCAAGCGCACGCGTACTCGATGCCTTGTGTCGCGGAGGCGTTGTCGCTCTGTGCCAGCTCGATCACGCCGCCGTCGTAGTGGGGCTGGATCTTGGCGAGGAATCCGTCCACGGATTTGGTGGCGAGATCGTCGAATATCGCGGGCGCAGCGGGAAGCTGGGTGACTCGCTGCGGCGAGCCGGGCGGGCGGTTGGGCGGCGGTGCCGCCGCGGCGTTGTTGCCGCCCAGGAGCGCGCCGATCGCGGTCCCCATTGCGTACCCGGCCTGAAACGCGGGCGTGCCACCCGTGGTGGCGCCCGAGGCCAGCCGCGGATCGCCGGATTCCAGGATTTCCCAGGCCGCCGTTTGGTTCTCGGCCTGCGCCGCCAGCACTTGCGCCGTCCGCACGTCCAGGATGCGGTAGGTGACCGTGAGGTCGCCGCGCCGCTGGTAATAAACCTGGCGCACGGTGCGGTTGGCGTTGATGGAGGCGTCGAAGAAGGGCACGTCCTCGAAGGTGCGAGCATCCTGCACCGAGCCACCGGTGACCTCACCGAAGATGATCCCTTCGAGCCCTTGGCCGAGCAGCCGGTCCAGGTCGCTCGATCGCAGATTCCCGCGCCCCTGAAACTCTTCCATCTCCTTCACCAGTCGCTTGAGCTCGCTCGGGTTGCGGCTGAACATCTTCAAGTAACCGCTGTTGGCGATTCCTTGTTCGAGCTTGCCGACCAGCGTGGATGCGACCACCTCGTAGCCGGGCTGCGCCGTGAAGCTCGCGACCCCCACGGTGCGGATCGGCCCGATCGGCACGCTCCCCGGAACCAACCGCTGCACCTGCACCGTCTTGCCGGCGCAGCCGGCGACGATCGCCACACTCATCGCCAGCAACGCACAGCCCGAATGCCGAACGCCGCGAACGGAACGCTTCATCTCTTCGGCACCTCCGTATGCACACTCACAGCAAAGAAGACCGCTCGCTGCTCCGGGAATCATCGTACGCGACAAGACCCGCGCGGCGCACCC
>CAYUSL010000834.1:0-2251 GCA_964447125.1 uncultured bacterium | reverse complement strand
GCGATCGCCGACCTGCTCACGTCACCCGACGGCGAAGCGGCGATCGTGCGCGGCGACATGCACGCGCCCGATCCGGCCATCGCGCCGCCCGCGGGCGCACCTGCGCTGGCCGAGCTCTACGCGACGGCGCCGCGCTGGACGCCCGAGCTGATCGCGGACGTGGGCCGGCGCGCGGAGGAGATCCGCACAACGTTCAACGCCGTGGTGCAGCGGTGAGGCGATTCAGCGCGGCGCTGCCTGCGGTGCTGCTGGCCGCGATCGCGCTCGGGCTCTTGCTCTTCGCGGCCTTGCCGCTCGCGGCGGTGATCGCGCGAGCGCTGGGCTTTCCCGGGGAGATTCGCGCGTTCGCATGGCTCGGCGCGCTCGCCGAGCCGGAGCGCCGCCAGGCGCTCGTCGCCACGATCGAGACCGCCGCGGGCGCGACTGCGCTCGCCGTGGTGCTCGGCGTGGCGCTGGCGCTGGTGCTGACCCGCCTCGACGTGACGGCGCCGGTGTTGTGGCGCGCGTTGCTCAGCCTGCCCGCGGCGGTGCCGCCGTACCTCTGGGGCATCGCGTGGATCGACCTCGCGAACCCGCGCACCGGGCTCCTCAACACGCTCGCGGAAGGCCTCGGTGCCCGAGAGCCGGTGTTTGGCATCTACGGCATCGGCGGCATCGTATGGGTGCTCGGGCTCTCGTTCTTCCCGCTGGTGCTACTGCCGGTAGCCGCAGCACTCGAGCGCATGGATGCGTCCTTGGAAGAATCGGCGCGGATCGCCGGCGCCAGCCCGGCGCGGGCGCTCCGCGAGATCACGCTGCCGCTCAGCGTGCCGTCGATCGCGTCCGCTGCCGTGCTGGTCTTCCTCCTCGCCGCAGCGGCTTACGGCGTGCCGTATCTCCTCGGCACCGGCGGCAGCGAGCGCGTGTTCGTGCTCACGACGGCGATCGTGAACCTCGTCAACGTGGGCGGTGAGAAGAGCCTCACGGATGCGATGTCGCTGGCGCTGGTATTGCTCACGGTGTCGCTCGCGGTCTCGGCGCTGGGAGGGCTTGCGGCACGCGGCGAGCGGAAGCGAGCGGTGGTGACGGGCAAGAGCCAGCGGCCACGGCTCATCGCGCTCGGTCGAGGCGCTCGCGCTCTCGTTCATGCCGCTCTTGCCCTGGTGCTGCTGGTGACGGTGGTGATGCCTGTCGGCACGTTGGTGCTGGTGTCGCTCATCGAGTCGTGGGGCAGTGGATTCGGGCCGGCGAACTGGGGCACTTCGAGCTACACACGCGTGCTCCTCACCAACCACGAGACCCTGCCCGCGCTGGCACGGAGCACAGGGCTTGGCGTGCTGGCGGCGAGCCTGGCGACGGTGGTGGGCGCGATCGTGGGCTACGCGCGGCGCCGCCGCCCGGGGCTCGCGACGCGCGCGATCGAAGGCCTCGCCAACGCGCCCTACGCGGTCCCCGGCACCGTGCTCGCGATGGGGCTGCTCTTGGTGTGGTCGCGGGAAGTGCGGCTGATCGTGGCCGAGCGGCTCACTCTCGCGGTCGATCTCTTCGCGGGCTCGGCGGCGCTCGCGGTGGCGTACGTGGTCAAGTACCTCTCGTTCGGCGTGCGCACCACCACGAGCGCCTTGGCACAGCTCGATCCCACGCTGGAGGAAGCGGCGCGGGTGGCGGGGGCGCGGCCGGCACGCGCCGCCATCGACGTAGTGGTGCCACTCATCGCACCCGCGCTCGCAGCGACGTGGCTCTTGGTCTTTCTGCCGGTGCTCTCCGAGATCACGATGTCGGTGCTCTTGGTGGGGCCGGGGACGTCGGTGATCGGCACCGTGCTCTTCGAGCTTCAGTCGTACGCCGATCCACCGGCAGCGGCGGTGGTGGCGACCGTGCTGGTCGCGGCGACCCTCGCCGGTCAGCTCGCGCTGCGAGCGGTGCGCGCGCCGCGCGTCGGCGGCCGCGCGGCCGCCGAGCCCTGATCCACGGGAACCGTTCATGTCCTCGATCACGCTCACGGCGATCGCCAAGACCTTCGGGATCGTCAACGTCCTCCAGAACGTGTCGCTCGACGTGGCCGATGGCGAGTTCGTGGCGCTCTTGGGCCCCTCGGGTTGCGGAAAATCGACGCTGATCCGAATCGTCGCCGGCCTCGAGAAGCCGGATGCCGGCGAGGTGCGAATCGGCGAGCGGCTCGTCGATGGGCCACGCGTCCACGTGCCGCCCGAGGAGCGCGGGCTCGGCATGGTGTTCCAGTCGTACGCGGTGTGGCCGCACAAGACCGTGC
>CAYUSL010000833.1:0-2259 GCA_964447125.1 uncultured bacterium | reverse complement strand
GCGTGCCGGGAGTGGAGCTCACCCTCGCGCAGGTCGCCGGCGTGATGCTGGCGCGCAGCGACTTGCTGCCCCCCGACGTCGATCCCAATCCCGAGGCCACCTACGCGTGGACCGCCTCCGGCCGCACTCAGGCCGACGATCAGGGGCGCGCCAAGAGTTACCTCACGGCGGCGAATGCCTGCCACGTGGTGGCGGTCGAGATCGATCCCGATACCGGCAAGGTGGAGATCGCGGGCTATTTCATCGCCGACGATTGCGGCACCCGCCTGAACCCGGCCAACGTCGAGGGCCAAACGCAAGGTGGCGTGGCGCAAGGCGTGGGCGCCGCGCTCCTCGAGGAGTACGTCTACAACGAAGACGGTCAGCTTCTCACCTCCACCTTCATGGACTACTTGCTGCCTACGATCTACGAGGTGCCGTTCACCCAGAAGCAGGCGCTGTGCACGCCGTCACCGTTCGCGCCATTGGGAGCCAAAGGTTGCGGCGAGGGTGCCATCCACACCACGCCGGCGGCGGTGTTGTGTGCCATCAACGATGCACTCGCTCCACTCGGCGCCCAAGTCCACGAGATGCCCGCCTCGCCGGTGCGGGTGTGGAGCGCGATCCAGAACGCGAAGAACCCCTGAGAATTCGAGGAAACCGTAGGGGCGGGACTCACACTCGCCCGAGGACGCCACACATCTCCGGGCGACCGTGAAGGCCGCCCGTACTCGGTGCCACCCTCGCGGTGGCGAGCAGAGAGGAAGACATGGCCACACCCGACTACTTCGTGGCGCTCAGCGAGTGCCACTTCATGAACGAGGAATCGCTTCACGAGATGGCGTATTACCCGCAGTTCACCCAGTGGTGGCAGAGCGTGGACGGCGTGATGCGCTCCTGGGGTGGCGGACGGGAGCTCGCCGGTGGCGGCAACATGCCCGCGCCCCGCGCCCACGCGCTCATCGAGTGGATGGACAAGGCCGGTGTCGACGTCTGCTTTGCGCTACGCGAATCGATGATGGACGTCTCGGGCGGCGTCACCTGCATGTCCACCAACGCCTTCATCATGAAGGAGATCGCGCCCTATCCCGACCGCATGTATCTCGAGTGCAACGTCGGGCCGATCCTGAAGCGCGGTGTCAAGCACGCGATCTGGGAGCTCGAGTACCTGGTCAAGAACGGCAACGCCAAGCTCTGCAAGGTCTACGTCCCCGAGGACGACGGGCCGCTCAACGACCGGCGACTGTGGCCGTTTTACGAGAAAGCGATCGAGCTCGACATCGCTCTCACCGTCCACACCGGCATGGCGTACGTGATGCCACAGCCCAACAAGCACACCCATCCCGAGCTTCTCGACGACGTCTGCATCGACTTCCCCCAGCTCAAGATCATCGCGTACCACATGGGCTGGCCGTATCACGAGTGCCTGATGGGACTCGCCGGCAAGCACCAGAACCTCTACTTGAGCCTCTCCGGCATCATCGGCTGGCTCCAGTGCGCGCCCTACCGCGGCTACCACATGATCGGCGAGGCGCTGCAGTGGGTGAAGCCCGAGAAGATCGTCATGGGGCTCGATCTCGCGTTCGACGACATGCCGCGGGTGGTCGACTTCATGCGCACCTTCCAGATCCCCAAGGAGCTTCGCGAGCAGTGGGGCTACAAGGAGATCACCGACGAGATGCGCGCGGGCTTCCTCGGCAAGAACCTGGCGAAGCTCGCCAAGATCGACACCACGAAGCGCGTCAAGAAGGGCTGATCGCGTTCCAGCATCCGGCTGGAGGGCGCCGCTCCGTCGGCGCCGGATCGATCGTCGCAACACGGACCCGACGGAGCGGGTCCCGCCAGGGAGGAGGACGTCCTTACGTGCCCACCCGCAACCCCAACCCCACGCTCAAGCTGACGCGCAAGCTGCGCGACAAGGCGTGCATCGTCGGCATCGGCGAGACCACGTACTGCCGCGCGCCGGGCTCGGGCCTGAGCCAGCTCGGCATCCAGCTTCGCGCCGCGATGCGCGCCATCGAGAACGCCGGCCTCACGCCGCGCCAGATCGACGGCGTCATGCCGTTCCCGAACCTCGGCAGCGCCGAGGAGATCGCCGCCAATCTCGGCGTCGAGAGTCTGCGCTTCGCCGCCACGGTGCACATGGGTGGCGCGGCGCCGGTGGCGTCGGTGGCGCAAGCCGCCGCCGCCGTGAACGCCGGCATCGCCACCTACGTGCTGATTCCCGCGGGCTGGAATGGCTATTCGGGACGGCGCACCCGCGAGATCGTCACCGAGACG